>NZ_CP042466.1:3850000-4099068 GCF_008330225.1 Geobacter sp. FeAm09 | reverse complement strand
CCGGTCTCCTGGAAGCCCCAGGCCTGCAGGTTGGTGAAGTTAGCTACGAAATTCACATAACCGGTGGTGGTGTGGCAGCGTACGCAGCCGTCGGTGGAGACGTTGGCCGGCGTTACCGCCGAGCTGTACCCCTGGTATTTCCAGGCGGCTCGACGAGGTTTTCCAGCGGTTGTTGGCCGAATGGTAGTTCTCGGCGTATTCGCCGTTGATCACGTTGTTGTGCCGTGGCAGTTGGAGCAGGCGTCGGCCGGGGAGACGTAGGAGGTCGATGCATTGGCAAAGACGTACCTGCTGCCCGAGTACCAGCCGACGGTGGTGACGCCTACGTTCATGGTGAAGACCTTGTTGGCGTTGCCGTGGGGCTTCTTCAGGTCGGTGTCGGTCTGGCTGTTGAACACGCCATAGCGGAACCGATTGCGTGGCACTGTTGGCAAGCTTGCGTACGGGAGACTTTGCCGGTAGAGGAGTACGCAACATAGGCGGCCGTGGGGTTTGTCTTATGGCTGTGGCACGTAGTACAGATGTTAGCTCCGTACAGGATGCCGTGAGCGCCGTTTTTGTGCGAGGACAGCAAAATTACCCTTCTGCAGGTCCAGGCTGGTGTGGGGCGAACCGCCGTGGCAGGCCGCGTTGTTACATGCGGTTACCCGGCATTGACGCCGGCGTTGTAGTCAGCCACGATCTGGGAGAAGGTCAGCGGGAAGGACCGTGGCAGGAGGTGCACTGGTGTTCATGGCGGCGGTCAGGGAGGTCACCGGGACGCGGCTCGACATGTTTTGAAGACCGCCGTATTGGCGGTGAGGTATGCCTTCACGGAAACGATGTAGTCCGTGACGGTATCCGGGGTGAAGGCAAAGGTCTTGGTGGTGCGTCGGCGGCGCCGACCGAAGCGGAACCGGCGGCTGCTTTCCTGGCATTGTACTTGTACATGATGCCGGTGGAGGAGGTGTAGGCGGCAAAGCGGTGCTGGTTGCGGTGGTCTTGACGTTGACCGCGGTGTTCGTGTAGCCGTTCAGCGGACGGACAGCGATGCGCTGAGCGTGGGGCCTGGGTGTAGGTGGCCGTTACCGGCCGTGTTGGCGGTGCAGGTGAACGGCAGCGTCAGGACTTCGCCGGCAACGGTGCCGCCGTAGGCCACGACGCCTGCGCCGATGTTATAGGTGGCGATCTTGTAGCGGCGGCTGCCGAGATGGTGATCGGCATGCTCGTCCCGGAGGAGACGCCGGAAGCGCCGCTGGAGTTGGAGGTGCCGTTGGGCAGCTTGATGGACACGGTGCCGCCCGTGGTCTGGGTGATGGTCACGGCATAGGTCGTGGCGGCGGTGCCGCTGTAGGCGACCTCAACGGAGTGGGAGCCGGAGGTCCAGGGACCGACCGTACCCGTATAGTTGGGGTTCTGGGTAATGCCGTCGACCTTGACCGTGGAGGTATAGCCGGCAGCCATGCTGATGGTGGCCGAGGTGGCGGTGGTCGGGTAGTAGTATTTCAGACCCGACGTCACGTTGCCGCAGTTCCACGGAGAGCGCGACATTGTTGCCCGCCACGCCGGTGGGTCCCGTTACCTTGATCGTCAATGTCATCGCGCTGGCGAGGACCGGAACGACCAGGAGAAGCAGGACTGTTATAAGTAAGCCTGCAGATTTACGCATTCTTTTCTCCTTTCAGATTCTCAATCGCTAAGTTTCTGCCTACAGGCCGGTCTACTTGATGTGGCAGGTCAGGCAGAGGGCGGAATCCTTCTGCGGTGCCAGCACCAGGTAGTTGACCGGCTCGGTGCCCGTAGTCGTGTACGTGTTCTTCTTGTTGTGCACGTCGTGGCAGGTAGCGCAGTCATGTACGATTTACCGTTGGAGAAATAGAGGCGGTCCTGAACCGTGATATTGTAGGTGTTGCCGGTGTAGGTGACGCTCGCCTGACGAATCCAGGGATCCTGATTGGCGGTGGCGGCGGAGATATCGCTGGCGGACGGGCTGCCCGTGGCGGGCCGACGGCACATCGGTGTAGCTGAAGCCGACCGGATGGTCGTTGGACAGACCGGCGGTGCCGGCACCAACGCCTGCGCCGTTGCCGAGGTCGGGAAGTTGTCGCCGGTCAACATGGCGGCGGTGCCGGTGTTGCCGTAGTGCTGGTCAGGGGCGATCGTGCCGTCATGACAGCTCATGCAGAGACGGGTCGGGCCGATAGCCTTGTCGCTGGTGGTTTCCTGCAGTTCGGCGGCGTTGATGGTCGAGCTGGCATAAGCGGTGGTGAACACCGTGGTATCCGTGGCGCGGGACCAAAGCGGCAGATAATCGCTGACATTCGTGCTGGTGGCGGCATGGTGAGGGGTGTGGCAGAATGCGCACACGCGCCCGTTGGAATCGGTATAGCCGTAAGTCGTCATGTTGTGGGGCGAGTGAGAACACCATCCCCAGGCGCGGCGAGTGCAGCCGAGGCAACGCCGAGAGCACCAAACACAAGTGCAGTCAAATCTGTTTTCTCATTGTAAGCTGTCTCCTTTTCTTTCGTCTAAAATTGGATTCTACTGCCAGTCTCTTCGTACAGCATTCGGGTTTGGTATCTGTCTGCCTCGTCTCCTTTCCGCCTTTCCTCTCGCCGGTTTGTCAGTACCGGAAAAGCCTGGTGCTGTTTTTTACCCTGGGCCTGTAATTCCAGGTTGTTACTATATTTCAGATATTTATCCACAGGTCTTGATAGCAACATGAGTGCCAACAAACAAAAATGGGGGATTGCACACCGTGGCGGTCGGGATCAGGGAGGGAGGTGGGAACAATAGTTTAAATAATTGAGAATGCTTACGAGTTTTTTCCCCTATTCGGGGCGCTCAAACATTCAAAATTAACCATATATATTTTTCGTCGTTTTTGCGGTTTATTGGTTACTTAGCGTCCCCCCATTACGGTTATTTCACGGAGGCACTGTTTTTTCACGTGGTATGACAAAAGACCCCTCTCCTCCCGAAACGGAAGAAGAGGGGTCGCACGGTTTGCCTGGCCGCCAGCCGGGGATGTCAGGGGTAGGGATAGGGGTTGAAACTGGCCGTGCCGGTTGTCGTGGGGTGGCAGGAAAGCCCGCTGGTGCCGGTGCCGGTGACGAGGCAGCTGCTGGTTGACGCATCGTAGGAGGACCCGCTGCCGGCGTAGCGCAGGTCGAAATTTATCAGGTGCAGGGCATTGGAACTGGTGGTGAGCCCGGCCTTGTACGGGACGCCGTGGGGGTCGTGACAGGCGGAGCAGGAGGCCCGGTAGCTGCTGTTGGTGCTGAGCGGGTTGTGCTGGCCCCAGACGTGGGCCCGGTGCAGTTTCCCGATGTTGGTGGCGGAACTCGTGAGATAGGTTTCGTCGTGGCAGCTATAGCAGAGCGGGTAGTTCGAGATGCTCTGCCCCTGGGAGAAGGTGTCCGGGTTTTCCAGGCGCAGCAGGTGGCTGCCCGAGCCGTGGGAGTCGTGGCAGTCGTTGCAGTAGATCATGGTCATGCTGGCGCTTTTGAGGCTCAGCCCCTGGCTGTTCCCGACCCGGACGAATTCCTTGGCCACCGGGTGCCAGGACTTGGCGCTCCCCCAGTCGAAACGCTCGCGCTCGTCCAGCGAGCCGAAGGTGCGTGACACCTGCGGATAGGTGTTATAGTTGCCTGCCAGGGCGGCATCGCCGGAGTGGCACCGGAAGCAGATCTCGTACTCGTAGCTGGCCACGGTCTTCTGACTGCCGTTGATGTCGATGCCCGCACCCCCTTGAGGACGCCGTTCACGCTGGGCGGGCCGTTGGGCGAGGCCGTGGCGTTGCTCAGGGGGCGTTCTGCCAGATCGCCTGGTGGGGATTGTGGCAATCCACGCAATGGACATGCTTGTCGGTTGCCGGCAGGGGAAGCGTTTCCGTTTCACTATGCTTGTTGGCGGCGCTGTCATAACCGCCGGACGGGTGGTGTGCGCCGGAGACGGCGAACTGGCTGTAGACGTTGGACGGGTACGAGGAGCTGTTGTGGCAGGAGGCGTAACAGTTCGTGTCCATGCTGGCCCCGGCGGCGGTGAGCGTCAGCAGATCGACCCCCTGCTGGGCCCCGTGGGGGGTGTGGCAGTTGACGCAGCCGTTCTTGGCCACATCGGCCGGGATGCTCCCGCTGGAGCGGGTGCCGCCGTTCTCGTGGGCACTCCCCGTCCAGTCGGTCTTGGCGTGGCAGACGGTGCAGAGTGCATCCCGGTGGCTGGAGGTGTCCAACACCAAAAAATTGCCGTACTGGTTGTCATGGGGGTCGTGGCAGGAGGTGCACTCCACGTACAGGGTGCTTGCGCGCCTCACCAGTTTGATGCGGGTGGTTCCGGTCACCGTGGCGGCATCCCGGAATTCGGAGGTCTTGCGGCCATACTCCATGGAGATCGGATGGTCGTCGCGCAGGTCCTTGCCCAGAACGGTCGATTTCCCGGTGGGAGGCGGCGTAAGGGGACCAAGTGTCGCCGAGGTGGCGTGGGTGCCCGGGGCGCCAAGGGCAATGGTGCCGTCGTGGCAACTCAGGCAGAGTCGTGAAGGCCCCTGGGGCTGGCCCGGGCTGGCTGCGATGGTAGTGGACGCGTAGGGAGTATAGTCCTGGGCGGTGTTCTCCTCGCGGCTCCAGAGCGGCCCGGTATAGCTGGTATCGGAAAGCTTGGTCGCGTGGTGGGGGGTATGGCAGAAGATGCAGACCCGCGTCTCTTCCGTGGACATCACCCGGGCCGTGCTTCCCGACGACAGGTTGTGGGGAGAGTTGACGATGCTGTCGGCGCCTGATCGGGAAGGCAGGGCCATGGTTGCTACCGCCAGAGCCGCCAGGATGGCGCGGAAGAGTTTCATGGCGTCACTTCTCCTTTCCTTGCGGGGCCGCGGGCGGGACAATCCGGAAGATCTGGATACGCCGGTTGTAGGTATCTGCCACGTAGATCCTGTCGTTGCGGTCGATATGCACGCCCGACGGCATCCAGAACGTGCCGGCCTCGCTCCCGCTTGCACCGAATTCAAAACGGAAGCCGCCCGACATGTTGTATACCTGTACCGCATCGAGTTGGGCATCGGCCACATAGATGGTGCCGTTACTGTCCACGGCAACCCCTTTCGGCTTGGAGAAGTCGCCGCCGCCGTCGCCCGGCCGCCCAAACGCCCTCCGGAAGACCCCCTCGGCGGAAAACACCTGGATGCGTGAGTTCAGGGGATCGGTGACGTACAATGTGCCGCTGTTGTCGATAAAAAGATCGGTGGGGCGGTTGAATTGCCCCGGCCCGGAGCCTGTTCCTCCGATGCGAAAGCGTTCGTTGCCGCTCAGGTCGCAGACGACAACCTGGCTGGAGGTAGTATCGCTCACGTATAGCAGCCGGTTCCTCCGGTTGAAGGCGATCCCGGTCGGGCGTTCGACGGAATGGATAAAAGGGGTCAGGGCGTTATCCCGGAAGCTATAGCGGTACACCAGACTGGCCGCCGAGTCGGTAATATAAACGTTGCCCGCCCCGTCGCCGGTAATGGCGATCGGGTTCTTGAAAGCGGGCCCTTCCCCTTGGCCGATGATCGTATAGGTGTTCTGGCCGGCATCCATGACGTGGACAACGCCAAAGGCGGGATCGGCGATAAGGAGCCGCCCGGTTTCGTCAACGTAGATGCCGTAGGGGCGGCCGATACGAACATCGCTTTCCCCTACGAAGACATCCGCCAGCCGGCGCCAGAAGCCTTTGCGTATCCCTGCATCCAGATAGCTGCCGACTTCTCCGGCCCAGGCGATCTGGGGCTGTGCGGGTGGAGGCGGCCATTCTATCCGCCGCGTCGTCTGTGCCGCCGAACCGGCGCAGGCGGCCAGCAGCATGCAGAGGATGCCGATGGCTGCGAGACGGCCGACCAATGTTCCCCGCGTCGGTGTGTGGTTGTATTCTCCCATTGGGGCACCTACCGTTGATTTAGAAATAACGTGACACCGTGAAACGCACCGTTTCGTCGGTGGCCGTAGTGCCTCCCTCGCGGCGCAGCCCCAGGGAGGTGTTCAACGATGCAATCATCTTCCCGAGGGACCAGCGCAGGGAGGCACCAACCGTGAGACTGTCCTTCGTGTTGGCGCCCGTTACGTTAATATAGGTCGAGTTGAGCGTCATGTATGTCGTGGAAAAGAGTCGCTTGCCATAACCGGCGGTTGCCGTGAAGGAGTTTTCGTCTGCCCTGCGGCTGGTGGTCGTGCCGGTGGTAACCGGCCCGTACCAGAGATACTGGTCGACCAGTGTCAGCGACAGGACCCCGTCACGCAGTTCGTTGCTGTAGCGCATCTGCGCCGTAAGCGATTCGTGCTTGTCCGCTTCCGAATCAAAGCTGTTGTATTCGGCGCCAAGCGTAACGGAGTCCCATTTCCGCTCCAGACCAAGCGTAGACCTTATTTGGGCCGTCAGACTGGCCAACTGCCCCTGGCCGGCGGAACGGTCCATGTGCGATTGGGAAAAATCACCGTACAGGCGATATTTCCCGCCCAGAAACTGGATATTGCCCCCAAAGCCGTACGCATTGGTTGTGGTCTTCAACTGGGGATCCACCTGGTAGTCATAACTGATCAACAGGCTGTCCCCATCCTTGATCGCCCCGCTGGTCAACGGGACGATCTCGGTCAGGGCCCCGCTGACGGTCACCTGGTAATCCACGTTCAGGTCATAGGGAGCCAGGCGTTTCAAGGCGTCGGCGTTGCGCACGGTGATGCTGCTGGCGATCACGTTCGGTTGTGCCAGATAGAGATGGGAGGCAAAGGACACCGTATGCTGTTCATTATATATGTGCAGCCGGTCGGTGCCAAGGTCGCGAGTGTCCAGGGTGTACTGGCGATAGCCGTTGAGCGAAAGCGTGCTCTGGGCCGGGAGCTGTTTGACATAGTTGAACGACACGCCACCGTTGATCTCCTGATCGTAGCCCGTGGGGTAGTCGTTTTTCCGGGCCCGTAGGTCCAGCCGCGTGGTCAGGCTCTTGAAGAGTTGGTGCTGGAGCCAGGCGCCACCGGTATTATGTTTTTGGGCGCCGGGGTCTCCGCCCGTGCTCCCAAAGGAGTAGTTGGCGCCGCTGCGGAGGCTTTTCCCCCAATCCCAGTGGACTGCTTCGCTCCACTCGAAATTTTTTGTGAAGTTGATCCCGGTCGATTCCGATGCCTGCAGCCGGGAACTCACCCTGCGGGCTTTCGCACCGTCTGCCCACACCAAATCGTTCTGGAGTCTGATTTCATAATGGTTGTCGAAATTGAGCCCCCCCTGGGCGGGGCTGTAGGTATTGTGTATGTTGTACACATCGACGGCGGTGGTGCTGATGGCGGCATTATGGGCGGCATGCAGCCGGATCTCGTCGCGAACCCGCTTGGTGTCTACCTGCAATCCGCTGGTTTCCGAGGTGCCTGTGGCGTATTCGATGGAGAACGGCAGCATCCTGTTTTTCAGCGACCACGAGAGGTTATACGTCGTATTGGTCACCTGGTATGATTTTGAAAATGGGACCGAAACCTGGGTGATGTCCGATTTGGCGGAAAATTCTGCCGGAGCGACCGATTGCCCGAGCAGGAGCCCCTTGATGTCATACAAAAATCCAATTTTCGAAGACGACTGATCCCGGGAACCGCTCTGATAGGTCAGCCCCTGGTTGAAACGCAGCGCGGTCCTGAAGGAGCCCTTCAGCAGACTCGGCCTGATGATGCCGTAATCGATCTTGAAGGTGTAATCCTCCTCCATCTGGTGCTGCTGCGAGGTAGTGGCCTGCTGCTGTCCGTTGAACTGATAGGTGAAGTCAACGCGCTGTTGCGGAGTGCCGAGCAGCAAAAGACCCAACCTGGCCGCTCCGGCCTCCCGAACGGATGTCAGCAGCAAAAACAGAAGTATGAGAGGGAGGGTTGGCTGCCGCATGCACGCTCCCGGTTACTTCAGGAAAAAGAGCACATTCCCGAAATGGGGATCGTGGCAATTGATACAGATCAGGCCGTGGCTTGCCGCTTTCTCGTGCAGAGAAGCCGCCTGCCGTTTTTCGTGGTGGCAGGCAGCGCAGACCTCCGACGGACGCACCTTCAGGAGCGCGGGGTTGGGCGAATTGTGCGGCTCGTGGCAGACAAGGCAATCCCCAACCGCCACCGGGCCATGCACAAAGGAGCCCTTGACGAACCCGGTGTGGCAGACGAAACAGAGTTCATTTTTGGATTTGACGACAAGGCCGCTTTCGGTGGTCTTGTCATGGCAGTTATCGCATTTTTTTTCGTCATAGGGGTTGTGGGACGACGCCTTGCCCGCATCCCCGGCGGCACTGCTCTTCCCTTCAGCCTCGGCGCGCGTCTTGGCGACCACTTGGGCGGCATAGTCGGCGCAGTACTGTTCGGCTGGAGGCATGCTCGGGACGCCGTCGAACAGGGTCGAGGTCAGCTTATACCTGGTAAGCGGGCTGCAGCCCCAGATCATACAGGCAATAGCGGCAAAATATACAACCTGCCGGAGCCTATGGAGAAAGCGATCCGATATCACTCCGTACCCCGGCTGTCACCCGCCTTTTTGGCACCGAACTGTCCGGTCACACCCTGCTGTTGTCCCTCCGGGACGTCGGCTGCCCCCTTTTTATGCCCCAACCCATATATGGAAACCATGGCGTCCCCCATCTGGTTGGTGACAAAGGCGACCGCCTCCAGTATGAAATCAGGATCGGCGAATTGCTGGAAATAATCCAGGTTGTCCGTTGTCACGTCGATCCCGGCCGGCAGGTTCAAGGCGCCCGAGAGCAGCGGAGGATCGCCGAAAAACATCAGCAAACGCTGTTTTTCATTAAAAATCTGCACATTCTGGAACCCCCCGTCAACGACCCAGATACGATGTCTGGCATCGACGGCGATCCCCTTCGGACGCGTGAACTCACCGAAAGCGTCACCCAATTTACCGAATTTGCTGATAAAATGGCCATCCTTGTCCAGGATCTTGACGCTGCCGTCGTTGATATTGGTGACATAGATCAAGCCCTTGTCGTCGAGGGTGAAGTTCGTGGGCAGGGCGAGCCCCAGGGATTTGTCCTCGAATTGCCCGATACTGCGTATGAGTTCCCGGCTCTTCCTGTCGAAAATTTTGATGTCGTTGCCATTCAGGTCAAGGATATACACATTGTCGCCATCCAGTGCCACATCCACGGGTTTCATGCTGCTTCCCTTGCCGATGCTCCCGACATAGGAACCGGACGGGTCGTAGATCAGGACCTCTTTCCGGAGCGTGTCGGCGACATAGATGCTGCCGTCCTTGTCGACCGCCAGGTTGATCGGCTTTTTCAGCTTCCCGAGCCCGGGATTTTCCTTCATATACTCGAAGGTCTTTTTCTGAAGGTCGATGATGACAACGGTGGAAGCCCCCTGAGTATCGCAGATATACAGCTTCCCCCTGGTATAGTGAATCCCGTATGGCCTGGTGATCGGCTTGTTGACGTCGCGATCGCTGGCACCGCTCAGAAGCAGTGAAAACTTGCTCTGCTGGTCTTCCACATCCTTGGAGCCCGAGATCGCTCTCAAAAACTGGACCCGGGGTTCATTGGGCGGAGCGGGGAAAAACACCGAGGTCTTCTTTGCAACCGGCGCAGCGGCGCAGCCTGCCAGCAGCAGCGTACCGGTCATGATCATGGCAATGGTTTTTAGGATCCTTACAACTCCCTGCAACGGTCTTGTCTCTGTATGCATACGTAATCTCCTTGCTGACGTTCACCTGTTCTATTTCTTGTCCTCTGCCTGATAATTTTGCGGTTTCTCCCGGTCGTACGTAAAGGGGCGGTGGCAGCCCGGCGAACAACTCCCCCCCGTTGCCGTGAGCTTGAAATTGATCGGGATCTTCCAGTCGCCGAATTGTACCCCCTCCTTGCTGATCAACTTTTCTCCGGTGCTGGCGTGGGGCTCATGGCAGACACGGCAGGTGCGCCCCTTACGATTGACGACGTGGACATAGTGCAGATTGCGATTCCCGTTGCGGAACTTGGTATAAATCGTGGTTTCCGGGAAGCGGAGCAGATTCTTCTCGTGGCACGACAGACATACGCCATAGAGTCCCTCCTTGTAGGCAACATAGAGGTCCGTCGGATAGCTCCCCTTGAGCAGGCGGAAATTGTCGCTGCCGTGAGGGTCATGACATGCCCGGCATTCACCGAGCTCCAGCGGGCCGTGCAGGTATTTCTTTCCTTCGATTTCCTTCTTGATGTTCCTGAGGGGCGGCTTGCCGAGCTTATCCGTATCATGACATCCGAGGCAAACGCTCCTGTCGTCCCCCGACAGCAGTCCTTTGGCCTTGGAAAAATGGCTGGAATGGCAGTTGCCGCATCCCCCCGCCTCTTTGAGCGGCTTGTGCACAAGCTTCAGTTTCAGCTTCTTTTCCACCCCTGGATGGCAACTGATGCAGATATCCGGCATCTTTTTCTTGAGCAGTTGGCCATTTTCACTACTGTGCGGGGTATGACAGGAGGTGCAGGGGCCCTTTTTGACCGGCGGATGGATGAACGGCGAGTCCTGGAGTGTTTTCAAAAAATCGGCATGACATTTAAGGCAGCTTTCCCACACCGGTCCCCTGAGCAGTTTCTTCTCATCCGACTCGTGGGGATTGTGGCACCGGCTACAGGAACCTACGGCTACCGGGCCATGCCTGACTTTCTTCTTAAAATCGGCGGCATCGTGGCATCCCATGCAGAGAGCGGTCTGGTCGTCCCCCCCCTCCAGCAGGAAGCGGCCGGCGCCGCCGTGAGGCTTGTGGCAGTACGCGCACTCCCCGTCCTTGACCGGAGGATGCACGTCCTTTTTCTTGCCGAAGGTGTCATGGCACTGGTAGCAGAGGGCGGCCCCCTGCGCGGTCAGGGCAAAGCTCTTGGCGCCTTTGATCGGGTGAAGCTGGTTGGTCTGTTTGTGGCACCCCGAGCAGTCCCCCTCCTTGATCGGTTCATGCATGTTCTGCGTTCCGCCAATTGACGTATGGCACTCTGCGGTTTTACATGACACATCGGCAGCCTGGGCGACGCACGGAAATATCGCCGTCAGCAGGAGGAGGCCCACAGATCTAAGATTCATCGAGATTATCTCCATCAAAAAGGCCCGAAAGGCAAAAAAAACGGCGGCAGGTTTGAATATATCTAACTCGCCGGAATTATTACGAGCAAGTACCGTACCAGCCTGCCCCGCCCCCTGGGCCGGGCCCGCCCTGTTTCAGACATAAAAGCCTGATTTATAAATGTATACTATCGATACATTTTTTTAAACAGAATAATTGTTTACGGCGCCTTGCGGTCCAGGCTGCGGTACTGGATCGCTTCGGCGATATGCTCTTCGCGGATCTGCTCGCTGTCCGACAGGTCGGCGATGGTGCGGGCGACCTTGATGATACGGTTGTAGGTCCGGGCGGAAAAACCGAGACGATCGGTAACCAGTTCCAGCATGCGGCTGCCGGCGCTGTCCAGCTCGCAGAACTTCTTGATGAAGCGTGGCGTCATCTGGGCGTTGCAATGGACCCTGGTCCCCTGGTAACGCTCGGCCTGGCGCTTTCGGGAACGCGCCACCCGCTCGGCGATATCCCGGGAACTCTCGGCCTCTCCCCGGTCGGACAGGTCGCGGTAGGTGACGGCCGGCACCTCGATATGGATGTCGATCCGGTCCAGAAGCGGGCCGGAGATGCGCGACCGGTAACGGTGAATGGCAAGGGGGGTACAGACGCAGGGGTGGACCGGATCGGCCAGGTAGCCGCAGGGGCAGGGGTTCATGGCCGCGACCAGCATTACCCGGGAGGGATAGGTCAGGGTCAGAAGGGAGCGGGAGATGGTGACGCGGCCGTCTTCCAGCGGCTGGCGCAGCACCTCCAGGACGTTTTTTTTGAATTCGGGCAACTCGTCCAGAAACAGGACGCCGTTGTGGGCCAGGGAGACCTCCCCCGGCTTGGGCGTGGTGCCGCCGCCGATCAGGCCGACGTCGGAGATGGTATGGTGCGGGGAACGAAACGGCCGGGCCGCCAGGAGCGCCCGGCCGCTCTCCAGCATGCCGCTGACGCTGAAGATCTTGGTGGTCTCGATGGCCTCGTCAAACGACATGCGCGGCAGAATGGTGGGGATGCGGCGGGCCAGCATGGTCTTGCCCGACCCTGGAGGGCCGATCATGAGGATATTGTGTCCGCCGCTGGCGGCGACTTCGAGGGCCCGCTTGGCGTGTTCCTGCCCCTTGACCTCGCTGAAGTCTTCGCCATATTCGCAACCGCTGGTGAAGAGGGATTGGAGGTCCACCGCAAAGGGGTCGATCCCGTCACGGCCATTGAGGAATTCCACCACCTGGGAAAGGGCGGTGGCGGCAATGATGTCGATTCCCTCCACCACCGCAGCTTCGGACGCGTTCTCCGCGGGCAGGATGACGCCGGCCAGGCCGGCTCGCTTGGCGGCGACCGCCATGGAAAGGGCGCCGCGGATCGCCTTGAGGCCGCCATCCAGGGAGAGCTCCCCCAAAAGCAGGTACTCCCGCAGGCGGGGCGTCTTCACCACGCCGGTCGCCGCCAGGATGCCGATGGAGATGGGGAGGTCGAAGGCCGCCCCTTCCTTCTTGATGTCGGCCGGCGCCAGATTGGCGGTGATGCGCCGGGCCGGGAAATCGTAGCCCGAGTTCTTGAGGGCCGCCTTGACCCGGTCCTTGCTCTCCTTGACGGCGCCGTCGGGCAGGCCGACCGTGGCAAAGGCGGGCAGGCCGGGGGCCAGATCCACCTCCACATCCACAAGCAGGGCATCGATCCCGATCAGGGCGCTGCTGAGGACTTTGGCAAGCATATCTCACCTCTCAATCCATGGTACCCGGGAATCGTCCGGCAGCGGGGCCTTCGCGGATACGTCGTCAGAATGCGGATGATACCAGGGTCAGCGAGTCCAGAACGGCGGTGCTTACGTATCAACTATGTCAAGAGGTGTTCAGAGCGGCAAGGAAAGCCCCGGTTATGGCGGCGTCAGCATAATGAAGCCCATCTGCCTGCCCGTATCCCCACTATCCCGGCGGTAGGAGAAGAACAGGTCCTTCCGGCAGCAGACGCACATATCGGAGACCTGTATCCCGGCGGCCGGCACGCCGGCGGTCAGGAGCAGGTCCCGGTTGGCGGCGGCCATATCGAGCAGCCACGTGCCCTCGCCGCGGGCCTCGGCAAAGGAGTTCCAGGGCATCCCGTTCTGGAGAAAGGCCTGCCTGACCGGAGCATCCACCTCGTAGCAGCATTTGCCGATGCTGGGGCCGATGGCGGCCTGCAACTCTTTGGGATCGCTGCCGAAGAGCGAACCCATCCCGGCCACTGTTTTGGCAACCAGTTTGGCCGCGGTGCCCTGCCAGCCGGCATGGACCGCAGCCACAACCCTGTTGCGGGGATCGCAGAGGAGGATCGGCACGCAGTCGGCCACGCAGATGCCGATCATGACGCCGGGCTGATTGGTGATGATGGCGTCGCTCTCCACGCTCAAGAAGTGGCTGTAATCCTCGTTGGGTTCGTCGATTACCAGGATATCGGTGCCGTGCACCTGCCGCACGCTGACCAGGGCCTCCTGGTTGACGCCGAACGTGCGGGTCAGGATGCTGCGGTTACCCTCGACGTTGAACGGTTGGTCCTGGGTGTTCATCCCCAGGTTGAGCGAATTGTAGGGGGACGGGATACCCCCTCGTGGCGGGTGGTAAACCCCTGAACCGATCCGGGTGAACCGGCAAAATCGACGGCAACGTAGTGGATGCGCCCCGTGCGCTTGATCTGCATGCGTGCTCCTTCTGAAAAATCTTTTGCCTTCTCGCCGGCTTTACGCTTTAATACCGTTGCGCCGGCGATAGCGCCATACATAGACTGCAACCAGAATAATGCTGAACACAATGACCCAGGCGAGGGCCTTGTGCGAGTACTGCATGATCAACTGCTGGTTCTCGCCGATGGCATAGCCGATGACGGCCAGGATGCTGCACCAGAGGCCGGCGCCTGCCAGGGTGTAGAGCGAGAAGCGGATGTGCCCCATGCCGGACAGGCCGGCCGGAATGGAGATCAGATGGCGGACCACCGGCAGCAGCCGGCCGATGAAGGTCGAGATCTCGCCGTGCTGGAGGAAAAAACGCTCCACCCGTTCAAACTTCTCCGGCGGGATCAGGACGTATTTGCCATACCTGATGATCAGCGGCCTCCCCAGGTAGCGGGAGGCGAAATAGTTGGCGTAGGCCCCCACGAGGCTTCCCAGGGTACCGCACGCAATGGCGGCCGCCAGGTTCATCTTTCCCTGGAAGGCCAGGTAGCCGGCCGGCGGCATGACCAACTCGCTCGGCACCGGGATCACCGAACTCTCCATGGCCATAAGCAGGAATATGCCGGGATAGCCCATGGTGCCGATGGTGTGGAGAAGCCATTGAATAAGAGCATGCATCGTAAGTATTCCATCCTGGAGCAAAAATAGGAGAATGTTCTATATACCCCATCTCGGGGATTCGGGCAACAGCAGATACGCCAGCTCCTAAGAACGTGGTTACCCATGACTATTCTCGACAGACTCACAACAGAGATCCTTACCGGAGACGGGGCCGTTGGCACCATGCTTTACGCCAGGGGGATCGGGCTCGACAGCAACTTCGAGCACTTGAACCTGGTGCGTCCGGCCCTGGTGCTGGAACTGGCCCGCGAGTACGCCGCCGCCGGGGCCCAGGTGATCGAGACCAACACCTTCGGCGCCAACCATACCAAACTGGCGGCCATCGGCCTGGGCACAAGGTCGGCGAGATCAACCGGGCCGGGGCGCGCATCGCCCGGGAGGCGGCCGGGAATGGCGACAAACTCGTCGCCGGTTCGGTGGGCCCCTGGTGCGCATGAAGGGCGAGGAACAGGAGTTGACCCCCGACGTCATGGCAGGGCATTTCCGGGCACAGTGCATCGCTCTGGCCGAAGGGGGGTGGATCTGCTCCTGCTGGAGACCTTTGGCTCGCTGGAGCAATTGGTCGCAGCGGTACGGGCGGCCCGGGAGACCGGCCTGCCGGTCTGCGCCTCCATGGCCTTCATGGAGGGGGGCGCAGCGGCGACGGCACGACGGTGGAGGCGTTCTGCGCCGCCGTGGAAGCGGCCGGAGCCGATATGCTGGGCGCCAACTGCGGTGCCGGCCCGCTGGAACTGGTCAAGGTGGTGCGCCGCCTGGCGGCCCTGACCGCCAAGCCGATCTCAGCCTATGCCAACAGCGGCTTTCCCGAGTACCATGAAGGGCGCTACATCTACCGCGCCACCCCCGATTATTTCGCCGCCATGGCGGAAGAGATGGCCGCCGCCGGAGCCAGCCTGATCGGCGGCTGCTGCGGGACCACGCCGGAACATATCGCCGCACTCGCCCGCACCCTGGCAGGCAGGCGGCCCTCTCCGCGCCCCCCGTGTCTGCCCATGCCGCCGCTGGGGTCCAGGAAGGCTCCCGGCCCCACAGGGCTTCGTTTCTGGATCCGTGGGGGCGCCGCAAGGTCATCACCGTAGAGCTCGACCCGCCCAAGGGGATGGACTGCCGCCGGATCATCGAGAGCAGCCGGCGCCTGAAGGAGGCCGGGGTGGATGCCATCAACCTGGCCGAGAATCCCCTGGCCGCCCCCGCATGGGGAACATCGCCCTGGGGAGCATCATCCAGCGCGAGGTCGGCATCGAGGTCATCATCCACGTCACCGGCCGGGACCGCAACCTGATCGGCATGCAGTCGGACATGATGGGCGCCAGCCTGCTGGGGTTGCACACGATCCTGGCGGTGACCGGCGATCCCGCCGCCATGGGGACCATGCCGGGGCCACGTCGGTCTTCGATCTCCACTCCTTCACCCTGATCAAGCTCCTCACCGACATGAACCGCGGCGTGAACGCCATCGGCAACCCCATCGGCAGCGGGACCGGCTTTACCGTCGGGGCGGCCTTCAATCCCAATACGAAGAACATGGCGCTCCAGGCCGAACGGCTGCGCAAGAAAGCGGCCAACGGCGCCCGTTTTGCCCAGACCCAGCCGGTCTATGACCCGGGTCTGTTCCTGGAGGCCCTTGAACAGACCCGGGATTGCGGCATCCCGCTTCTGCCGGGATCATGCCGCTGGTAAGCGAACGCAATGCCGAGTATCTGCACAACGAGGTGCCGGCATCAGCGTCCCGGACGCGATCCGCGCCCGCATGAAGGCCTGGAGAAGGAAGCCGGCGCCCGGGAGGGCTGGCCATTGCCAAGGAGTTCATCGACGCCACCTTCACTGCCGCCGGAGGCTACTACCTGATCCCCCCTTCGGAAAATGCGAACTGGCCCTGGAGTTGATCGACTATATTCACGCACGGGAAGGGGAACGGCGATGATACAAACGTTCAAGGCGGGGCTGCTCCTGCTCTGCTGCCTGATGACAACCGCCTGCAGCACACCGAACTCGACCATCCGCGAGGAGTTCGAAAAGAGCATGAAGGCCTACAACAAGCTGCTGCGCTGGCATGAGATCGAGGGGGCCGGCATGGCCTACATGGTGCCCGAGTTGCGCGACGAGTTCGTGAAAGCCGCCGCCGACATCAAAAAGCGGGAGGTCGCCATCACCGATTTCCGCATCCTGACTTCCGAATGCCTGCCGGACAAGGGGACCGGCGAGGTGGTGGCCGAATTCGACTACTACATCCTCCCCTCCAACCGTATCAAGACCCAGAGCTACCGGCAGGATTGGGTCTACCGCGACATCAACGAACGGAAGAGCTGGAAGGTGAAGAGCGGCCTACCTCCTTTGAATGAGAGTCAAAGGCATCTCTCACTCGCTCACTCGCTCACTTCGTTCGCTAGAGCTCACAGAGGCACGGAGAACATCAAAAAAATGGCTCTCTATCCGTAATGTCCGGTTAGGTTTGCGTAGCATGTCAAAAGCCCCCTCATCCGCCCCTTCGGGGCACCTTCTCCCGGTGGGAGAAGGGATATTCACCATCCCCTCTCCCGTCGGGAGAGGGTGGCCGAAGGCCGGGTGAGGGATAAAGCAGGGTCTAAACTCTATTGCAAAGACTAAACCGGACAACGCTGGCTCTCTATCTAAATAACGGTTATTCACGAAAAATACGAAAGACACAAATAAAACCGAACGATTACAGATAGAGGCGAATATATTCCAATCTTTTCTCTGTGCCTCTGTGTGCTCTGTGAGAAACGATTTTCGCTTTTGAGGCTTTTACCGTGGCACGTCTTGCCGAACAGATAACCGCCTTCTGTGCCTACCTGGAGACGGAGCGCAACGTTTCGCCCACACCCTGGCCGCCTATCGCCGCGACCTGGAGCAGTTGGCGCTCTTTGTCGCCAAAGAGCGGGGCGATGACGTCTCGGCCGGGGAGATGGACCATCTTTTGCTGCGGCGCTATCTGGCCCTGCTCGGCAAAACGGCGATGAAAAGCTCCATCGGCCGGAAGTTGGCCGCCATACGGACCTTTTTCCGTTTCCTGCTGCGGCGGGGCGAGATCGACAAAAACCGGCCGAGTTGACCGCCACGCCCAAGAGGGAACAACGCCTGCCATTTCACCTGGACATCGACCAGGCTACCGCCCTCATGGAGGCCCCTCGCCAGACGAGAAGTACGCCTCAGGGACGGGCAGTCCTGGAGCTGCTCTATTCCAGCGGGCTGCGCGTTTCCGAAATGACCGGCCTGAACGTTGGCGATCTCGATCTGTCCGGCGGCATGGTGCGGGTGCTGGGCAAGGGGGGCAAGGAGCGTATAGTGCCGGTGGGGAGCCGCGCCGCCCAGGCCGTCCGGGAGTACCTGGCCCAGCGCGGGGAACTGGCCGGAACCGGCCCGCTCTTCCTCAATACCCGCGGCCAACGCCTCAACCGCCGCAGCGTGACGCGCATCATCGATGCCCACGTCCTGCGGGTGGCCGCCTTCAGGCGTATCTCCCCCCATACCCTGCGGCACACCTTCGCCACCCACATGCTGGAAGGGGGGGCCGACCTCAGGTCGATCCAGGAGCTTTTGGGCCACGCCTCCCTCTCCACCACCCAGAAATACACTCACGTCGGCATCGACCGCCTGATGGAGGTCTACGACAAGGCGCATCCCAAGGCAAAGAACCGGGGTAACCCCTGCCATCCGGCTCACGGCACCTGCAACCGTACCGCCCCGGCCCCTTCGTTACGCCACCGCCCGGCCACAAAAAACGGGAGGCGGAATCCCGCCCCCCGTTACGTTCACTGCTGCCTGCCGGCGTCAGCCGAGCGCCACCTCGATCTTGTCCCCGTCGCTCACCTTGAGCTTCTTTTCGATCCCCGGTCCGACGATGATCGTGCCGTCGTACTGCTGCCCATGTCGTTCATGACCATGACCGGGAATGTCCGCTCGTGCCCGCAGCCTCGTTGACCAGCCTGAGCTTTTTGAACGGCGCCTTGTAGAAATCGCCGATATACTTGGAGTGGGCTGACTGATGGCGACCATGCCGAACGAATCGAAGCTGCTGCTGGCCTCCTTGTTCGCAAGGTGGCTGATGCGCAGCCTCAGGGCGGCGGCCGCCCCTCCCTGGTCAGCCGGGGCGTCGGTCTGCCGCACCGCCGCCGTGGGCTCGCCCTGCTTGGCAGAAGCGATTCCAGTTTCTTGACCGCCAGGTTGAGGTGATGAACAGAACCTGGAGATTGATATTCTTGGCGCACAGAAGGCAGAGCATGGCCCGGGAAAGGCCTTCACCAGGATGCGGCCATCGGCGTAGCGCAGGTCCAGGATATCGAGGTTCTGTTCGATCTGCAGCCCGTAGGTGCACTCCAGCGACAGGGCCGCCGTTTTTTTGAGGATTCAGCATCGATCAGCGAGGGAAAGGCGTGGGCGAGGACCTCGCCCCTGCCGCCGAAAACGGCGCTGCCGATAACCCCTCGACACTGTTGATATGCTGCAAGATATCCTGCATGGTGCCAATCTCCTACTTGCCGGGGATCAATACCGCCCTGATCTCTCTCTCCACACTCTCCAGGTTGGCTTCCGGTTTGACGGCGATGCTGAGATAATGTTGTTTGGAGTCGTACATCAGCAGGTGATACTGCTTCGTCTGCACGGCCGCCGCCTTGATCTCTCCCAGCCCCAGAAGCTCACCGAAACGGTTGCCGGTGGTGGCCAGGAAGAGTCCCTTGGCGGCCAGGGCCACGGCTTCGATGCTGTTATCCTGGAGCGGGTTGCCTGCTTTGTCCAGCAGCACCGCGTACGTGACCGCCTCAATGTCCTGGAGCCGCGCCGCGACCTTGCTCATGGTCCGCCGCGGGGCCACTGCCGGGGCCGATTCGCCGCCTGATCCGGGCGCTCCGGCGTTTTCTTCATCCATGCGGCGCAGGGCTTCGAGCAGCAGGTAATCGGTGCGGTAGTGGATCGTGCAGACGTTGGAGGTCATTTCGGGGTGGATATTGAAGATGCCGCCCGGCCACTTGATAATCCGGTAGATGGCCTCCTCGCCGATCTCCGGCCCCAGTTCGGCATGGATGATCTCGCCGTCGGCGAAATAGATGGCCCCTTTTTGCTCACCGTATTCGATCGTGATGCCGCCGGTATACTTGTTGTGTCCCTTGAGCTGGATGACGTCCGTAAGGGAAAGACCCACCACGGCGCCTTGGAAACCGCTTATCGTATCAGCCATCGCTACCGCCCCGGGAGTGAAATTGATTCTCATGGTGGTGACAGGCAGGTAAATCGTGTTATTTAAAGCATAAGTGCGGGACAAGTTCAAGCAGTATATGGGCGGGGTAGCATGAAAAACCCCGCCGGCTGTGCCGGCGGGGTCGTTTGCGGGAATGGGTGACGCCGCTATTCGCAGAGGTCCACCTTCACGTCCCAGTTCTTGATCTTCATGGTGCCGTTCTTCTCCAGGTTGAGATGCATCTTGAAGGCACGGTCCCACAACTGGGGCTCATGCCCGACCTTGCGCCTGAGGCAGTCGGCCTTGGCCATTTCGAAGTACTCGGTGAGGATCGGCTTGTAGTCCGGATGGGCGCACTTGTCGATGATGACCTTGGCCCGGTCCCGCGGGCAGAGGCCGCGCAGGTCGGCCAACCCCTGCTCGGTGATGACGCAGTCCAGGTCGTGCTCGGTGTGGTCGATGTGGGAGCAGTGGGGCACCACGCAGGAGATGCCGGTCGGGTCGGTTTTGCTCGGACGGCTCGACGGGGTATGCATCATCTTGAGGAAGCCGTTGCGCAGGAAGTCGCCGGAGCCGCCCAGGCCGTTGATCATGCGGGTGCCGCCGACCAGGGTCGAGTTGGCGTGGGCGTAGATATCGATCTCCACCGGGGTGTTCATGGCGATGACCCCCAGGCGCCGGATCGGCTCCGGGGCGTTGGAGATGGAGAGCGGCCGCAGGGTGATCTTGTCGAAATACTTGTCCATGTTCTCGAAGAACTTGGGGAAGCCGGGTGTCGCCGAAAGGGAGAGCGAGCAAGAGGAGGCGTGGTCCAGCTTGCCCGAATCGAACAGGTCGAGCATGGTATCCTGGAGCACCTCGGTATAGACGGACAGGTTGTAGAACGGCCCCTTGGCCAGGCCGCCGATTACGGCGTTGGCGATGGAACCGACCCCGACTGGATCGGCAGCAGGTTGTCCGGCAGGCGCCCCATCTTGACTTCATGGGTGAAGAAATCGATGATATGGCTGGCGATGGCTTCGGACGTGTCGTCCTGCTCGGCGAAGGCGCGCCCCTGGTCGCGGAGTTTCGATTCCACCACGGCCACGATCTTCTTCGGGTCGCAGGGGATCGACGTGGAGCCGATGCGGGAGCCGGCCTTGGTGATGTTCAACACCTGGCGATTCGGCGGAGTGCCGCAGGAAACCAGGTCGTGGATCCCCTCGAACGACGGCTCGCCGGTGTTGACCTCGATGATGATCTTGTCGCAGATCATCAGGATCTCCGGAATGACGCCGCAGGAGGAGGTGGGGACCAAGCCCCGTCCTCGGTGATGGCCGAAACCTCGATGATGGCCAGGTCGAGCTTGCCGGTTTCGGTGTCCTTGGTGTAGAAACCGTACCCCAGGTCCTGGGCGAACAGGGAGAGGTGCTTGTCGCCCATGCGGATGCGTCCCTCGTTGATGCCGGCGGCGATGTTCTTACCGGTCTGATACGGCCAGCGGCGGTCGATCATGTCGAGAGAAGCCCAGCGGTCCTCGGTTTCAGCCCCTACCGAAGCGCCGATGAACAGGTTGAATTTCCATTTCCCCTGGAGGTTGTTCTTCTCCACATGGTCAGCCAGCGCAATCGGGACCACCTTCGGGTAGCCGGCGGGGGTAAAGCCGGACCACCCCAGGTTCATCCCCGGCTTGAAGAACTGGATGGTCTCTTCGGCTGTCATGACCTTGCTCAGAAGCGATTTGTGACGTACGCGATCCTGTAATGTACCATACTCCGACATTTTCTACCTCCTGTTTGCATTTAGTGTCTACAGCCTCAAAACTATTCCGGCACCCTTGCGAGCAGAACTACACCATGTCAGCAAATAATCAGCAATTACAGAATATTGTACGGTCAAACGAGAAGCAGTGTGAATAGAACTGGATTTTACGCGTGCAAACATGTTTAGTCAAGTCAAAATGTATACAGTTTGGGGATCACCGCCGCACGAAAAGCCGCCCATCCCGGCGCGGCGCGCAGGTCCGGGCGGTTTGAAGCCGGTCAGTCCCGGTAATCGACGGCGACG
The DNA here is from genome assembly GCF_008330225.1 of Geobacter sp. FeAm09. Classification (NCBI taxonomy): domain Bacteria; kingdom Pseudomonadati; phylum Thermodesulfobacteriota; class Desulfuromonadia; order Geobacterales; family Geobacteraceae; genus Geobacter; species Geobacter sp. FeAm09. The sequence continues at coordinate 4,077,449 of NZ_CP042466.1, read as the reverse complement.
ATGGAGGAGCATACCGACCTCATATGGGGGAGCACCTCTCCGGCATGGTAGGGGTGGATCTGGTAGGCCTCGAGGTCGTCCAGGGAGTCGAACTTCGTCACCAGGGCGATGTCATAGGAGCGTTCGGAGCGGATGACATCGATGCCGGCCTCCAGGTGGCGCAGTTGGGGGACGTTACCCTGCATGCTGAGCAGTTTTTCCCGGGTAACCGCAAGACTTTCAGGGCTCGCGTCGGACAGCTTGAAAAAAACGATATGGGTGATCATGGCAAGATAGCTCCTTGGCTGATGGCTGGCGGTGGCCTCGAGGGAATGCCTATCCGTATACCGCGCCGCACCGCCCGTGTCAATGGCGCCGTCGCACCAATCAGCGCCGCACTTGCGGATCGCCGCCCGCGTGCTACAGTTGATGCCAGACAGACCATTTCGAGGCTACGGAGGTCGCCATGCCGGAAAAACTCTTGATACCGTCCGTGGAAATGAGGCTCGGCTCCTTGCTGGAGTTCAACCGCAAGCGTGACATGGAGGCATCATCCCCCGCCAAACACAAAAAGCGGCAGACCATCACCATCTCACGGGAGTTCGGCTGCGAGGCATACCCCATGGCGGAACGCCTGCGGGAGATCATGGAGAAGAAGCACGGCGAACCGTGGGTGTTGCTGGACAAAGGGCTGCTCGACGAGGTCGCCCAGGACCACCACCTGTCCGCCAACGTGCTGAACAGCCTGGGAGAGAAGAGCCGTTTCCTGGACGAGATCCTGGCCACGTTCTCTTCACGCTGGAAAAGCGAGAAGGACCATTTCCGGGTACTGTGCCGCCATGTGCTTTCCCTGGCGGAACAGGGCAACGTGATCATCGTGGGCCGGGGCAGCTCGATTGTCACCCAGCCCCTGAAAAACTGCTTCCATTTCCGCCTGTTCGCCTCACCGGGGTTCAAGGTGCGCTCCATAGCGCACCGGATGGGGGTTGAGGCCGAAGAGGCCGAAAAAATCATCGCCAAACAGCAGAAGCAGCGGGACAACTTCATCCGCGACTTTCTGGACCGGGATGCCCGCGACCTGGGCTTTTACCACCTGGTGCTCAACAACGACAAGAACAGTGTGGACACCATGGCCCGCACCATTGCGGAGTATGTGACGGCCCTGTAGCGCCACCCCGCCGGAGGATACGGGGGGCGAAAAAAATGAAGAGGGGTGCCGGAAAGCACCCCTCTTCGCATGTGCGGACTGTTGCCGGCAGCGCCGGGTCAGGCACCGGCGGGAGCTTCCGCCAGGGGGCGGAGAAAGACGATAAAGGCACCGCTTCCGCCCATCTCCCGCGGGGCCGGCGCAAATTCCAGCACCATCCCGCGCCCGGCGTCCCGCAGCCAGGATGCGACCGCCTGCTGGAGCACCGGCTCGCCCGGCGAGTTGTTCCCCTTGCCGGTAATGACCAGGGCCGCTTTCTGCCCCTTGTGGCGTGCCGTGTTCAAAAAACGGGGCAACGCCGCCAGGGCCTCCTCCCGCGTCAATCCGTGCAGGTCGAGTTGGTGGGTGACGGCGATGATCCCCTGCTTCACCTGGCGCAGGCGATTGCCCGAAAGCGGTTTCAACTCGTCATCGGCCGGCAGCGCATCGGCGAATTTCGTTTCCAGCTTCAAGCGCCCGATCTCCTGCAGAAACAGTTCCGCGGATTCACGGTCGCCGTCCGGGGGGGGAGGAGATGGCAACGGGGCCTGCGCGCGGGCACCAGGCGGAGCCGTCCCGGCCTTTGCCGCGCCCTCCGGAGGTACGGACAACGCTTTCACGCCGGACATGGCGCGCCGGAACAGTTCAGCCTCCCCATCCTCGGCCGGGCCGCCCGGAGCCGGTCGTTCACGCTCCGTTCCGGCCTTGGGGCCCCCTCCGCGGGTGCGCACAACCTTGACATCGGCCATGGCCCGCAGAAACAGGTCGTCATCCTCCACCGGCTGCGTTTCGCGGCGGGGCGGCTGGGGAGGGGGCGCAGCCGGAGCCGGCTCCTCCTTCGGGGCGAGAGCCACCCCTTTCAGGGCAGCAAAATGGCTGGCGCGAAACTGAGCGGCCGCTGCCGGCTTTTCGTGGCGCTGCTTCTTGCCCATCAGTCCTTGGCCACCAGAGTGATCTCGATGCGGCGGTTCTTGGCGCGCCCTTCCCTGGTGTCGTTGTCGGCCACCGGCCTATATTCGGAAAAGGCCGCAGCGGAGAGATTCGCCGGGTCGAGCCCCTGCTGCTGGAGATATTTGGCCACGTTGATGGCACGGGCCGCGGAAAGCTCCCAGTTGGAGGGGAACTGGGCCGACCTGATCGGCACGTTGTCGGTGTGCCCCTCGATGCGGATCGACTTGTCCTTGACCTCTTTCAGGGTCGGGATCATCTTGAGCAGGATGGTGACGCCGTCCGGTTTGACATCGGCCTTGCCGGAATCGAACAGGATGGCGGCCTCCATGTTGACGGTCAGTTTCCCCTTCAATTCCGAAATGGTCACCTGTCCCTGGGCGATCTCGCTCTTCATGTTCTCCAGCAGATGCTCGTACGTGCTGCTGACCTCCTTGACCTTCTCCTCCTTGGCCTTCTGGAGGCTGGCGATCTCACCCTTGAGCCGCCCGTTCTCCCCTTCCAGATCGGTTATCTTCTGGCGCAGGTCGCTGATATTCCTGGAAAGGGTGTCTGATTTGGCTTTGAGCACCTGCTCCAGTTCATTCCTGTCCTTGGTGAGCGCCTGCCGGTCCTTCTCAAGCCCGGCGGCCTCGGTCTTCAGCTTGTCGAACTCGGCCTTCAACGCGTTGTTGTCGGAACTCAACTGCCCGTATTTCTGCTTCAGGTCGCCAAGCTCCCCCGCCAATCCCTTGGCTTCGTTTTCCTTCAATTGATACGTCCCCTGGGAAACACAGCCCGTGAACACCAGGACCATCAGACCTGCCACTGCCAGATATATGACTCGTTTCAGCATACGCGACCTCCTTGGGGTTTCTCGGCAGGCACACGGCACCGGCCCATCCGTTCGGGCTTCGGGCGGTACCCTGGCTTCGATTTTATACTTCTCGGCAGGTTTTGCAATGAGGTTTTTCATGGGGAACCGCTCTGGGAGCGGGGGTATGCAGGGACTGCCGGCGCTACCGCCCGGCGGTTTTTTTGCTGAGAGAGCTGAAGATCATGTCCAGCACCGTTTTCTGCCGGGCCTCGAACTTGTTGAGCACCGCCAGGCAGGTGCCCATGGGACAGAGGTCGTGGAGAAAGTCGGCATCCCGGCCGGAGAGGATCACCACCCGGTTTTTGTCCATCCCCGCCTGGGTCGCGAACGAAAGCAGCTTCAAACCATCCATGGCCGGCATTTCCAGGTCGATGAGCAACAGGTCGTATCCGCCGGCCCTGATGGAGTTCAAGGCCGTTACCGGGCTGTTGCAGATATCAACCCGCAACAGGGGATAGGCGTCATGTATGTACCCGGCCAGGAATTCGGTAAAGGCCTGGTCGTCGTCGATCAATAATATTCTACCCATAGTAGTACAATATAGTCGATTTTACCGCGCCCATGAAGCAAAAAAATACGGGGCCCGCAGGACGCTACTTGATGACGCGCGTGGCATTGCTCAAGACCGTGAAGGGGAGGTTGATCCCAAGCTCCTGGGCAGCGCGCATGTTGATGACCAGCTCGATACGGCGGGGTGAGATCAGGGAGAGATGGCTCTGCCGGGCGCCCTCCAGGATGCGGGTGGCGATGTCGGCCGCCAGGTGCCCCTGCTCTTCGGGATGGATCTCAAGGGAGATGAGTGCGCCCCGTTCGGCGGCGCCGGGCATGGTGGAGAGCACCGGGATGTTGCGGGCCCGGGCGCGGGCGACGATCTTGGCGAACTGCCGGGAAACGACGCCGCTCTCCGTGGCGAAGATGACATCGGAATGGTCGAGCAGGGAGGGGAGCGCCGAGTCCAGGGCAGCGGACGAGGCAACGTTTGCCTCCGCCACCACCATGTCGTACTGGGGCGCGAATTTCCTGATTTCCTCAAGCTGCCTCTGCGAGCCGCTTTCACGGGAATTGTAAACGACCCCGACCCGCCGGTACGGTTTGATGTGCTCACGGCTGTCCTTCAGGGTCTTTATCAGCGTGACCAACGGCACCCGCGAACTGACGCCGCACATGCCCCGATGCGGTCCGTCCGAGACAAAGACATCCACGGACACCACCGGGATCCCGTCCGACTCCCTCATGGCCACGAATGCCGCCGGAGCCCCGTAGGCCACGATCAAATCGGGACGGTAGGCGTTGAATTTCCTGATCGTATTGGACCAGGAGAGCGGATCGGGGTTCGGCACTTGCAGGATGATCTCCACATTGGCAGAGGTATAGCCCAAAGCGGCCAGGGATTTGATGAACGCCTGGTGCGCCTCGCGATAGCGGGGCTGGTCGCTGCTCATGATGGCGGCGATGACCTTGCCGGCGGCGCGGCAATCCGAAGGCCAGCACCAGCACGACAGGAAAAGGACCATCAGCGTTATGGAGAGGATTCTTCGGCGCATACCTTCCGCTACCACCGTGAAGTCAACGACACCATGGTCGTGTGGACCGAGCCGTCGTAGAGAGCATCGCCGGAATTGTAATTCCGGAAACTATAGTTCATCGAACAACCCACATGCTTGCTGATGCGCCAGTCGGGCCCGGGCCGTTACGCCGGTTTCCACCGTGTCCAGCCGGGTGAGGCTGGTGATGCCGCTGGTATCGAAACTGCCCGTCACGTTTGCGAGGGTAAACACCCTGACCGGGACATCGAACCGCGCCGCCGAACGCACCTGCTGAATGCCGAAGGAGAGGTCCAGCGGCTCCGCCACGGCATAGACGGCATCGATGCCGTACACATGCGCCGTGGACCGGTAGGTGGTCGCCACGAGCGGGTCCGGGTCCACAATGATATTGGAAAACAGCATGGACTGGTCCGTCACCGTCTCCAGGTACGAATAGTTGGCGGTGATGGTCAGGCGCTCCACAGGGGTGAACCACAGGCTCGCATTGGCCGAATAGGAGCGGTTCTCCCGGGGGAGGGTATAGCTGGCGACCGGGGCCGGGGCGACGGTGGAGGCAGAGCTTTCGCTCTGCTCAAACGTGGTGATGAAGCTGGCGGTACCCCCCCAGACGCCGCTTTTCGCATAGGTGGCAAACAGCTCCCCCTTGTGGCTTTCCGATGCGGAGGTCTTCCATTCCGGATTATCCGCCGTCTTGTAGGTGTAGGTGGCGTTCATCTTGAACCCCGGCAACGGTCGCCAGGCGACGTTGGCCAGGCCGGTATGGGTCTGGCGGTATTCGTTGTGGATCGCCGCCGGGTCGCCGGGCGAGAGGTCGCTGTTGGGCACGTTGTCACGGGACTCCAGGACGGCACGGTACTCCAGGCGGTACGTCACCTGTTGGCTGGGACGGTACATGCCGGAAAGGGTGAAGGTATCCTTGGTCGTGTCGATGCCGGGCCGCACCAGCAGAACCCCCGACGTGGAGGTATAGACGCCGGGCAGCGTGGTCGTGGACGGAATCTGGGAATAGGAGGATGAAATCGTCGCGGGCGTCTCCCGCTGGCTCTCCTGCCGCCGGTATTTCAGGGCGAGGGACAGCTCCTTGAACGGCGTATAGGTCAGGTCTCCCGCCACCGAATGGAGCGTCTGGGTAGGTTTGGACGAGGGGCGCGCATCGCCGCGGTCGGCATCGTTTTCCCGCTGGGTCAGGACATAGGCGGCCGTCCCCACCAGACCGCCGCTCATGTCGGTATAAACCCTGACCGTGTGGGACGTCACCCGGCTGTCGGAAACGACGTTGGTCGCCTGGGTGCCCGGCACGAGCGCCCCGTTGCCGGTTACGGCAAAGGGGTAGCGGGTGTCCGGGGCCTGGTTCGAGAACTCCCTGATGCGGAACCCGTAGGCGACGTCGAAGAATCCCAGGTGGGCGTCGGCCCCCGCACTCCCCTCCCGCGTGACCTGGTTGACCTGCCGGTTGATGGAGACGATCCTGTTTTGCGGATCGCTGAAATAGTAGTCGGCGAAACGGAGCTGATCGGTCCCCCGGCGGCTCAGCTCCCAGTATCCCAGGTTGATGTGGACGGGGTTGTTGCCCAGCTTGATGCGGTTTTCCACCTGGGAGATGCCGATACGCATGCCATAGCCGTCCGCCGGGGCGGGCGACTGGGTTGTCGCATACTGGCCGGTGGCTGACCGGGGAAGCTGCTCCGTCAGCAGGTTGTGCCAGAAGGCCTCGGTTTCCAGGTGCAGACGGTAGTAGCCGCCATAGTCGAGAAACAGGTTGGCGCGATAATCGTCCTCGTGGAGTATGAGGCCCTCCCCCGACAACTTGAGGCAGGAGTCGAGCGTGCCGGCGGAGAACCCACCCGCCAGGCCGGATTTCAGACGCGTGTAGGGGGCCGCCGCCGCGCCTGGGCCATCGGGGGTGAGGAACTGGTATCCCGCCTGGAGGTGGGCGAAACGATAGGCCTCGGTTTCCGACTCCGCCTGGGCCTCATGATTTTCCACCCCGACGTCGGGCGCGGCGCCGTCGGAGGCAAGGGCCGGCAGCGTCAGCAACATCAGGCCAGAACAGACGACCAGCGGAGCAAACAGCATTGTTTGGCGAGAACGGCTCGACATGGCTCACTTCCTCAATGTTCCGTACCCGCGGTTATCGGGGGTATCGGAACCATGGACAGATGAATGGCAGTCGGTACACCGGTTGGAAAAAAGCGATTTCATGGATGAGTCGCTGTTCATGACGCTGCGGTGCCCCGGATTGTGGCACTGCAGGCAGAGGAACGGCATGGCCGCCGAGAGCAGCCGGCGATTGACCGAACCGTGGGGCACGTGGCAATTGGTGCAGGTCTCGGTGACATCCCCGTGCTCGTAGACGAACGGGCCGCTCTTCTCCATGTGGCAGCGGGTGCAGAGGTCGCGCTGCGTGCTCCCCTTCAACAGCTTGGGCTGCATTGAACCGTGGGGATCATGGCAGTCGAAGCATCCCATCTTCTTTTCCCGCACCGGGTGGTGGGAAAACAGGCTGAACTGGGCCTTGACGTCGGGGTGGCAGCCATAGCAGAGTTCGGCCATCTTGTCGTGGCTCACCTTCTGCTGGGGCCCCTCATGCAACTGGTGGCAGGAAAAACAGCTCAAATCGTTCAGGGCATGGGGGCTGGAATGCCAGTGGGCCAGGGCCGGGGTCGAGGCGGCGGAGTGGCATTTCAGGCAGATCAGGGATTGGGCCTGGGGGGGAGTTTTTTCAGATCGAGCAGGGTGGAGACGTCGCATTTGTCCCCTTTTTCGCCGTGAAGCCGCTTGGTTTCCTCAATATTGGCGATGGCCAGGCTCCCCGGCCCGTGACACGATTCGCAGTTGACCAGCGGCAACCCGGTTTCAGGCTTGATCTGCTCGCCGTGCACGCTCCGCTTGAAATCGCTGGTGATCTTGTCATGCTTGTGGCACTTGGCCACGCAGTTGTCCGTCCCCACGTAGTCGGCATCCAGGCGGCCGACGATCATCTTCTCGTACTCGGCGACCGGCAGGAGCGGATGGGACTGCTTCATCCCGGCGCACCCGGCGGCCAGCAGCGACACGAGGACCAGGGCGCCCGGGACGATGCCCGCAAACACAACAGCTCTGCCACAACGTTTGTTCATCGCGGTCTCCTTCACGCTTCCGGACTGCAATCAGCCCCCCTGAATCCCCTTGGTGGTGGTGCGGATGAAGCGCTGCACGATCGGATTGGCGCTGTTCCGTATCTGGTCCGGCACGCCGATTTCGATGATCTCGCCCCGGTGCATCATGGCGATGCGGTCGGACAGGTACAGGGCAAAGTTCAGGTCATGGGTGACGATGATCGTCGTATTGCCGGTCTTTTTTCTCAGGGAGAGAATCGTCTCCGCCAGCTCGTCAGTGGTGACCGGGTCCAGTTCGGCGGTCGGTTCATCGTAGAGAACCAGGTCCGGCTCCATCGCCAGGGAGCGGGCAATGGCGACCCGCTTCCGCATACCGCCCGACAATTCCGAGGTGTTCAGCCCTTCCGTACCTTCCAGCCCGACGATGGCGAGCTTCTCCGTAATAAGCTCGCGGATGCGCGCCTCGGGGCAGATGCGGTGCTCCCGCAGCCAGAGTCCCACGTTCTCGGCAACGGTCAGTGAGTTGAACAGGGCCGACGACTGGAACACCATGCTGCTGCGGAACGTTTGGGGCAGCGGGCGGCCATTGTCGAACACCGGCTGGCCGTTAAAGTAGATCTGGCCGCTATCGGGCGTTTCCAGGCGGATAATGTGCCTCAGCAGGATGCTCTTGCCGGTGCCGGAGGGACCGATGATGGAAAAGGTCTCTCCCGGCGCGATATCGAGATCGATATCCTTGAGGACATGATTGCCGCCAAAGGATTTATTCAGCTTTTCAATTCGAACGGCAATGCCGTGCACGGACATGGAGGACTCTCGAAAAAATTTAAATGCAGTATACGTGCCTACCGGGTCAGAGCAGATACTTGGACCGGTTGGTGAAATACCCGCGATGCTTGTAAATAAAGGCCGTCAGCAACAGTATGGCCACCATGACCGACAGGTTGTCAGCCGCCAATCCGCGCACATCGACCGGTTGGCCGAGCGCTTTTTCCAGTTCTCCCGCGGAAATTCCTATCAGATTGATCAGCGTATTCACCACTTCGAAAGCATTGTAACCGATCAGCAGGTACCAGGTCAGGGTCTGCCGCTTCATCAGGCCCAGGAAGAGATAGAGGCTGATCAGGCTGTCCGCGAACACCAGCGCTTCCGCTACGCGCCCCTGGTAGATCGTCCCCAGCAGCGGAAAAGGATGGCCGAAGGTGGATACGGTCAGCATGAAGAAGAACAGGTACAGTCCCCCCAGCAGGACAATGCCCAGGGGCCGCCGCTCTTCGCCGTCGTTGTCGATCTCTTCCATGGGCACCTCGGCAAATGCCGTTATGCGGCCTTGTCCCGCTTATTGCTCCGCCGCATGTCGCTCAGGACCACGCAGACAAAGATGACGACCAGGATGAATCCTATGAAAATCCAATCGGCGACACTGAACCCGAACAACATTTATGCGCTCCTCCTGAATGCCTCTGCCGCTTCGTTCTCCATGCCCATCTCCTGGTAACAGGTGCCCAGCAGGTAATAGACCTCGCCCATGGGGAACTGCTCGGCAAAGAAAGGGTCTGCCAGCACATCTTCGATGATGGCGGCGGCCTCATCGTTGCGCCCGGCCTGGCGCTCCCCCAATGCCACCGACAGGGCCGTCAGATAATCCAGGGGGGGGACCAGCGGGACCTTGCCGGCCAGAACTGCGGCGATGCGCGTCTCAAGGCGCGCCCGCTCACCCTCCGCCAGGCCGGCCAGCGCCTCGGCCCAGACCTCGGCCGCCTGATCGTAGCGCCCCAGGATGTAGAGCGCCTCGCCGTATTCATAAGCGGCATGGCCGTCGGACGGGTCCAGCGCCAGGGCCTTCTTCAGATGTTTCTCCGCCCCGTACCAGCTCTCCACGGCCTGATGCAGTACGGCGAGACGCGCGCCCCTGTCGGCAAAGGTCCGGCCTATCTCCGCCTGCAGGCCGGCATTGGCGGGATCGAGCAGGGCAAGGATCTTGAGGGACGTGATCTTGCGGTCCAGATAGGGGGTATCGACCTCTTTGGCGTCCAGCATGATGACCTGCCCCCCCAGCTCGGAAACGATGTGGGGGTAAGCCTCACCCAACACGGCGGCGTACTCGGCGGCATGGGCGCATTCGGGGTCGAGACGCAGCGCCCGGTAGATGCCCCGGCCCACCATGTCGTAGTCGGGCGCCCCCTGCTTCACGGCGGCGAGATCCTCGTCCAGAAGCGGGATGGGGGGCTTGCCATCCCAGGGGATGGCCACCCGGCCGTCGCGCCCGGTAAGCGTATAGCCTGCCGGCGGCGCAAAATAGCTGATGCCGTCAAGCGGTGTGACTGTCGAAGGATCCACGCTATTCATCGGGCTCCCCGCTCCCTCCCGGGAAAGGTATCGATGCCGGCATGAACGCCGATCATCTTGTAGATCTGCACCTCATCCCACGGCTCGTCCAAAACGCCGTCGTGGATGGCCCAACTCCTCCCCCGCACCGTGCGTTCCATGCCCGGCATGCGAAAAGGGGTGGAGCCGTCCAGCCGGCCATGATAGCGGCCACCGGGCCGGAATTCCCGGTCGATCTCCAGCATGAGGCGCTTGCCCCGCAGGTAGTCGAAACCGTATTTTTCGTAGCGGATGGCGTTGTCGTAACTCAGCGGCTCGGCCACGATCATCTCCATCCCCAGGGCATCGGTGAAGCGCTCCAGGAGCGGGAAAAACTCGGCGAACAGGCGCAAGCCGCGCCGGGTCTGGTTGGGAAACAGCCCGTCCTCCATGGCGCGCACCTCTTCGGGCAGATTCCGCCCCCGGGAGGCGAACCAGTTCCTTCTGCCGCTCTCGTCCACATCCACATCGTAGCGGGGCGCTGCCGGATCGCAGATGATGCAGAAGGAGAGCTCCATCTGGTGATACTGGGTATCGGCCAACTCGAGGAAGAACGCCGTATCCGCATCATCCGGCCGGGCGCGGACCTCGATCCGCAAAAGCGCAAGCCCGGTGGGCGCGATGATGGTGGTCAGACGCTCCCCCGACGCAGCATGGAGCCCGTCGGCGGCCAGCCCCAGCAGTTCGCGCAGGCGCAGCGGCAGCAAGGAAGCGTACAGCAGTTCTTTTTCCGGATCGTCCAGCCGGTTGATGGCCAACAGCGACCGCAGCGGCCGGCCGGCCCCATCCAGCAACTGGCTATTTCCCGGAAGTTGTGCCATAGGTTCCAATTATACCAGGAAAGATGGCCGCCCTGATCCGCGCAATGCTTTTCTCCACCGCATCGAGGGCCAGGTTGCGCTCATACTCCTCGGACCAGTGCATGGCGTCCAGCAAGGCCCGATGCGGATACCCCAGCGGCTCTATCCTCCGCACAAAGGCCGCCGGCAGGCGGGGATTGAGCTCCACGCCGTTCATGACCGCCCAGGCGATGGTCCAGGCCCGGGCCGTGTTCATCAGGTCGTAGCCCCCCCCGCCCAACGCAACCCAGGGAATCTTGAGCGCCTTGAGCTTGCGCATGATATAGCCGTAGCTATGGGTCGTGATCTCGAGCCGGGTCAGCGGGTCGGTGCGAAACGCATCGGCGCCGATCTGGGTGACGATGACATCCGGGTCGTAGGCGGCTATCAGCGGATAGGCCACCTCGTCGAAGGCCTTCATGTAGAGGGCGTCGTCGGTGTGGGCAAGCAGCGGCACGTTCACCGAATAGCCCCGCCCCCGGCCGGTACCGGTTTCGCTTTCGAAGCCGGTGCCGGGAAAAAAATAGATGCCGCTTTCGTGCAGCGAGATGGTCAGGACCTGGTCACTGTCGTAGAACCCTTCCTGCACCCCGTCGCCGTGGTGGGCGTCGATATCCAGATAGACCACCCGCCGCCCCCGGGCCACCAGCCAGTTGATGGCGAGCACGGCATCGTTCAGATAGGAGAAACCCGAGGCCTTGGCCCGATGGGCATGGTGCCAGCCGCCGGCCAGGTTGAAGGCGATGTCGAACCCCTCTTCCTCCACTAGGCGGGCCGCCTCGAAGGTCGCACCGGCCCCCAATGCCGCGCAATCGTACAGCCCCTTGAAGACGGGGCAGTCGGCATCGCCCAGGCCGAAACGGAAGTCGGCCCGAGGCTCGTCGGAGGTGCTGAACTCCTTGAGGCGCGCCAGATATTCGGGGGCGTGGAAGCTCAACGCCAGTTCGTCGTCGATCGGCCGGCACCCGCGGATCGCCATGCCCGGCAGCTTCAGCAGCCCGTAAGATTCCATCAGGTCCCGTACGATGCGGTAGCGCTGCAACTTGAACGGATGGTCGTCCCCGTAGCTGAAGTTTCCGAACAACGACGAGTATATCAGGGCGGTGCGGCAGGCCGGCACGGCGACTCCTCTGCAACATGACACGCAAGACCCCGGTATAATGCCCTATTTTTTAGCATTCGTCTATGGGGAAAGCCGAATAAATCCAGCTTAATTTGCAGAACTTCGCGGTGCGGCGACAAGCGACAAAAAAAGCCGCCCAAGAATGGCGGCTCGCGATGGTCGGTACGTGTACCCTGGTGGCGGCGCGACGCGATACTGCGGCGCGCGCCTAAAAGTGAAATGCGATCTTGGCTCTGGGGACCACGCCCCGCTCACGCTTGAACATGCAGCCTGGAGAGCAATAGTGGAACGTATCGGGGAGAATCTCTCCGTCCATTATCTCCATCAGGTAGCCCTTGCTGTCCACCCTGACAGAATAAATGCCATTGCTCCCTGCTTTGACGATGCTTCCGCAATGGCTGCACTGTTCCTTGGTCGGCGCCATGATGGTGAATTATGTCACCAACCAAAACCGCGTGTCAAGCACGTAATATATTAAAAAACCGCATTAATTTTAAGATGACCTCTATCCTCCCCTAACGGGCCCCATCGGCTCAAAAGACCACCCCGCCATGAAAAAAGCCCTTCAGCGAACCGAGTGCTGCTGTGGACAGGGGTGTCGGTATCCGGCGGCGCTGCCCGCCACCACCGTTCCGACGTTGGCCATGAACAGCGCCACGGCCCCGAGCCCCAGAACCCCAGCGGCGTAGAACACCGCCGTCAGCCCCAGGGCGCTCTGCAGTCCCGCACCCAACAGCGGGCCGGAAACGAACCCAAGGTTCAGCACCGCGTTGCAGGTGCCAACCGTCGCACCCATGCCGTGGCGGCTCCCCTCCTCCACCAGCAGCGCCGTGCTCGCAGGCTGGGACAACACGCTGAACAGGCCGATACCCACCCCCAGCGCCAGGATCTGACCAAAACCTACCGCCACCGGGATCAGGAAGTAGAGCAGCGAGACCACGGTGCCCCCGGCAACCACCAGGGACTTGCGCGGCGCCCGGTCCGAGAGCATGCCCATGGGACGGAGCAAGAGGGTCATCACCAGGGTGGAGGAGGCCATGACCAGCCCGGCCCGGGTGCCGCTCAGCCCCAGCCGGGCCGTGAGCATGATGGGGAGAAAGGCCCCCAACAGCGAGATGCCGCAGGCCCGGCCGAAGACGAAGGCCAGAAGGCCCCGCAAGGAGCTGTGGCGGGTGGCGCCCAGGAGGTCACCGAGGCGTTCGCTGTGGCTGGCCTGCCGTGGCGGGGGGGTGTGGCCGGGGATGCAGATGAGGGCCACGGCCAGGGCGACGACGCACAGGAGGGCCAGGGTGGCGAAGATCCCCTGGAAGCCCCACAGGTCCTTGAGCATCCCCCCCATCACCGGCCCCAGGCTCAGGGCGCCGTAGAAGGAGATGTCGAAGGTGCCCATGACCGTGGCCCGCTTGTGGTCCGGGGAGGCTTCGCCCACCAGGGAGAGCACCACGGGGCGGAACATGGCGCAGCCGATGCCCTGGAGCAGGCGCAGAAGGGTGATGAGGGGGAGACTGGCGGTGAAGAGGTAGGAGAGGGAGACGAAGAGGTAGAGGCCGAGGCTGGCGGCGGCGACCTTCTTGCGGCCGATGCGGTCGGCCCAGGCGCCCATGAAGGGGCTGAGGACGATCTTGGAGAGGGAGTAGAGGACCAGCGGCAGTCCCAGGAGTGCTCCCCGTGCGCCCAGGCTGAAGACGTAGAGGGAGAAGAAGGCGTCGGCGATGCCGAAGCCCAGGGTGATGGCGAAGTTGATCAGGAACAACCCCCGGAACAGGGTGCGGGTTTCCATGGTTTCTCCCTTGGCGTGCCGAAGATGCCCTATGCCGGTAAGCCGCGGAAAAAAGGCCCGTGGAGGAAGGAGGGAGAACCCCACGGGCCCGTCATCCGGGCCAAGGTTCGGCGGCGTTGGCCCGGGCTTGAAACACGCCATGCGCTCTCAAAGGTTTTCACGGTTTCCGTAGTGCATGGGAGCGCCGCACCGTCCCATAGTGAAAAATCACTAGAACTTGAAGTTCACCAGCAGGCTTGCCAGGTACGGGTTGTCCGGCGTTTTGCCATTTGCGGCCAGGTTTTTGTAGAAGTCCCCGAGAAACACGTAGGCGAAGCGTGGTGTGATCGTCAGGTTTTCCTTTGCCTTGAACGGCAGGGACACATTGGCTTCCGTGCCCAGATATTCGCCCGATGCGGCGACAATATTCGAATTGACGCTTTCGACGGCGCCGAAGCCGGCATTGACATTGGCCGACAGGCGGCCGGTCAAGGGCAGGTCATAGCCGATGGCTCCCAAAACGACCCCCATGCCCGCATTGTTGTCATAGAAGAGGGCATTGTTCCTGCTCATGACCAGGGAATCGCGACTCAGGATCTGCAAGCCGCTACAGGTGTAGCCGGCCTCGCCGCCGATGACCTGGAAGGAAGAGGTCCGTCCCGTCGAGGTGCCGCTGTCGCCGCTCATGTAGAGGAATTCCGATTTGACGGTGCCGGGACCTGCCTTGATCCTGGCTCCCAGGTTGCCGGCCATGGCATGGATGTCGCGGTTGGTCGTCCTGCCGATCTGGTAGACGAAAAAGCCGTCGATCTGGGCGGGGCCGAACTTGCCTTTGGCGCTTACCCCCAGCATGTGCACATTCTCACGATACTTGGCTGTGGCGTTGGTGCTGGAGAGCTTTTTGGCGATGTCGCTGTAGAGCAGGTAATAACTGGCGCCCACCGTGAGGTTGTTGTTGACGTCGTATTTGGCGTCCAGGATCCAGAAGTCGGCTGACACGTCGCCGTAGGCGGCGCCGTTTGCCCCATTGGTATTCGTCACTGCCAGCCCCCCGCCGAACAGGTTGCCGTTGGTGTTGGGCGTGGGCTCGCCGGTGCCGGTGTAATCGGTGGTGGCGGAATAGCTGTTCAGGCTGCCGTTGTCGGCAAAACGGGAGAAACCGACGGTCAGGGTCGTTGCGCCTATTTTCGAAGACAGGACTGCCGCCGCGGCGTCGTTGTCGAGGATGATCCCTTTGTAACTGTCGGCCACCGGCTGGATACCGAGCCTGCTGTTGACCGGTATGCCGATATTGAAGGAATAATCGAGATAGGCCGACTTGGTGCGCAGGTTCACATAATCGGCACCCACGGCCCCGCCCCCGGAAATGCCGGTGCCATAGTTGTTGTCGCCCCAGCGGGAGTTGATCTCGAAATTGGTCACCAGCTTCAGCTCTTCATCCACCCGTGCGATGTACATGAGCCGGAGGCGCTGATCGAGGAAGTTGGCCGTTGCCGGGTGCTGCTCCCTGATATTTGCGGTCTTCGGGTCCTGGGCGAAGATGTTGGAGCCGTTGTAGGTATAGTAACTGGCTGCCTGCGACCCCAGATAGTTGCTGTCGACAGCGGCCAAGCGATACATGCCGTGGAACTCGTTCTCCAGGGCCTGCGCCGGAGTTGTGCCCGCAGCCGTCAGGGCGCAGGCCACTAACGCTGCCATGATCTTGATGTTATGTTTCACCTGCCCGTCTCCTTTCCACATTCCGAATCTATGGGATCGTCACTTCGCGACGTTGTGCCGCGCTCATTTCTTGTGGCACTGATCGCAGTAAATCTCTAAGGGCTTATGGCCATGGTGGCAGTTGTTGCAATCCAGGTCCGGATAATGCCCGTCATGCGGGTTGGGATGCAGTTTCATCGTCCTGGGGGAAAGCTTGAGCTTTGCGTACGATTCATGGCAGCTCAGGCATTTGTCCATATCGACGCCGTCCTTTTTGTCCTTGTCGCCGTGGCAATCCTTGCAGCCGAGCCCTGCCGCCTTGTGCCTGTCGGCAAGCTGGTCTCCGGAAAATGCCGGAACACCCGCCCAGCACACCGCACATACCGCCGCAAGCATCATTATGGTTTTGCTCTTCATATCGTTTCTCCTTTTGCTTCGTGCGGAACGGGCTGTCCGGCGCACTATCGTAAGATCAGAGGACCGTTCCCCCGGCAGAGGCGCCGAGGGAACCTTGGTCCGTTGCCAGCACGAACTTTCGCGCGGGATGGCCGGTTACTTCAGTTGTGCCGCGTTGGTACCTGCGATGCGGCCGAAGACGAAGATGGCGGTCAGGGAGTTGCCGCCGGCCCGGTTGGTGCCATGGATGCCGCCGGCAACCTCGCCGGCTGCGAAGAGGCCCGGAATCGCCTTGCCGTCCAGGTCGATCACTTCCGCTTTCGGGCTGATGCGCAGGCCGCCGCAGGTGAAGTGGACGTCGGCGGTTTCAATGCCGAAATAGTACGGGGCCTTGTCGACGGTCTGGGTGAACATGGCCTTGCCGAAGTCGGGGTCCTGCTTGTCTTTGGCGTACTGGTTGTAACGGTCGAGCGTCTGCTGCAGAACCTTCGGATCCACCTCCATCTTCCGGGCCATCTCTTCAACCGTGTCCGCCTTGAAAACGATCCCCTTTTCCAGCTTGGTCTTGAGACTGGCGCCCTTGATGGATTGGTCGTCGGTGATGACCCACATCTTCTGGCCGCGCTGGCTCAGGATCGCATCGGCAATGGCGTCGCGCCGGCCACCTTCGTTGACGAAGCGCTTGCCGTCGAAGTTCACGAAGATGTCGCCGCCCACGTAGTCGATGACCCGGCCGCCGGAGAAGGGGATCAACTGGATGTAATCCATCCCCACGTCGTCGGCGCCGATCTTCTTGGCCATGATGATGCCGTCGCCGGTGCTGCCGTCGAGAGCCTTGCCCTGGGGGTTGGCGGTAGTGCGGAATTTCTCGTTGAGGCGGGGGTTGTATTTCATGCGCATGGGGATGTTAGCCGTAAACCCGCCGCTGGCGATGATGACGGCCTTTGCCAGGTAGGTGTCGGTGTCGCCGGATTTGTTCAGTGCCTTGACGCCGTACACGCGCCCTTCACTGCCGTCCCTGAGCAGGTCCATGACCTTGGTGTTGGTCTTGACGGTGACGCCCAGTTTCTTGGCGCTGTCGTTGAGCACCCTGATGTAGTCCTTGCCGGCTGCGGCTGCGCCGGAGTTGTGGCTGCGGGGATAGAGGCCGCCCCACGCCTCGAACACCCGGTCGTCCCATTTGAGCCCGAGGGATTCGAACCACGTGAGCATGTCGGTGGCGTTATCGGCCAGCACCCTGACCACGGCGGGGTCGTTGCGGTAATCGCCGGCTTTCAGGGTCTGCTCGTAGAAAAGGTCGGGGGAATCCTTGATGCCGGCCTTGGCCTGGCGTTCCGGGTCAGGGGCGTTGACGGAACCGCCGGAGATGATGGTGTGGCCGCCGATGACCGGCAATTTCTCCAGCACCGTGACCTTCGCTCCGGACTGTGCCGCGCTCACCGCCGCCGCCAGGCCGGCCCCGCCGGCGCCGATGATGACCACGTCGTTCGTGAACACCCGCCCTGCGGCGAATGCCGTTGTGCCGCTGACGCAGATCACGGCGGCCGCGACTACAATCCTCCACATGCTGTTGAGCTTCATTTGCTTCCTCCTGTCTCGTGTTGTGTGGTACCGGGTATGCCGATATCGATCTGCACGAGTAAGAGCACGGAGGATGCCAGTTGGCGGAATAATTACAACAACCTGTAATTACATTATTTTTTAGGGATGGCACGGCGAAAGCGCGATTCAGAGGCATAACCGGAGGTTATGCCGGGTGGCGGGATTTCACTATTAACTGCTTTAATTTCAAGATATTAGTCAATACAAGCTAAAAAGACGCCCATAACCCCCGGGCATGGGTATGAGCAATGGTTATAAAAATAACCTGGGGTTATAGCCCCTTCAGCCGCGCAGCAGCTTGAGGCGCTTGTTGAGGGCCGGCTGGGAGATGCCGAGGAGGCGCGCCGCCAGGGTCTGGTTGCCGCCGGCGCGGTTCATGGCCTCCATCACGAGAAATCCGGCGGCATCACCGAAGGTGGGAAGTTCTTCGAACCCGGCAAAGGGGTTCTCTCTGGCAGCCGCGGCGCCGGCCGGGCCGGTGTCGTGCCGGGCGCGCTCAATGGCATCGACGAACGGCTCCAAGGTCAGCATCCGGTCGTTGTGCACGCTGACGGCGTCGTAGACCATGGCCTTGAGTTCGCGGATATTCCCGGGGAACCCGTAGGTGGTGAGGTACTGGGCCAGCCCCTGGGTCGGGGTCGGCCTTTTCTTGCCCAGGGCGCTCGCCGCTTCGGCCAGAAAATGGTTGAGCAGCAGGGGGATGTCCCCCTTGCGTTCCCGAAGCGGCGGGATGCGGACCTGATGGGTGCGGAGGCGGTAGTACAGGTCCCGACGGAATGAGCCATCCGCCTCCTTTGCCGGCAGGTTCTGGTGGGTGGCCACGACGATGCGCGCCTTGAGGCGTTTGGGCCGGTCGCTGCCGAGGGGGAAGTACTCCCCCTCCTGGAGAAGGCGCAGCAGCTTCACCTGGGAGGCGATGCCGAGGTCGCCGATCTCGTCGAGGAAAAGGGTCCCGTTTTCGGCTTCCTCGATCATGCCACGCCGCACGGAATCGGCACCGGTAAATGCGCCGCGCACATGGCCGAAGAGCGTATCGGAAAAGACGGCGTCATCGAGCCCCGCCACATTGACCGTTACCAGCCTGCCGCGGCAACCGCTGAGGTTGTGGGCGGCCTGGGCGAGCAACTCCTTGCCGGTGCCGCTCTCCCCGGTGATGAGCAACGGCTGGGGACTCTTGGCCACCGCTTCCACATAGGTGAACAGCGCCAGCATGGAGCGGTCGCCGGTCACGATGGCGGTGAACGCCTCGGGATGACGCAACTCCCCGGACACGACCCGGCTCGACATCTCATCGTACTCCCGCTGCATCTCCAGCATGCGGACCGCCCGGAGCACCCCGCCCACAATCCGGTCCTCCTCATCGGTCTTGATGAAGTAATCGAAGGCCCCCTGTTTTATGCAGCGCACCGCGGTCGCAATCTGGTTCATGCCGCTGACGATGATGGTGGTGATCTCCGGATGGCTCTCGCCGATCTTCCTGAGGAGTTCTTCGCCGGTCAGGTGGGGCATGGTCAGGTCGAGGAGCACCAGGCCGATTCCCCCCTTGTCCAGGAGCGGCAGGACTTCCCGGCTGTCGGAACAGGTGACGATGTTGGTGATGCCGGCGCTTCCCTCCAGGGTAATGGCAAGCATGTTGAGCCAGGCCGGTTCGTCGTCAACCAGCAGGATACCGAAGCTGGGGTACGGATTTTGGGTCATGCGGTCTGCTCCTCTTTGGCAATGGGAAAGGAGAGGGTCACGGTGGTGCCCTCGCCGGGCTCCGAGTCGAACGCCAGGGTGCCGTCATGGTCCCTGACGATCTTGGCGGATACCGACAATCCGAGGCCGGTCCCCCCACTCTCCCGCTTGGTGGTGAAAAAGGGGTCCGTCAACTGGGACATATGCTCGGGGCTGATCCCGACCCCCTCGTCCCGCAGCCTGAGGATCACGGCACCGGACGGTTGGTGGTACGAGGTCGAGAGCTGGATGCTCCGGCTGGCATCCGGCAGGGCCTGACAGGCGTTGAGAATCAAATTGATGATGACCTGCTCGATCCGTTGGGCATTGCCCCGCACCCGCGGGAGCCCCGCTCCGTAATCGACCGTGAAGGAATCCGTTGCCTTGCGGAATGTCGGCTCGGCAAGGCGCACTGCCGTCTGCACCGCCGTATTGAAATCAAGCAACTCCTGACCGGCACTGTCATCGCGCCGCGCAAAATCCTTCAGGTCGGAGACGATTCGTTTGATGCGTTGGCCGCTATCCTGCATTTCTTCGAGTATGCGGGGAATCTCCGCCTTCATGCGGATGTAGGGCAGGCCTGCCACGGTAAAGTCTCCGTGGTCGCGGTAATATTCCTCGAGGATATGCGCCGTGTCCCTGTGGGCTTTCATCAGGGTCGGGATGCTGAGCAGGATCAGGCCGTTGGGGTTGTTGATTTCATGGGCGACGCCGGAGACCAGGGTGCCGAGGGCGGCCAGCTTGTCGGCCTGGACGAGTTGTTTTTGGTTTATCTGCAGCTCGTGCAGCGCTTTCGTGAGCGATTCGGTCCTTTGGGCAACCTGCTTCCTCAAGGAGCGTGACCAGAATATGGTGCCGAGCAGGATGAGATGCAGGGGAATGACGGCGATCACCACGTATTTGGCAATCTCCTTCCACGTGATGCGCGGAGATTCCTGGACACCGAGCCACTTTTCGTAGATCTTCTGGTACTGGCCCGTCTGTTTGAGGATGGCCAGGCCTTCATTGAAATCGGCCAGCAGTTCCGAGTTGCCTTTTTTCACCGCAAAACAATAGCGGTACGAGACAACGCTGCGTACCACGGGGACAATATTCGTGAGCTTCAGTTCCCGGGCCAGGTAGATCCCCCCCAAAAGCCCAACCCCCGCGTAGTCATGTTTTCCGGAAGCCAAAAGCCGCAATGCGTCGGCCGGGGTATCGGTCAGGATGAGCTTCCCGGCAATCCCCTGACGGGCCAGGAAGTCGTGCATCAGGCTGCCGCGGGCGACGATGACCTCCTTGCCGCGCAACCCTTCGAGCGATTGCAGGGTCGGCATCCCGCGCCGGGCGAAGATGGCGTGGTTGACGTTGTTGTGCGGATTGGAAAAATCGAAAATCCGGGCCCGTTCATCGGTATAGAACATCCCCTGGAGCAGGTCGATCTCCCCGGTTTGCAGCTTGTCCCGCATCTCCGGCCAATTGCCCAGGCGGAACTCGACCTTGAGTCCCATGACCTCGGCCACCGCCTTCGTGAGTTCCACGTTATAGCCGGCCGGCTTGCCGTCCCGGTCGATGAATTCGTACGGGGGCAGGTCCCACCCGCCGCCGACGATAATAACGGAGCTTTTCCGTTTGCCGGCATCGGCACCGGCGGCACAAGGGAAGCAGATGGCAAGGATCAGGCCCGCAACGGCACAGAACACCCACAACCGGAGCAGGACCGGTACGGGGCGATTACGGCGTTCATGTCCCCTGGAATGTCGCATCATAGAGGGCTTTCTCAACGGGCCCGGCCAGCGGCCCATAATCCGGAACCTCGCGGCTTGGCATTGGGTTGGGCGGAAATTATTAGATAATAGCGCGTAAAAGGCAAGCACTCAAATCGGAAACCATACCGGGAAAGTGGTGCACAGTGGAGTGGGGGACGCCTGAAAGGCCTGGTCCCTGTTACCCGTTCAATGTTTCCTTGATCTTTTCATGCAGGGTATGCATATCGAACGGCTTGTGAATGAAGTGCATTCCCTCCTCCAGTACCCCCTTCTGGGCAATGATGTCGGAGGTATAGCCGGACATGTACAGGACCTTGATTGCCGGCCGTACCTGCAAAATCTGCTCGACCATCTCCTTGCCGCTCATGGCGGGCATGATGACATCGCTAAGGATCATGTCGAGAACCGTTCCCGGATCACGGCACAACGCGATCGCCTCCTGGGGGTCGCCGGTCGCGTGGACGGTGTAGCCGATCTCCTCCAGCATCATCGTTGACATCGTGAGCACGGTCTTGTCGTCTTCCACCACAAGGACGGCGCCGGCCCCCGCAGGCGGTTTTTCCCCGTGGGACGGCGGGGCCACGGCGGATTCAGCGGTACTGGGCAGATATATGTTGAAGGTGGAGCCGTGCCCCGGCTCGCTGTAAACCTGGATGAAGCCGTTGTTCTGCTTGACGATGCCAAAGGTTGTGGCCAAGCCGAGCCCTGTTCCCTTGCCGACCTCTTTGGTGGTAAAGAACGGTTCGAAGATGTGCCTTTGGGTTTCGTCGTCCATGCCGATGCCGGTGTCGCTGACCGCTATCCTGACAAAATCACCGGGCTGCGCATCCAGTTGGTACTGGCAGTAGGATTCATCGATGCGGATATTTGATGTTTCTATGCTCAGACGGCCGCCATCCGGCATGGCGTCGCGGGCATTCACCGCCAGGTTCATCAGGATTTGGTCTATCTGGGACGGGTCGACCTTGACCGTCCAGAGGTCTTGGGCCGGTCGGAAAGCCAGGTCGATATCCTCGCCGATGAGCCGCCCCAGGGTCTTCTCCGTCTCCACGATCAGGGTATTGAGGTTGGTCGGTTGGGGGGCGATAACCTCCTTGCGGGAAAAAGCCAGGAGTTGGCGGGTGATGTCGCGGGAGCGTTGCGCCGCCTTGGAGATCTCAACGAGGTTGCGCCGGAGCTTGCTCCCTTCGGCAACGGTGAGCATGGACAGTTCCGCATAGCCGAGGATGACGCCGAGCATGTTGTTGAAGTCGTGGGCGACACCACCGGCCAGGCGGCCGATAGCCTCCATCTTCTGGGACTGCTGGAGTTGCTCCTCCGTCGTGCGGTGTTCGGTCAGGTCCATACCGAACAAAAGCGTCCCGACAACTACCCCGTCTTCTATGATCGGGTTGTTTCTCCAGGAAATGGTCCTCGTTTTGCCATGCTTGGTCAAAAACTGATTTTCGAACGTGCCAACGATTGCGCTCTCTCTGAGCCGTTCGAATTCGGCATGGACCTCGGGAAAACGCTCCCGGGGGCAGATGGCTTCACACCACTCCTTCCCCACCAAGTCTCCGGGAGAGTAGCCGGTGATCATCTCGGCCGTCTGGTTGAACAGGTTCACGCAGCCGTCGACGTCAAGGCCAACGACAATCACGCTGGCCCCCTGAATGAGGTTCTCCGTGTACTCCTTGGCCCGCCGCAGGTTTTCTTCCGTTTGCCGGTGTTCGAGGATCTCGGCCTGCAATTCGTGGTTGGACCGCTCCAGCTCCAGGTAGGACTGCTTAAGCTCCCCGGCCATACGGTTCAGGGCGGTTTCTATATGGCTCCACTCATCGTTTCTGTTGAGGTTGATCCTGGTATCGAGATTGCCGGCCGCAATACCTTCGATCCCCTTTATGATCTGGGCCATCGGCCGGCGGATAACGGAGAGGATGAAGAATATGGCCGCAATACCGGAGGCCAGGACCGATACCACCGCAATCACCTGGGTGCCGCGGCGGGAGGTGACCATGATATCGTGCACATGGCGGCTGATGCCACTGGAAGAGACGGCAAGCTCTTCGTCCATGCGCTGCATGATGCCGTTCACCATCGCCTTTGCCTCTTCCAATTGACGGCTCTGGCGCTGCAACTCCTCCATGGACAGGTAATAGCGGTCAACCATGGCGCGATAGGTCCGCATGGAGGCGACCACCCGGGGGGCGTACGCGGCGATTTGCGGCTCCGATGCCGTCAAGGCCTGGAGTTGCAGGGTGAAATCGTCGATCATGGTAAGCAGTTGCTTGTGCCGCGCGGCGGCAACAACCGTAGATTTGTCGCTGATGGACCGGAAAAACAGCAGGTTGATGCTCTGGAGAGAATCCTGGAAGCCGGCGGTAAGAACCGTCAACTGGTCCATGATGACCGGATCGAGCCCCTTGAGAACCAGTGCGATCTTGGCGTCGCTGATGGTCTGCTCGAGGGCGTCGAGCTCCCCGTGCAGACGCTGTTCCAACTGCTCAACCTGCCGGAGAGCCGTATTGACTCCGGTGCAGACCTCGAAAAGCGTATCCAACCTGCGGGCATACGCCTGAAGCGGCAAGGTCAGACGGCGGTCGCTGCTCTCGGCGCCCAGGCGCTCCACGGCGGCCACCACCTGCCTGCTCTGTTTTTCAAGAACCTTCTCGTTCTTGAGAAAATTCCCCAACAGTTGGTCGGTTTGAGAAAATATTGCCGCCAGTTCCCGCAGCATGCGGGCGTTAGCCATGTTCTGCTTGACATCGGAGCCGACGCTCGTGCCCACCAACCGTTCCACCTTGGCAAACGTGTAATGGGCCAATACGCTCATGACGGCAAACAGCGTCACAAGCAACAGATTCATGAGGATCAGCCGGGTGGCGATCCCCATACCTTTGGTTAGATTACTGCCCATATCAGTCGGTGGTCACGAGCGTGTTGTTCCGCAACAGCGCGGGTCTGGCGGTGAGCCCGGTACCTCCACCAAGGCCTTCGACGTCACGGCACGAGAGACGGCACGATTGCGATGATTGTCACGCATGTCACGGCTCCTTCGTCCGAACCAGTTCGACCCCCCGCAGAACGAGCGGTTTGGGGGTTATACCCAGCTTCTTCATAACCGTCACGTTGATCATCCGTTTGCCGCTGTGATTTTTGACGACAGGAATCCTGGCAACAGGGGTGCCCCCCATGGCCTGCTGAAGCATGCGAGCGACGGTTGCACCCTGTTCCTGGCCCGACAGGACAACGGCCGCCAGGAGACCATATTCGATGTAGTAGGAGTTCCCCGTCAGGGTCGCCTTGCCGAAGGCCCTGGCCACGGTCGACATGGCCTCACGGTCCTTGATCGGGCTGCCGGCCGCGTCGACGATCCCCTCGAGGGTCTCCACGTACAGCACATCGGCGCTCTTTCTGAACTCCCTGGCCATGGCAACAGCCTCCATCAGGGTCTTTGGCATTTTGAAACCCACGACCCTGATGGGATACGATGCGTACTCCTGGTTTACCTGGTTCCTGACTAACCCGGCTACCGGGCTCTCCTTCATTATGAAGCCGATGGTCTTGACGGAGGGGATGAGTTGCCGTGCCAGCACGATGGATTCGGCGATATGGTGGCGTTCGAGAACGCCGGACACGTTGCTGGCCGGATAGCCGTATTGTTCCGGCTCCGCATTCACGCCGCAGAACATGACCGGCGTCTTCACCTTGTCCCTGAGATAGGGGACCACGAACATGGCCTGGGCGTCGTCATCGGCAGCGATAACGCCGTCGGGGCGAAAAGAACGGTAGAGGGCATAGGCTTCCTTGCTCCGCTCCCCTCCGCCGGCAAAATTCCGCTTGGTGTTCAGGTAAAAATACTTAACCTCACAGACGCCACCCAATTGGGAATCAATCCCCTCCTTCTGCTGTTTAACCCAGGGATAATCCTCTTCATAACTCATCACCACAAGCACCCGGCAGCCCCCGGCAGCCAGCGCGCAGGAAGGGGGCATGCCAGCACACAGGCATGCCAGCAGCAGCCCAATCATGTTTTTCATGGCCATGACCTCTGCGATGATGCTTCCCGGCCGCCGATCCCGCCCGGCCGCAGGCGCACCTTGCCGCGCTTCGTGCGGAGGAAGGCAAGAAGCCTGCTCGAATTATGTGCCCATCGGCACATGAAAATGGGCCATCAGGCGCCCCCCCTTTTCACGCTCCTGCGAAAGGAGGCGCCCCACAGGCATAACGACAAAAAAGTGTTTTATATCATACCATTCGCTCGATTTTTGTCAACGACAATTAGGCTTGATAAATTAATGCAATCTAATTGTTCAGGTGTAAATAAAATGCCGTCACCCTCCATGCCATGTCGTGTCATTTCCCGGGGCAGAGCTTGGGCCAAGAACCCGGCCACAACGCGTGCGGTCCACTAAAAACAAAAGGAGCTATGGCGTAAACCATAACTCCTCGATGTATCTGGTGGAGCTGAACGGGATCGAACCGTCGACCTATGCGTTGCGAACGCATCGCTCTCCCAACTGAGCTACAGCCCCAGATCACATGAATTCTATTGCACCGCCGCCTGCGGCAGGGTGACGGTGAACACCGCCCCTTTACCTTCGTTACCCGCTTCGATACTACCGCCGTGATTCTGCAGGATGCGGTTGACGATGGCAAGTCCCAGGCCCGTGCCATGCGGCTTGGTGGTGAAGAAGGGGGTGAAGATCTTCGGCAGCATGTCGGCCGGTATGCCTCCACCCGAGTCCTGTATGCTAACCAATATGTATTTTTTGTCAAGGGATACTTTTTGGAGTGCCACATGGAGCGAGCCTCCGTCAGGCATCGCTTCGCAGGCGTTCAGCATGAGATTCAGAAAAACCTGCTTGAGTTGGTGGGCATCGCCGAGGGTCGGCCAGGGGCCGTCCTCAAAGGAGGTGGCGAGCGTGACGCAGTGATCCTCGAGGGTCGTGGCGCAGCTGGCAAAGCAGTCGTTCAGAATATCGCCCGCGTCGCAGACACTGTAGCAGATGGTCGGCTTGCGCGAAAACGCCAGGATATCGGCCAGCATCCGCTCCAGCCGGCTGATCTCCTTCACAATGGTGTCGGCGTAGTGATGTTCGCGGGAGTTGCAGGAAAGTCCCTTGACCAGCCGCCCGGCAAAACCGCCGATGGTTATGAGCGGATTTTTGAGCTCATGGGCCAGGTTGGCCGCCATCTCGCCGATGGCCGCCAGGCGTTCGCCGTGGACGAGGCGCTCCCGGGCATCGCGCAGGTTGGAGTGGGCCTCTTCGATACGGTTGTAGAGCATGGAGTTTTCAACCGCCATGCCGGCCTGGTTGGCGATGAGCTGCAAAAAATGCAGGTCGTCCCGGCCGATCTCCTTGCTTGAGACGGGGTTGTCCACGACGATGATCCCCAGGGCCTTGTCCCGGGCGATGAGGGGAACGACGGCAAAGGCCGCGATGCCGAGACGGTGGATGAAATCGCAGGTTTCGCAGACGCGGCAGTCATCCTCCCCCAGGGCATAGAGACGGTGCTCGTGGATGACGCGCCGGATAATGGTGCAATTCGCGCTGGCCTCGATCCGGGTCGAGCGGACATGCTTCGAAAAAGCGGATTCCCGCTGGAGGACAATGGCCTCATCGTCGATATCCCAGCGGCTGCTGAGGGCGTCCTCCCCCCCTACCACCTTCATCCCCCCGGCGGTATCCCGGGTGACGCCGAGCATACCCTGCAGCACCCCCGATTTCTCGTTGCGCAGAAACAGCATCGCCCGTTCAAAGAGCCTGGTGCTGTCTGAGGTAAGGGCGGTAAGGATGAGATGGGTCAGCTTGTTGAGGCGAATGGTGGACAGCATGGTATTACTGAACTGATAAAGAATCGTCAGTTCGACGAGTTGCTTGTGGGATGCGGCCTGTTTGGGGGGGGTGCGGGCTTCCATGTCGTACACCTGCCGCAGGGTATGCGGGGGTTGCTGAATGCCTATTGACGTCGTTCTTTTTCTTCCTCTTCCATTTTGCAGTTGATGCAGAGCGTCGTTACCGGACGCGCCTTGAGACGCGCTTCGCCGATCTCCTCGCCACACTCCTCGCAAATGCCGAATTCGCCGGCGTCGATGCGCTCCAGGGCGTCTTTTATTTTGTTGATCAACTTGCGCTCACGGTCCCGTATGCGCAGTTCGAAGTTACGGTCCGACTCCTGGGTGGCGCGGTCGGTGGGATCGGGAAAGTTGGCCGCATCGGAGGTCATTTCCGTGACCGTCTTGTCCGCCTCGCCGAGCAGGGATTTCATCTCTTCGATCAGAACATTTCTGAAGTATTCAACCTTTTCCGCTTCCATGGCCTCTGCTCCTGAATTCATATAAATGTACAGATTTTATAGGTTACCGTAGTCCAAGTCCAGAAAAAAATGGCTGCGGGCCGGGCCGGGCGCTATTCCAGAACGTGGTTCATGGCCTCATCAACCGAGGAAACCCCCACGAGCTTGATCTTTCCCTTCTTGAGCCTTTTCAGGTTGCCGGCAGGCAGGATGGCGGTCTGGAAGCCGAGCTTTT
This sequence comes from Geobacter sp. FeAm09, assembly GCF_008330225.1. NCBI lineage: Bacteria > Pseudomonadati > Thermodesulfobacteriota > Desulfuromonadia > Geobacterales > Geobacteraceae > Geobacter > Geobacter sp. FeAm09. Next base: position 4,050,073 of record NZ_CP042466.1, on the reverse strand, counting down.
CCGCTTCGGCAATACGCTGCTCCGGCTGGGTCACGGCCCGCACCTCCCCGGCCAGCCCCACCTCGCCCAGGATGACGGTCTGGGGGGCGATCACCTTGTCCAGGTGGCTGGAGGCCACCGCCATGATCATGGCCAGGTCGGCTGCCGGTTCGTTGAGCCGTACCCCCCCGGCGGCGTTGAGAAAGATGTCCTGCCCGGCCAGGTGCAGCCCGACCTTTTTTTCCAGTACCGCCACCAACAGCGCCAGGCGGTTGTGGTCCACCCCGATGGTGGTGCGGCGGGGGACGCCGTAGGACGACTGGCTCACCAGCGCCTGGAGTTCCACCAGCAGCGGCCGGCTCCCTTCGAGGGAGGTGGTGACCACGGAGCCGGCGACCCCGAGGGGCCGCTCGGCAAGGAAGAGTTCCGAAGGGTTGTCCACACAGCGCAGCCCCTCCTGCTTCATCTCGAACACACCGATCTCGTTGGTGGAGCCGAAACGGTTCTTGACCGCCCGCAGGATGCGGAAAGGATGGCTGCCGTCCCCCTCGAAGTACAGCACCGTATCCACCATGTGTTCGAGCACCCGCGGCCCGGCGATGGCGCCGTCCTTGGTGACGTGCCCCACCAGAAAAGCCGGGATGTTGTGCCCCTTGGCCAGGAGCATCAGTTTGCCGGCCGACTCCCTGACCTGGCTGACGCTGCCGGGGGCGGACTCCAGCGAGGAGGTCCAGACCGTCTGGATGGAGTCCACCACCAGCGCCTGCGGCTTGAGGGCTGCGGCCTGGGCGACGATGGCCTCCAGCGAATTTTCCGCCAGGACCAGCAGCCCCTTGTGGGAGGCCCCCAGCCGCTCCCCCCGCAAGCGGGTCTGGGAGGCGGACTCCTCGCCGGACACATACAGCACCGGTCCGCCGCCCGCAGCCAGATTGTTCATGGCCTGGAGCAGCAGGGTTGACTTGCCGATGCCGGGGTCACCGCCGATCAGCACCAGGGAACCGGGTACGATCCCCCCCCCAGTACCCGGTCCAGTTCGACGATGCCGCAGCTGATGCGCGTCTCCGCTTGGCACGGCACATCACAGATCGGTACCGGGCGGGAGGCCCCGCCCGCCGGCAGGCCGGGGGCCGGTTTGGCGGCCGCCTCTTCGGCCATGCTGTTCCAGGCGCCGCAATCGGGGCATTTCCCCAACCATTTCGGTGATTGGCAGCCGCACTTCTGGCAGGCAAAAACGGTTTTATGCTTCATGCTTCACCTCTCTATGTCCGATGCGGCCGCCGGGCAAGGAGCCGACCGCGCGGCCCGGTTCCCGACATGACCGGCGCAGCCGCCGCCCGCATTGGATTTGACAAAAACCCGCCATAATCCGTATAGTATTGCACATCACTCCGGCATTCCACAAGGAAGCGCACATGCAGGTCACCACTCCTTCATCGCCCCCCGCCGTTCTGGAGGCCCTGGGCAACGTCAGCCGGGCGTTGCGTGCATGGCAGTTCTACCCCAAAGGGCACCCCAGCCGCAAGAACAGTATCCTCCAGGCGTACCTCTCCCTCCAGCGGGCGCTGGACGGCAGCGATCTGTCCCTTGTGTGCGGGCGCGGCGGATTCAGCCTGCCGAACGGTGAGCCGCTTCAGGACGGCATGCGCATGACCGCTGCCCTCTCCTTCGAGCTCTTTGCCCGGCGGGCGCAAAAAATCACCTTTCTCCGCGACCTCTTCCAGGAAGATCTCCTGGGCTTCATCAGGATCGTCTCCGCGTCACCCGACGCCATCCAGCAGGCAGGCGGCCTGGCAAGGGTCATGGGCGACCACGGCATCCGCACCATCTGGGCCAACGAATTCGACCTCGCGGCCATCAGGGGCAAACGTCGCGAAGTCGAGTCCCGGGGGGTGGTTCCGCCGGGGCTCGACGAGATCGAAAGGGGCGGCTGGGAGCACCCGGCCGCCCAGGAACTTTCGCCCACCGCCCCCGAAGACGCCGACCCGGAGCAGGCCCTGTACGCCCTCCTGAGCCGCCTGAGCACGACCGTTGACGAAGACATCTACCCCATGCTCGCCCGTCAGGGCATTGCCTGCTGCGAGGCGCTCATGGCCCGCCGCGAGCTGGCGCCCGTACTCCCCCTGGCGGAGATCCTCGCCCAGCATATGGGCGATCCGGGACGCGGGAAAAAGATCATGGGGGTTGCCCGCTTCGGACTTGAGCAGCTTGCCGCGCGGGAGGAGTTCCTCGAATTCGTTCTGGAGAGCCTGGGCACGGCCAACGGAATTTCTCCCCGGGGTGGCCTGGCCGTTATGGTGGCCGGCGGCGAGGCTGCAATCCAGCACGCCGTGGAGAAGATGGCCCTGGCCGATACCCCGGCCGTGCGCAAAAAGCTGATCCAACTGCTGGGACGCCTGGGAGAGTCCGCCGTTGCCCCCATCCTGGCCATGCTGAACGACAAGCGCTGGTATGTGGCCAGAAACCTGGCCGCCATCCTCGGGGACATGGGCAGCCGGGAGGCGGTCCCCGAACTGGAGAAATGCCTGCGGAACCCTGACGGCAGGGTCGCCAAGGAGGCGATCCGCAGCCTGGCGAAAATCGGCGGTCCCCAGGCGGAGACGGCCGTCATCGACATTCTGCGCAGCGCCGACTCGGCGCTGTGGCCCCAGGCGATCGCCTCCCTCGGCGGCATGAAGAGCCGCAAGGCCCTTGCCGTGCTCTTGCAGATCGTCTGCGCCGATGACCGGTTCCTGCAAAACCTCGCCCTGAAATGCGACGCCCTGGCGGCAATCGCCATGATCGGCGACCAGCAGGCAACCCCGCGCCTCGTACGGCTCCTCGAAAGCAGGCACCTGTTCGCGCGCAGCCGCTGGACCCAGTTCAAGATCGGCATCGCCGGCTGTCTGGCCAAACTGGACGACAGCCGCGCCCTGCCGGCCCTGAGAAAGAAGGCGCGCGGCTCGGGCGAGCTGGCCCGTGCCTGCACCGAAGCCCTCGGCGCCATCGAGCGGGCAAAGGAGTGACCATGGGGGAGGTGGACAAACAACTCGCCCTGCGGATGATCACCCTCTTCTCCGGCGCGGTCAAGGGCATGGCCTTCTACCCCCCCTCCCATCCCGCCATCCGCCAGCCCCTGCTTGAGCTGGACCGGCTTTTCGGCGCCGCTCTGGCCCAGAACGGCCACATCACCTGGGGGACTGTGGATGGCCTCATGTTCTTCGGGGAGCATCTCTTCATCACACCCTCCACCGCTGTTGCCGATCTGACCAACCGGATGATGGAAAAGGGGATCGACCGGATCGTCATGGAGAGCGGACTGACCTTTGACGAGCTTCAGGAGTTCGTGCGCCTCCTCTCCGGCACCACGGACGGACCCGACGAACTCCGCGCCCGGATGGAGCGGCAGCAGATACGCCACATCCTGGTGGCGCGCCGGAAGGACGCCCCCCTGCCCGATCAGCCGGAGGAGGGGGACGACGAGATGGGTGAAGGCTACGCCCTGGCCACCTACGGCCAGGCCCTGGGTGCCATCCGGGGCGTCTGCCGCGACATCGAGCAGGGACGGATCCCCAGCAGCGCCCCGGTGATCGGCGCGGTACAGCGGCTGGCCGGCATCACCCTGCGCGATCCCTCCACCCTCCTGGGACTCGCCATGATCAAGGACTACGACAACTACACCTTCAACCACTGCGTCAACGTGGGGGTGCTGGCCATGTCCCTGGGGGCCGCCCTCGGCATGGACGCGGACGGCGTCAGGGAGGTCGGCATTGCCGGGCAGCTGCACGACATCGGCAAGACCATGATTCCCAAGGAGATCGTCAACAAGCCGGGCAAATTGTCCGGTGCGGAGTTCCGGGAGATGCAGCGCCACTCGGAACTGGGGGCCAAGATCATCCGCGAGATGGAAGGGCTCGGTCCCCGGGTCGGCCAGGCCGTCCTGGGGCACCACCTGCACTACAACCGCAGCGGGTATCCCGAATGGGCCCGCGGCTTCGACTACGACCGGATGATCGACATCATCGCCATCGCCGACACCTACGACGCCATCACCACCCTGCGGGTCTACCAGCATCCCGTCACCCCGCGGGCCGCCCTGGGGGTGATGCAGAAACTGATGGGGACCATCCTGGACGGCGACCTGGTGACCCGCTTCGTGGGGATGATGGGCAGATACCCGGTGGGAACGCTGGTGCGCCTGGACACCAACGAGGTGGCCCTCGTCCACCGCCCCAACCCGCTGGACGAAGAGGCGCCGGTGGTCAGGATCGTGCTGACAGCGGACGGCGCCCGCCTCCCCGCGCCCCGGGAACAGAAGCTGGCGGAACGGGACGGAACAAGCTATGCCAGGATTGTGGCGGTGGTGGATCCGCTCCTGAAGAACATCGACGTGGGGAGCCTGATCAACTCCCGGCATTACTGACGGCCCAGCGTCCCGCGCAGCGGCGGGTAGCCGTTACTTTTCGCCGTTCGATGCCGGGAGAAATTGAAACTCCAGCGGGAGCAGGCTCAGGGCCGTAGCGGCAGCCTGGCGGGTGGCGGCGTGGGGCGAGGCCAGAAGCGTCGTGATGCGCCCCTCGGAGGAAAGATCCTTGAGCCGGGCCAGGGCCAGGGCGGCTTCGGCCTCCAGAGTCCCGTCCGCCGCCGCCAGAAACGGCCGCAGCCGTTCGTACAGAAGCTGCGAGGGGGGGAAAGCGGCCAAGGCCCCTATCGCCCGCCCCCGGATGGCGGTATTCTCATCATCGAGACGCTCCAGCAGCACCGGCAGCGTGGAAGGGACGGCCAGCCGGCCGAGCGCCTCCACCGCTGCGGAGCGAATGTCGGCCTCCGGCCGGCCGGCGCAGTAGACCAGCGGGGCGACCGCCCGGTCGCCGCCGATCTCGCCCAGGGCATGGATGGCGGCGACCCGCGCGCCCGTATTCCCGGTTTTCAGCGCGTGGAGGATCTCGTCGATGCCGCCGGTGGCCTCCAGCCGCTCGATCGCCGTGGCAACGGCGGCGCGCACCTCCGGGTCCGCGTCCCGGAGAAGCGGCCGCAGGGCATCGATCCTTGTCCGAACAATCTGGCTCATGGCTGAATTTGTAGCAGATCAGGGGCCCCGGCACAACCTCCTTCTTCTGATATATCTTGTCCATGGGGAAATGGTCTGGTATAATAAAGGACAAAATTTGTCAAGAACGGGGATTTACGACAGCGCCGTCGTGGTTCACTGCAAGAAACGACGAAAAGGAGAACTGCCGCCATGCTGGGAACTGTTGAAATAAAACCGGGACTTTACTGGATCGGATCGGAAGACCCGGACCTGCGCCTCTTTGACGACCTCTTCCCCACCGAACACGGCACCACCTATAATTCCTACCTGATCAAGGGGAGCGAGAAGGTCGCCATCATCGACACGGTCAAAGGCAAACGGGCCGATGAGTTCATGGACAAGATCAAATCGCTGGTCGATCCGAAGAGTATCGACTACATCATCGTCAACCACGCCGAGCCCGACCACTCCGGGTCGGTCGCCTACCTGCTGGAGCACTGCCCCCAGGCCACGGTGGTGTCCACCACCGCCGCCAAGACCTTCCTCGGCAACCTGATACACAAACCGTTCACCTCCCAGGTCGTCAAGGACGGCGACACCATCGATCTGGGGGGCCGCAAGCTGCGCTTCATCATGGCCCCGTTTCTGCACTGGCCCGACACCATGTTCACCCGCCTGGAGGGGGACAACATCCTCTTCACCTGCGACGCCTTCGGCTCCCATTACTGCAGCCCGGGGCACCTTTTCAACGACGAGATAGAGGACATCACCTCGGCCCGCCGCTTCTACTACGACTGCCTCATGCGCCCCTTCAAGGACAAGGTGCTCTCCGCGGTGGAAAAGATCCGCCACGACGTGATCGACATGATCTGCCCCAGCCACGGCCCGATCATCAGACAGGACCCCTGGAAGGCCATCGAGCAGTTCGAGAGCTGGAGCAAGCCGACGACCCTGGTGAAAAAGATCTTCATCCTCTACCTGTCGCCCCACGGCAACACGGAAAAGATGGCCACGGCGGTGGCCGACGGCGCCAAGGCCGACGGCGTGGAGGTCATCAGTTACCACATCAGCCATTTGGGCGCCGACGAGGTGCGCAACATCATGGAAGAGGCCGAAGCCCTCATCTTCGGCATCCCCACCATCAACCGCGACATCCCCAAGCCCATGTGGGACGTTTTAGCCTACCTCAGCACCGTCAAGCTCAAGAGCAGCCTGGCGGCGGTGTTCGGCAGCTACGGCTGGAGCGGCGAGGCGTGCAAGATGGCCGAGGAGCGGTTGAAGGGGATCGGTTTCAAACTGGTGGGCGAATCGGTCCGCACCCCTTTCAACCCCAAGGCGGAGGCCCTGGAACAGTGCCGGGCCCTGGGCCGGGCCGTTGCCGAGGCGGTATTGCAGAAGAGCTGACGCGCAACTTGTGCGACATGGAGGGACAAAAGGGCTTACCGCCAACAGACCAAGCCGGTCGGTTAAGGTATTGATAAAGGAGCAATGCGCATGTTTGTATTCTTCGCCTTCACCTTTACATTTCTGCTCATCCTAAGTCTGCCGGTTGCAGGAATCGTCTGGCGGAACACAAAGGAATCGCGCTGGCATTGGCCCTTGAGCCTACTCTCGCTGCTATTTGCTCCTTTTGTCATTGCGATCATGGTCGGGAACTACTCCCTGATAAACCGCTATTACCCATCTTTATTGGATATGTTGCTTGATGGGAATTTAGCTACAACTCAGTCTCTTCGTCTCCCCGCTCTAGTTCTTTGCGCGCCGATACTCCTCTTGGTCTGGTATTTGGCGAAGAAATCGCAAAAGTCTAATAAAACAACATGAATTTCTATGAGATTTGTACACAACAAAAAGGTCTTCCAGCGTTTGCCAGAAGACCTTTTGCATTTCAACTTTCAACACCTTAACCGACCGGCTTGGCCAACAGACGGTGCGCCCTTTGTTTATCTTCCCGTATGCTTTTCACACCCCCTGGAGTCCCCTCAGCCGCTCCAGCAGCCCTCCCACATCAGGGGCACCCTCGGACCCGGCCCGTTCCAGCAGCGGCCCCACGGCCTCTTCCGGCGGGACGCGGGGCCAGCCGTTGTCGCTTAAGTGATGCAGCAGGCGCATGGTGCGGAAGGCGTCGAACCAGCCGTGAAAGGCGGTCATCAGGCGCCCCTCGCCGGGGTTGTGCCGCAGCAGGTTGTCCCAGGCCGCACCGAAACCGGCCTGTCCCAGGAATTCCCGCAGGTGGGGCGAAATGGCGCCTGCGCGGTCCAGCAGCCCGGCACCGTCGGCACCCCCATGCCCCGCCACGCACGCCAGCCACTCCCCCAGGATCCGGAACAGCACCGGCTGATAGAAGAGCAGCCGCCCCTCCCCGGACGCGAGCATATCCCCCACCGCCCGGCCGGTGCCGAAGGGAACCCGGTGGGAAGCACGGGGCGACGGGTGGACGACGGTGCCTGTGAGGGAGGCTACCCCGGCCACCTTGTGCACCTGCTGGAGGAAGTAGAAGTCCTCGCCGGCCAGACGGCGGTTCATCCCCCCGCTGGCGGCGTAGGCCGAGGCCCGACAGGCCATGGCGCTCCCCACGGTGGGGAAGGCATAGGGCGAACCGGCCTGCTGCAACCCCAGCACATAGGCCCGCAGGAACAGCTCGTAGCGGTCGATGGCCGCCTGGCCTGCCGGGTCGCCGGCCGGGCGATGGCGGTAGGGGATGCTCGCTCCCCCCTCTGCCGTGCAGGCAAAGTGTTCTTCTATGGCCGCCAGATAGTCGGGCTGGACGGTGGTGTCGGCGTCGAGGCAGACCAGAAGCGGATCGCCCCCGGCAAAATCCAGGTGCGCCAGGGCCAGATCCAGGCCGATCTTGCGCGCCAGCCCCACCCCCTGCTTCGGCGGCAGTTCGCTGCCCGGCGAGGCGGCATCCACCCAGTGCAGATGCTCCAGCCCGTACTCCCCTTTCCAGGCGGGCAACATCTCCAGGGTTGCCCGGTTGTCGGCCTGTTCCCCGGGGGAGGCGTCCCCCCGCTGGTTGACCACCACCAGGAGCAGGAAACGGGCGCGGACCTCGGGCGGATTGGCGGCCAGGGAGTGGAGCGTCAGGGGGAGGTTGCGGCACTCCGCCAGGCTGGGGATGACCACGGCGCCCGTAAACGGCCCGGCGGGCAGGCCTTGGATCTGCCAGGGAGCGGCAACGGCACGGCTGCGCAGGTAGGCGGCGATGGGTGGAGGCGGGTGGGGCATGGTGCGGGCGTCAGCGATCGCCCCAGCGTTTGAAGAGGTCGTTGGGGATGTCCAACTGGTCCAGGACCTTGCCCACCACGAAGTTCACCAGGTCGTCGATGGTTGCCGGCCGGTGGTAAAAGGCCGGCATGGCCGGGATGATGCGGACCCCGGCACGGGCAAGCTTGAGCATGTTTTCCAGATGGATCTCCGAGAGCGGCGTCTCCCGCGGGACCAGCAGCAGGGGGCGGCGCTCCTTGAGCATCACATCCGCCGCCCGCTCGATCAGGTTGCCGGAGGTGCCGTGGGCGATGCGCGCCAGGGTGCCCATGCTGCACGGCGCCACGGCCATTGCCGCCGGCGCGGCGGAACCGCTGGCAGCGCAGGCCAGGAGGTCGTCGGCCGCCACCACCTCCACCCCCAGTTTCACGCCGAGATGGGCGCAGAGCCGCGCCGTGGCGGCGGAGGGAGCGCCCCCCAGATCCAGGCCGGTCTCCTCGCGACAGACCAGTTGCCCGCTCTCGCTGGCCGCCACGGTGAGCAGAAAGCCCCGCTTGAGGAGTTCCTCCATCAGGCGGATGCCGTAGATCGCCCCCGATGCCCCGGTCAGGGCGACGAATACCCTTTTTTGCGTGGTCATGGCCACTTCACCAGCAGCTCTGCTGCCGTGAAGGCCAGGATGGCGATGCTGATATAGCCGTTCATGTTGAAAAAGGCCGCATCCAGCTTGTCCAGGTTGCCGTCCTTGAGCAGCAGGTGTTCGTACAGCAGCATGGCGCTGGCCACCAGGATGCCGGCCAAAAACAGCACCCCCAGGTGCATGGTGACGAACAGCAGCAGGAGCAGTCCCAGCATCACCAGGTGGAACAGGCGCGCCGCCCAGAGCGATCCCCCGACCCCGAGCATGACCGGGATGGAGTGCAGCCCGGCGGCGCGGTCGAACTCCAGGTCCTGGAGGGCGTAGAGGATGTCGAAGCCGGCCACCCAGAAGAGGACGATGCCCCCCAGGATCAGGGCGGGGGTGTCGATGCTGCCGCGAATGGCGATCCAGGCCCCCATGGGGGCCGCTGCCAGGCAAATCCCCAGCACCACGTGGGCCAGGGCGGTAAAGCGCTTGCAAAAGGAGTAGAGCACCAGGAAGAAGATGGCCACCGGGGCCAGCTTCAGGCAGAGCGGGTTGAGCATCATGGCGGCAAAGAGCAAAACCAGCGTGGCCGCAACGATGAATACCAGGGTTGCCCCCTTGCCGATCAGGCCGGCCGGGATGGCGCGATTGGCGGTACGGGGGTTCTTGGCGTCGATCTCGGCGTCGATCAGGCGGTTCAGCCCCATGGCCGCCGTGCGGGCACCGGCCATGGCCAGGATGATCCAGAGGACCTGACGGCCGGTGGGAAGGCCGTTGGCCGCCAGAAGCGCCCCGGTCAGGGCAAAGGGGAGCGCAAAGACTGTATGGGAGAACTTGATCATCTCCAGGAATACGGTGATCTTGCGCATGAGTCGTGTTTCCGTTGCCATAGCTATCATTCCAGGGAACCTTTCAAAAATTTAATCAGAACGATTCTCTCACCCGCTCACCGCTGTTCGTTAAAGCTCACGAAGGCCCAGAGAACATCGCAAAACAAGGCAGTTACGTTACGGCAGAGAGCCTTGCCTTCTCTTTGTGCCTTTGTGAGCTTTGCGAGAGATCGCCTTCAACGTTTAGAGCGGTTGGGGACTCACACCCCATATTCCCGCCAGCGCAGCGCCACCTGCTCCGCAATTGCCCCGTCCGTGACGACCGGCGGGCGGGGCGCGCGGCTGCCGGTGGCATCCAGCGCCAGCCGCAGGCCGCTCTCGTCCCGGATCAGGTCGCAGCCGGCGTCCGCCAGGTTGATGCTACGCCAGGCCGCCCGGGACAGGTCCGCCGGGACGGCATCCGCAGCGACGAAGAGCAGCAGGCGGGCCGCCCCGAACCAGGGGGTCCGCCAGAGCAGGCCGGCCATCTCCCTTACCATGCCGGGGTGCGGGTTTTCAAGGGAAATGATGGCGCTCTGGTGGAAGACCCACTCCCGGGGAAAACGGATATCGGCCACCGCCGGCGCCATGCGGCGCACCAAGGCGACGAGCAGCCGTTCCCAGGCCGCGGCCATCCAGCAGTCCTCCATGGGGGGCGGCCCCACCAGGGTCGCCGGGACAACGGCATCGGCCCGGAGGCTGACGGCGGTCACCCGCACCAGGGGAACCGGTGCCGGGGGTGCATAAAAGCCGGTGTGGTTGCCGAAGGGCCCTTCCATAACCGTTTCAGCCGGATCGGCGTAGCCCTCGATCACCACCTCGCATCCGGCCGGAACCCGCAGCGGGACGCTCCGGCAGGGGGCCAGGTCAAGGGGTGCTCTTCGCAGGAAGCCGGCAAAGGTCATCTCATCCAGGTCGCCCGGCAACGGCAGCATGGCGCTGAAGAGCGCCGCCGGGGGCCCGCCCAGAGCGATCGCCACCGGCATCGGTTCGCCCCGCAGGCGGTATGCCTCGAAATGCCGCGCCGCACCGCTCCCCGGATGCCAGCGCACGCCCAGTTCTCGGGGGCCGCGCACCTGGCAGCGGTACATGCCGCAGTTGGGGCCGGTGCCGTCCGGGGCGGCGGTGAACACCTGGGGCAGGGTGATGTACCGCCCATGCCCCTCGCCGGCGCCATCCCCCGGCCAGCTCTGGAGGAACGGGAACCGGCCCAGGTCGGGCTCCTCCATGGCCACGAGGTCAGGGTCCCGCCCGGCAACGGGGGCGAAACGGGAGAACTCCGGCAGGGCGCCGATCCGGCGGTCGAGGCCGGCAACCTCCTGATCCGGCAGCGGGGCCAGCAATGCGGCCATGCGCTCCGTCAAGCGGTCAAGCCGGTCCACGCCCAGGGCCAGGCACACCCGCCGGAGGGAGCCGAACAGGTTGGTGGCCACGGGGAGGCTGCTCCCCTTCGGGCGCTGGAAGAGGAGCGCCCGGCCGCCGGCCGGCTCTTTGCAGATCCGGTCGGTGATGGCGGCGATCTCCAGGATGGGATCGGCCTCTGCCTCGATGCGGCTCAGTTCCCCTTGCTCTTCCAGAAGGGCGAGAAACTGGTGAAGGTTTTGGATCGGTGCGGTCATGTCCACTGCTCCGGTGCCGGTGGCGGCAGGATACGGTTCGCCGGCGGGGCGACACGGGTTGGGGGAAAGCCGGGCCGACCCGTTCGCCTACCGGGGCTTGATCAGCCGGGTGGGGGTCACGTCCCCCAGGGAGAGCTCCCGCAACAGCCCCTGGGTCAGGAACGCCTCGGTCTCCGCCAGCAGAGCGGGGTCAAACGGCACACGGTCCAGCTTGCCCCCCGCCATCGTGCCGTGCCCTCCGGCCGTCCCCCGCCCCGCAACCAGCCGCTTGATCGTCTCGCCCGCGTTGAGGAGGCTGTCGGTGGTACGGAGGGAGAGGATCACCCCGTCGTTGTAATGCCCCATGCTCAGCACGGTCTCGGCCCCCTCCAGCCTGATCAGGTAGTCGGCCACCTCCGCCACCATTTCGGGAAAGCAGATGGCCATCAGGTTCACCACCAGCAGCTTCCCGTAGATCAGCGTGTTTTCAAGGCCGTTGTGGATTGCCAGGAAGTACTCCACCGGCAGCTTGGGATGGGTTATTTCGTACAGAATCCGCTTGTTGGCCACGGGGAAAAGGCGCAGGTATGCGTCCCGGTCGGGCCGGTTCGCCTCCCGTCCCAGGTCCTGGGTCTCGGATTTGATGGCGTAGAACAGGGCCGTGGCCAGTTTCGTGCCGATGGTGATGTTCTGCGCCACCAGGTATTCGTAGAGGATCGTGGCGGTGGCGCCGTAACCGTCGCGCACATCCGCCCAACGGCACGTTCGGCTCGCATCCCGTAGGGGATGATGGTCGATGAGGATATCCACCCGGCATCCCGGGGGGAGGGAGTTGTTCCCCGTGCCCGGCTGGGTGTCCAGCATGCAGACCGCGCTGACCTCCGCCATATCGACCATTTCCAGGGGGTGGAGCGTCATCTCCAACGCCTTTGCCATGGCGAGGTTTTCACTGCGCCCGATCATGCCGGAAAAGGTGATGACCGCATCCCTGCTCAGTTTCATGGCCAGCAGATGGCGGAACGCCATGGCCGAGGCCAGGCAATCGGGGTCCGGGTTGTCGTGGATGACGATGATGGTCTTTCCCCGCCCCTGCAGCCATTCCAGCATCTCGTCGGAATGTTCCCTGGAGCGCCGGAGCCCTTCCGGTACGCTGTTGTCATCCGTCATGGCGTTTCCCTTTCACACGGTGTGCGACACTCCTCCATCATACCAAACCTGCGGCAAAGCGCCATGGTGCCGTGCCCACTTTCGCGCATGCGGGTGAAAGGAGCGGCGGGCCAAAGGAAGAGGGAAAAATAAGCCGCCACAGCCCTACAATGTTGATTCCGGGCCACCCGGGGCCGGGGCCTCCGGGGTGCAGGAATCGTCGTCGGGGTCCTCCTCGCCCATCTGCGAAGCGTCCTCCTCGTCCTTCGCCGTGGCCGCCAGTATGGCGTTCAGCACCTCTTTGAAGTCAACGGCCCGGCTGGCCTCGGGGGCCATGGTGAAGCGCGGCGCATCGTAGCGGTCAAACGTGCTGACCGTCTCAACGCCGACCCGGTACCCCCCCTTCTTGTCGGCAACGCTCAGCCGGGTCTCCCATAAGCCGATGTGGCCCGTATGCCCGATGCCCACATCATTGGTCATCGCCAGGACCAATGTGTCGGCAAGGCCGTCCAGCATCTGCCGGTCCGTAAGCGTAAGCAGTCGCGCACGCTCTTGCTCGTTGATGACCCCCTCCCGAAAGAGGGCCTGGGCCACGCCGTCGATAATGTCCACAGCCAGGGCAACGGCATCCCTATGTCCCAACGTTACCCGGATACGCCGCGCCACGCCGGCTTTCCCGTCCCGCTCGGTAAGCGGCTGGTCGCTGCAGTTGGAGTCGTCCAGCCTGGTGACGGCCGCCATGAGCACGGCCTTGAACACGTCGTTGTACCGGTCCATGCTCTGTGCGCTGAAACGGTCCCCGCCGAGCAGCTTTGCAAGTTCCGGGGTGTTTGCCGCGCCCTCCTGGAGCAGTTCGCCGATGTTTATCTTTATGAGCCGGCCCCTGGTATCAGGGGAGTGGGGAGCGACGGCATCAAGGACCGTATGCAGAAGCGACGGGCCGACGTAGATCGTCTGGGTGCCGTAATCCATCAGCAGGGGCAGCCTGATGGAGACCTCCACGTTGTCCCTGTCGTAATGCAGGTCGTACAGCACCTCCGATTTTTTGGCCTTCATATCGACGGCGCCGTCCATGTTCACGGAAAATCCCCGGACGATATCGAGGCCCGCCCCCAGGTATTTCAAGCCCCTGGCGCCCGAGGCCGTGGTTTCCGCATCCCGTTTCGGCAGGGAGAGATCGGTGATCCTGCTCTTCGCGCTATAGTTGAACCCGGTGGCCTCGAGGCTCTTTTTCACCGCCCGGTTCAGTTCCTCATGGGGGGGCAGGCTCGCGGCGCAGCCGCCGAGGCAGATAACCGCCGTGCCCAGAATCGCCGCAATCATCCGTTTCATGGTCGTTCGCTCCTTACGCCCGGTAATAGTGCTGAACCTAATGGGGCAATTCCGGACACCATACCCAATCCCGGCGCAATTCACAAGGGCTCCCGCCAAGCCGTGCGGCATGCGGCGCCGTGAACCGCCTCACCCCCGCGCCTGCACGATCCCCTCGGCCGCCCTGATCCCGCTGGCCCAGGCGCCGGTGATGCCCCGGGAGGTGCCGGCACCGTCCCCGATCATGGAGAGGTGGGGGCTGACCCGGAAGTGGGCGTCGATGAAGGTGGGCTTGTTGGCGTACATCTTGATCTCGGGGTAGTACATGATGGTGCTGGGGTGCAGGACCCCGGGGACGATGGTGTCGAGCTTCTTCAGGGCCGCCCAGAGGTGGCGCATGATCTTGGCCGGGACCGCCAGCCCCAGGTCGCCGGCGGTTACCGGGCAGGTGGGGCGGAAGGAGTAGAGGTCGTCGTTGAAGGTCTCGGCCGAGGAGCGCTTCCCCATCCTGAAGTCCCCCACCCGCTGCATGAGCGGCCGGCCGCCGCCGATCTCGTGGGCCAGCCGGCCGAGAAAGAGGGCCATCTGCTGGCCGCTGCGGACCGGGTCCTTCAGCCCGATGGTCTTCAGGAGGGCGAAATTGACCAGGTCGTTGCCGCTCTTCTGCTCCGACAGGGCGTGGCCGTTGACGAGGCTGAAGTCCTCATAGCGCTCCAGCACCACCCGGGCGTGCCCCGAATTGGTGCAGAAGGTCCGCACCCGTTCGGGAAAGTAGAACTTGGGATCGTAATAATCCCTGACGATGGGGTAGTTGGCCAGCCGCGTCTCGACACGGATGCCCACATCCACGATGTTGTCGATGTAGGGGATGCCGAGTTGCTCCATGATGCGCTGCAGAAAGCCGAACCCCTTTCTGCCCGGCGCCATGATCACCGCGCCCGCCCGGACCCGCTCCGCACCGTCGATGGTCAGCTCCGCCCCGCCGCCCGACTCCCGCACGTCGGTCACCTCGCGCTTCAGCAGGATGCGGACCCCGCGGCCGGCGAGTTCGGCCATCAGGCGCCGGATCAGAAACGTGCTTTGGTCGGTGCCCACGTGGGCCTGGCGGATGTCGTAGAGGGTCACCCCGATCCGTTCGGCGCGCCGGCGGTAGGTCTCCAGGTTGTGCCGCTCCTTGAAGGCCGGCCGAAGCTTTTCCTCCACGAGCGGCAGCAGCCGTTCGGCCTCTTCCCTGGTCCAGTACTCTTGGGCAAAGCCGATGGGATAGGAGTAGTTCTGCTTGCAGTCGTTCAGGAGGCCGCCGGAGCAGACCGCTTCCTTGTCGATCATCAGGATGGCGAGGGAGGGGAGTTTGTCGGTGAGGTGGAATGCGGCCCCGAGGGCTGCAGGGCCGGTGCCGATGATGACGACGTCGTACTGGTCGGATGCCATGGCAGGACCTCTAAGTAGGTTGTTGAAAAACAGCCATCGGGCCTTCGTCCTCGAACGCCCTTTCGTGCGGCGAAGGCCGGCTACGTATCCTCAGGGCTTGTCGAGCGGGTGCGACGATCTGACCATAGTTGAACAACCCGAGTTGTTCAACTATGGTCAACAGCCTGCTAATCGCCGAAACGATTGCGAAAGTATTCCTCGCCGCGGCGCCGGCGGACGGCCAGGCGATAGAGCTTGTCGTACCTGAGTGCCGCGGCCTCCCAGGTGAAGCGTTTCTTCATGCCGTTTTTCCTGAGGGCCGCCAGCCCCGCGGGATTGTTGAAGAAGGTCCAGGTCGCCCAGCCGATGGTGTCGAAGAGCGCAGCGGCGGTATGGTGGTGGAACTTGAAGCCGTCGCCGGCCAGGGCCTCTTCGTCGAAATTCTCCACGCTGTCCTCCAGGCCGCCGGTGGCGCGCACCACGGGCGGGGTGCCGTAGGCCAGGGAGTACATCTGGTTGAGGCCGCACGGCTCGAACGACGAAGGCATGACGAAGAAATCGGCCCCTGCCTCCACCTTGTGGGCCAACTCCTCGCTGTAGCCGATGTAACAGGCGAACTTGTCCGGATGGGCGGCGGCCACGTCGCCGAAAAAGAAGTGTGCCCACGGCTCGCCGTTGCCGACCATGACGAACTGCACATCCATCTCCAGGATGCGGTGGATGGCCTCGGCGATCAGGTCGGTCCCCTTCTGCCTGACCATGCGGGAGACCACGCCGAACAGCGGCACGTCTGCACGCAGGGGCAGCCCCATGCGCTCTTGCAGGTCGCGCTTGCAGGCGGCCTTCCCCTTTTTCACGGTCCGGGCCGTATAGGTGGCGGCGATGCAGTGGTCGGTGGCCGGGTCCCACTCCTCGTAATCCACGCCGTTCAGGATGCCGTACAGGTCGGCCGCCCGCTCCCGCACCACCCCCTCCAGCCCCCAGCCGTACTCCGCCGTCTGGATCTCCCGGGCATATCCCTCGCTGACCGTGGAAAGGAGCGTGGCGTGGTAGATCCCCCCCTTGAGCAGGTTGACCTGATCGTCCTTTTCCAGTTCCAGGTAATTGAAGTGTTTCCAGCCGACGCCGAGCACCTCCATCAGGCCGGGATAGTAGTTGCCCTGGTGCTGCATGTTGTGGATGGAGAGGAGCGAGGCGGCGTTGCCCACGTAGCGGTCGTGCAGGTAGGAGGTGTTGAGCAGGAGGGGAATGGCGCCGGTGTGCCAGTCGTGGGCATGGATCACGTCCGGCGCCCAGTCGAGCATCTTGCACAGTTCCAGGGAGGCCTTGGAGAGGAAGACGAAGCGGTTGTCGTTGTCCTGATACCCCCGGCCGTCCTGCTGGTAGAGCCCGGAGCGGCCGTAGAACTGCTCGTGCTCCAGGAAATAGACCGGGACCTCGCTCCCCGGCAGCTTGCCCTCGTAGACGCCGCAGTACATGCGGCCGATGATGCCCATGGGCACCACCAGCGTCCCCGGCAGCTGCTTGAGGCCGTACTTCTCCCGGTTGACGGCATAGTAGCGCGGGATGACCACGCGCACATCGTGCCCCATGCGCGACAGGTACTTGGGCAGGGCGCCGACCACATCCCCCAGCCCCCCCTCCTTGGCAAAGGGTGCGGCCTCGGAGGCGGAGAAGAGGATGGAAAGTTTGGGAAGGGAAGGCTTCACGGGAACTCCGGGAGAAGATACCGTTTCGGTGGTTAAATATCTGAATCGTAGGGGCGAACTGCTGTTCGCCCAATCAGGGCGCATGCAATGCGCCCCTACACCAGGATTTGCATATATTAATCACCGAAGCAATCAGGGGCAACGATCTGCCACAGGGCCACGGAGAAAAAACCGGTCACCGCATCGTGCTCCCGGTTTTCTTTGCGCCTCCGTGACCCCGTGGCCACGATGGGCCTTCTTTACTTGGGCACGCTTTCCCAGTCGGCCAGGAACTTCTTGATGCCGGCATCGGTCAGGGGGTGCTTGGCAAGCTGCATGATGACCGAGTAGGGGATCGTGGCGATATCGGCGCCGATCAGGGCCGAATTGAGGACATGGATCGGGTTGCGCACGCTGGCCACGATGATCTCGGCGGTGTAGCCGTAGTTGTCGAAGATGGTGCGGATCTCTTCGATGATCCCCATGCCGTCCTGGGAGATGTCGTCCAGCCGGCCGACGAAGGGGGAGACGTAGGTGGCGCCGGCCTTGGCGGCCAGGAGCGCCTGCAGGGGGGTGAAGATCAGGGTCACGTTGGTCTTGATCCCCTTTTCCGACAGGGCCTTGGTGGCCTTGAGCCCTTCCGGCGTCATGGGCACCTTGACCACGATGTTCTTGTGGATCTTGACCAGTTCCTTGGCTTCCTTGATCATGCCGGGGGCGTCCAGGGAGATGACCTCGGCCGAGATCGGGCCGTCCACGATGGAGACGATCTCCTTGATGACATCCTTGAACTTGCGCCCCGACTTGGCGATCAGGGAAGGGTTGGTGGTAACGCCGTCCACCAACCCCAGTTCATGGGCCGCGCGGATCTCCTTGACGTCGGCTGTGTCGATGAAAAACTTCATGTGTTCCTCCGTTTATGATGGTTTATGGTCAAGCTGTTCGCGGAATTTTTCCAGGCAGTTCATGGAGCAGAAATAGTGGCGCTCTCCCTCGAGCCTGCCCACCACTGCGTCTTCCTCGGAAACGTAGACGCCGCAGACCGGGTCGCGGTGGGTCGCCGCCGCATCCCGCTTTCCCGATGTCTTGATCTCCGTTTTTTTCCCTTTTGTCAGTGCCACGACGACACGGTAGCCGATATAGATCAGAAGTCCCCACATCAATAGTCTGATCACGTTATTCTCTCCGATTATAATTTCGCTACGGTCTCATCGGAGCGCAGCGTTTTCAGCAGGTGGGCAACGGTCTGCCCCAGGAGCGGATGTACCAGCCCCGGAGCCAGGTCGCAGAGCGGTTCCAACACGAAACGCCGCTCCGCCATGCGCGGGTGCGGGACGATCAGCCCTTCCTCCTCCACGATCATTGAACCGTAGAGCAACAGGTCCAGGTCCATGGGCCGCGGTCCCCACGGGACGGTCCGTACCCGGCCAAAGACCTCGCTTTCGATGTGCAGCAGTCGTTCCAACAGTTCGCGGGGGGGAGTTCGGTAGCAAGCCTGAGGACACCATTGTAGAAAGAAGGCTGGTCAATGCCCCCGACGGGGGATGTCTCATAGAACGCGGACAGACCTGTAACCCGGCAGCCGGGTAGTTTGCCGACCTCGGCCACCGCCCGCAGCAGGTTGAGCTCGCGGTCCCCCATATTTGAGCCAAGGGCGATATAGGCGTCTGTCTCCACGCTATGATTAAAGCATAACCTGCCGACGGCGTCAACCGCGCCGATGGAGCCCCGGGAATCACGGCGCCATAGCCTTTGCAAAGCCGTTACCTGGCTGCATCCCTGGCCAACGGCCGAAACGAAGGGCCGTTTAATGCGCCGGTCTTCCGGAATTCATTGCGAACACCTCAGCCGCATCCTCATCGTAGTCCTCCGGCCTGGTTGTGTCATCCAGGCGTTTCATGCCAAAGGCGTCGCAGAGCGGCGTCAGAGCGACCGAAACCAGCAGGTTGAGCGCCAGGGCAAAGACGCCGGCATAGGCGGAGATCGCCAGAGTGCCGACATGTATCGTATAGATCGATGATTTGAAGCCGGAAGCGGCCACCATGGCCGTCCCCGTAATCATGCCCGTGGCCCAGCCCGCCAGCAGGGCGCGATGGTGCAGCCAGCGGGTGAACAGGCCGAAGATGATCGCCGGAAACGTCTCGAGAATCCATATTCCTCCCAGCAGTTGCAGCAGGATGGCGTACTGAAGCGGCAGGAAAATGATGAACGCCAGCGCGCCGACCTTCACCACCAGGGATACGATTTTCGCCATCTGGGCCTCCTGTTGCAGGCTGCAGTCCGGGTTGATGTATTCCCGGTAGACATTGCGTGTGAACGTGTTGGCCGCGGCGATGGACATGATCGCCGCCGGCACCAGGGCGCCGATGGCGATGGCCGCGAAGCAGAAGCCCGTAAACCAGGAGGGGAAAATTTTAAGGAACAGTTGCGGCACCGCATCGTTCGGTGTCACCGGTTTCACGCCGGCGGCCAGCGCCATCAGGCCGAGGAGCGCGATCAGGCCGAGCAGGAACGTATAGGCCGGCAGCAGCACGGCGTTGCGCTTGATCACGTGGCCGCTGGAGGAACTGAGAATGCTGGTCACGGTGTGGGGGTAGACAAAGGCGGCCAGTGCCGAACCGAATGCCAGCGTCGCATAGGGGCTGAAACCGGCAGGCGGCAGAATGAGATACCCCGGAGGTTTTTTAGCGGCCAGCGCTTCGCCCGCCGCCCGGAAGACCTCCCCGTATCCGCCCAGCACCGTTGGTATTGCCGTTACGGCGACGATGACCATGATGTAGATCATCACATCCTTGACGAATGCGATGAGCGCCGGTGCGCGCAAGCCGCTGGTGTAAGTATAAAGCGCCAGGATCGTGAAAGCGATGATGAGCGGCAACTCGCGCATCAGGCCGGTCCCCATGATGCCCATCGCCCTGATCACCACCTGGAGGCCCACCAATTGCAGCGCAATATAGGGCATGGTGGCAAGCATGCCGGTGACGGCCACCGCCAGTGCCAGCCCGCTCGACCCGTACCGTCCCCGGACGAAATCGGCCGGCGTGATGAATCCGTGCTGTTTGGCCACCGCCCACAGGCGCGGCATGGTGAGAAAGACAAAGGGATAGACGATGATCGTATAGGGGAGGGCGAAAAAGCCTGCCGCGCCGACGCCGAACACCAGCGCCGGCACCGCGATTACCGTATAGGCGGTGTAAAAATCGCCGCCCACCACGAACCAGGTGACGAAGGTCCCGAATCGCCGCCCCGCCAGCCCCCATTCGTCGAGCAGATTCAGGTTGCCCCGCCGCCACCGTGCGGCCACAAACCCGACCACCGTTACGAGCATGAAAAAAAACGTGAAAACCGTCAGCGCAGTCCAGTTGATCATGACGCTACCTCCTTCGCGCGGCTAGATAGGCAACGCCGGTCAAGACCGCGCTGATCGGCACCCACAGAAACTGGTACCAGTAGAAAAACGGGAAACCCCACAACACCGGCTCTATCCGCGTGTACCACGATGGCCAGAGCAAGCCGACGTAGGGGAGCGCCAGCAGCAGGTACCACACCCTCCGTCTTTTTACCCGTTGTGCCTCGTGCGCCGCGGAACGACCCTCTGCTCCTGCCCCAATGATCCTGGTTCCGGCTGCGGACCTGGCATGAAGGCCGTACATGCGATCATCCCCTTTCCCCTCTATCGTGATTATTTTCTATATATAAATAATATCATATCAGCAGGATTTGTTTAAGTGTGGCGCATGGGCTGAAATGACCCAGGAGATGGGACACGGCTGGAATAACAGGGGGTCGCGGTGGGGCTGTTTTCGATCAGAGGATCCGCTTGCCGAACAGCGATGCGGCCAGTTCGACCGCCAGGACGGCGGTCTGGTTGCGCTGGTCCAGGATAGGGTTGATCTCCACGACGTCCAGGGCGCACACCCGTTCCGAGTCGGCAAGCACCTCCATCAGCAACTGGGCCTCGCGGTAGCTGAGGCCGCCCGGCGAGGTGGTGCCGACGCCCGGGCCGACCTGGGGATCGAGGCAGTCCATATCGAGGCTGACGTGCAGCCGCTCCCGGTGTTCGAGGCGCTCCAGCGCCTCGCGGGTAACGGCGCCGACCCCCCGTTCGTCGATGTCGCGCATGGTGTAGACCGTGATGCCGCTCGCCCTCAGACGCGTCCGCTCTTCCGGGTCCAGGTCGCGGATGCCGATCATGACCACGTCGCTCGGCTCCAGCTTGGGGCCGGGGCGGCCCACATCGACCAGTTCCCGATACCCCTCGCCCAACAGCGCGGCCAGGGTCATGCCGTGGATATTCCCGGTCAGGGTCGTTGCGGGGGTATTGAAATCGGCGTGGGCGTCGATCCAGATCAGCCCTGCCGGCGCAGTATGGGTGACTCCGCCGATGGAGCCGATGGCGAGGGTATGGTCTCCGCCGATGAACAGGGGGACCGCTCCCTCTTCCACCGCCCGGCGTCCGGCTTCGTAGGCGGCCTGGCAGGCCTGGCGGATTGCGGGCAGGTAGTGCTGCTGCCGCTCCTCGGACAGGGTTTCCCGGATCGGGACCGCGATGTTGCCGGCGTCCCGGATGTGATACCCCAGTGCCGCCAACCGGGAGGCCAGGCCGGCATAGCGCATGGCGCCCGGCCCCATGTCAACCCCGCGGTGGGTCTGGCCCAGGTCGATCGGGACACCGATGATCTGAATGGTCGTGCTCATTGCGTCTCCTCCCGGCGGCCGCCGTTCCCGTTCATTTCAAGTTGTGCCACAGATTGACCATGAAATCCTGGGCATTGGTCAGGATGGCAACCGCCTGCTGTGACCCCCGGTTGGCCAGTTTGTCGGTGCTGAACTCCGTCATGTCGACCACATAGAAGAAGACCGGGCGCACCACGTCCTCCGCGGTGACGTGGTAGCCGGGAACCATGTTGCCGAAGGCGATGGTATGGAGCTGGGTCGCAAGGGCGATCACCGTCGTCGCCCGGCGGGCATGGGCCCGCATGGCATCCTGGGCCAGGTAGACATCGGAGATGACGCCGGGCAGCGGCCCGTCATCCCTGATGGAGCCGGCCAGCACATAGGGGACTCCCCGCCGCTCGCAGGCGGGGATGATGCCGTCGGACAACCCCAGCTCCCGAATGGCCCGGGGGATCGAACCGCACAGGCGCACCTCGTTGATGATGTCCAGGTGGTTGTAATGGCCGTGGGGCTGCAACACCTGGGTATAGATATCCTGGCCGAGGCCGGTGCGGAAACGGGCGGCCTCCAGGTCGTGGGTGGCCAGGGCGTTGCCGGCCAGCAGGGCATGGCAGTAGCCGTGCTCGACCATGAATTCCATCGCGTCGCGGCTGTCCTTGTCGAAGGCCACCGCCGGGCCGAGCACCCACACGATGTGGCCGTGCGCACGGTCATGCCGCAGCACCGAGTAGAGTTCGTCGTAGGAACGGGAAAAGGGCGTTTCCCTGGTGCCGCGGGTACGGAAGGCGAACTTGCCGGCAACGGCCTCGGACGACGGAAAGCCTGTCGAATGCACATAGACGCCCTCCTCGCCGTCCTCGCTCCTGCCCGTCACCACCGGGTCGCCCCGCTTCACCAGCCGGGGCTCCATGACCTGCACCTCCCTGCCCCGCAGGACCATGGCGGCATCCATGCGGCTTTCCCGGGCGAGCAGCCAATCCCCGCCCCCCAGATGGAGATATTCGGGGTGGTTGGAAGTGGCGTGGAAACCGCGGGGCAGCACCCCGTCGGCCGGAGCGGGTTCAGTGCGCACCGCCGGCGCAGCGGCCAGGTCGGGCCGGCTGAAATCCGGCGGTGTATAGGCGGGTATGGCTGACATGACGTCCTCCTCTCTTCCGGCGCCCCTCTCCGTTACGGGATGTTCCGGATAACCGATTCTTGTGACAAGTAAACAACCGCCTGGAGTGGTTGTCAAGGTGCGGCGGGGCGGGCAAATGTTTATGCGCCACGATCAGGGGAAAGGTCTATAATTATATGAAGGAGGGTGGGGCGTTATCTCTGGGTGATGCAGAGGATGCCCACGTGAGGAGAGGAAGTGAGTTCCATGAAACGGCTGGTCTTGAGAATGATGCTTATGGGGGCCGCCTGCGGACTGTTGCTCGTGCCGGTGGCGGGCCACGCAGATTCGGACCGGGCAACCGCTCCACCCATAGGGCAGCAGGTAGTACGGGAAGGCGATTTTGCCGTCAGGATGGCGGCCGTTTTAGGCATGGGCACGGCGGAAAACGAGGCGGAAGCGGAGAGCCGCCTGGCAGAAGGCGGCATCAGCCCCAAAAACGGCTGGATCGCCGATTATCCCATGACTCCGGATATCTGCGGAGAGATCTATAAAGCGGTGCGGGATGCCGCTGCCGGGGGCAGGATCGGGCTGAGTGTCGAAAGCGCACTGGAGCGATTGAACGGCGCAATGGCAGAGGCGGGCCTGTCG
The DNA here is from genome assembly GCF_008330225.1 of Geobacter sp. FeAm09. Taxonomy (NCBI): domain Bacteria; kingdom Pseudomonadati; phylum Thermodesulfobacteriota; class Desulfuromonadia; order Geobacterales; family Geobacteraceae; genus Geobacter; species Geobacter sp. FeAm09. The sequence continues at coordinate 4,026,808 of NZ_CP042466.1, read as the reverse complement.
GCCACAGCCGCTTCCGAGGGAGCGGGATCGAACGGATATGCGGGTACCGCGAGCGCGCCCGGCGAGGCGACCATCAATGACTATTACGACAATGAAGGCCCGCCGATCGTCACCTACTATTCCCCTCCCTACGATTATCTCTACCTGTATGCCTGGGTGCCCTACCCGTTCTGGTGCTACGGCTTCTGGTTCCCCGGCTACTATATCCTGAACGACTTCCACCGGGTCGCCTACGCAGGGCGCCGGGGGGTATTCGTTTCGAACCACTACCGCGACATGGGCGGGCAGCGCTATACGCGCATCGATCCGGTGGCACGATTCAGCGGCAGACCGGCGGCGACAAGCGGTGGGCCGGTAAGGAGCGGACTGCCGCCTGCCGGGGTCTCCCGGGGGGGTCGGGGGACGGGCGGCAACGGCAGCACCCCGCACCTGGCGCCCAACAGCAGGTTCAGCGCCCCGGCTTCCCGTGGGGGCGGTACGTACGGCACGCCGTCATACCGGGGCCGCGGAGCGTTCAATGCGCCGGCAGCGGCTCCCCGCACGGCGATCACCCAGCAGAGAAGCATCTACCGGGGTAACGCCCCCTCCATCGCCCCATCCCGTTCCTCTCGGGGCAACAGCGTAGCCGCCTATTCGGGCCGGGGAAACAGCTTCAGCAGCACACCAATGCCCCAGAGTAGGTTCCCGGGTGAATCCTTCAGGAGAGACGGGGCGATGGGGACAACCTTCCGGAGCGGGGGGTTTTCCGCCCGAGGCCGGCGCTAGCGCCCTGTGCGGCGAACCACACAGGACACCCACTTCGGGCAGGGGCTTTCCCCGCCAAGAGGCGGGGAGGATGAGCCTATTTGTTGAAGGTGGTCAGGACATACTCCGCAATAGCCCGGGCATCCTCGTCCGGAAGGGTGGCCGGGTCGAATTTCAGCATGCCGGGGCCGGGGTTCCTCATGAGCCTGACGATATCGTCGGGGGTGAGGATGTTGTTCCGCCTCAGATCCGCCCGGGAGAGGGTCTTTACCGGGTTGACCTCATTGCCGCCATCGGCATGGCAGGCACCGCAGTTTTGCAGAAATGCCGCCTCGCCCCGGGCAAGGGGCCTCTCCCCACCGGAGGCGGCGAAGGGGTGCAGGAGTGCCACCCCCAGCAGCGCCAACAGAGCAACAAAGCGTTTCCTCGCATTCTCCATCCCGTGCTCCCCCCTTGCGTGCGCCGGTCCGTCAGACAACCGAGATGTCCAGGCCCGACTCCCAGGTCCCGTGGAGGTTGCAGTGCTGCGACGCAACCAGGGTGACCTTGCCGGCCGGGGCCGCTTCCTTGGGGATGACCACCGTGAACGTGACCTTGGGCTTGAGAAATCCCCTGGGCTGGAGGTCCACGCGGCCGGCCGGTTCGTTGCCGACGGCAAGCGCGATGTACTCGATCCAGTGGGCCGGCCCCATGACATGCAGGTTTTCGCCGACCGAGACCTCAACGGTAAACGGCTCGCCGGCCTTTACCGAAGCGGGCGCCGAGATGGCCGGGGCATGGGATTTTTCCAGGGGGGTCTTCCTGGCCGGGTCCTTGGCCCGGTTGATCCCCTCGAAAAGCGCCTGGTCCACCTTGGCGGGGAAATAGCGTTCCGCCGCCGCCAGGGTGGAACCGATGCCGGTGGCGATCGAGCCGATGGCCGTTGCTTTCAGAAATGTGCGTCTGTCCATGGGGCATTCTCCTTTCGAATGGCGCCGGCTACGACCCTGTTCCGTAATAGGCGGCGATATAGTCGCTGATGACCTTGGCGCTTTCGCCATCACCACACTATGATACCAAAGGTTGCCGGTTGCGCAACGGGACAACCGCCGGAGAAAACGTTTTCCTGCCTGCGGCGCTCAGGTCACCTCCACGTTCCTGATCCCGCTTGGCCGCCAGGCCGGGGAGATGACGTGGGAGCCCCCCGATTCCCCGGCGGGGAGCAGGGTGCCGAAGGTAACGACCAGGGAGCCGAAGCGCCGGTTGAGGTCGTCCACCGCCCGGGCGGCCGCCACCCTTTTGCGCTCGTTCTCAAACAGCGGCAACTGCTCCGACTGGTGCTTCAGGTTCGTGAGCCGCACCCCCAGCAACCTTACCGGCTGCTCAAGCTCCACGCTGTCCAGGATCGACAGGACAGCCCGGTAGATATCGTCGCTCAGGCTGACGTAGCCGGGCAGCGTTGCCTGCCTGCCGAAGCTGGTGAAAAAATCGGCGTAGCGCACGTACAGGCCGACGGTCTTGCCGGCCACGTTGTACCTGCGCGCCCGGCTGCCGACCATGTGGGAGAGCTGCAGCAGGAAACGGAGGATATCGTCCCGCGCCTCGATGTCCCGCTCAAGGGTCATGCTGTGGCTGACCGACTTGACCTCGTCCTCTTCCCCGCAGGGGACGACCGGGGAGTCGTCCAGGCCCCGCCCCATCCGTTTGAGATGGCTGCCGACGACCCCGAACCTCCGCGTCAGCCGGGCTTCGTCGCACCGCCCCAACTGGCCGCAGGTAGCGATGCCCATCAGGTTGAGATGGCGCCGCATCTTCTTGCCGACGCCGCACAACGCCCCTATGGGCAGGTGCTCCATGACCCGCGGCACGTCCGCGGGAGCGATGGCCGTCAACCCGTCCGGCTTGTGCATGTCGCTGGCCAGCTTGGCGAGCAGTTTGTTGGGGGCGATGCCGATGGAGCAGGTGATGCCGAAGGCCTCCCTGATGCGGGCCTTGATCTGGCCGGCGATCTTTTCCGCACTCCCGAAGATCGAAAGGGAATGGGTCACATCCATGAAGGCCTCGTCGATGGAGAAGACCTCCACCTCGGGGGTATAATCCTGCATGATCCCCATGATCTCCCGAGAGATCCTGGTGTAGTTCCGGTTGTTGCCGGTGACGACGATCAGGTGCGGGCAGCAGCGCTTCGCCTCCCACACCGCCATGCCGGTTTTGACGCCAAAGGCCCGGGCCTCGTAGGAGGAGGTGGTCACGACGGTGCGGTGGCCGGCGCCGGTGACGGCCACCGGCTTGCCCCGCAGGTCGGCGTTGGCCTGCTGTTCCACCGAGGCGAAGAAGGCGTCCATGTCGATGTGGAGGATGATTCTTGGTTCCATGGTCTTGTGTTGTTGGGGATGCGCCGGGGAATCCCGGTCACCCCATCCTGCGGTAGATGCCGATGACTTTGCCGACGATGCTCACCTCGCCGGCGCCGGGGCGGAGGATGATGGCCTTCATGTTGGGATTGGCAGGCTGGAGGCGGATATGGTCCTGCTCGCGGTAAAACCATTTCAGGGTGGCCTCGCCGTCCACCATGGCCACCACGGTATCCCTGTTTTCGGCGGTGGGCTGGGGACGCACCAGCGCCAGGTCGCCGTCGAAGATGCCGGCCGTGATCATGGAATCGCCGCTGACCCGGAGGAAGAAACAGCCGGCGCCCTTGATTTCGTTCCGGTCAACGGCAAAATAGCCCTGGATGTCCTCGATGGCGGGGGAAAGGTTGCCGGCCCGCACCGTTCCTACGATGGGCAGCGGTTGCGTCCCCCCCGTGGGCCTGTTCAGGGCGATGCTCCGGGAGCCTTCGTCCCGCCTGAGGCATCCCTTGCGTTCCAGGGCCGCCAGGTGCTTGGCCACGGGCAGTGTTCCGCTGACCCCCAGGTGGCGGGCGATCTCCCGCTGGGTGGGGGGGTAGCCGCTGCCGTCAATATGCGAAACAATAAAATCCAATACTTGGCGCTGGCGACCGGTCAACTCCTCCATGGCACCCCCTATGGTATTCATATGAATACCATAGAACATGACGCATCGGGTGTCAAGTCCGCCCGGCTGCGAAATTTTTTTCGCCGGGCTTGCGATAACTGAGTCATTTAGTGTATGTTTCTGAAATATTACTTAGATGAGAGGCAAACATGACCAAAGCAGACATCGTGGAAAACGTATCCAGAACGTGCGGATTCGCCAAGAAGGAATCCTACGATCTGGTTGAATCGGTTTTCAGCATCGTCAAGGCCACCCTGGAAACCGGCCAGGAGGTCAAGATCTCAGGCTTCGGCAAGTTCGAGGTCAAGCAGAAGAACGCCCGCCGCGGCCGCAACCCCCAGACCGGAGAGTCGATCATACTCGATCCCCGGCGCGTGCTCACCTTCAAGCCGAGCAACCTGCTGCGGGCGGCGATCAACGGCGATGAGGGGCGGGAGCCGGCGTGAAACGGGTACAACTGGGCGCCACCGGCATCGGCATCTTCCCGCTCATTTACGGCACTCTCCCCCTGGGGCCCCTCCAGGCCGGCGTTACCCCCCGCGACGGGGGGAGGCTCATCCGCCACGCCCTTGAGCAGGGGGTGACCATGCTCGACACGGCCGCCCTCTACGGGACCTATCCCCATGTCCGGGAGGGACTCGACGGCTGGCGGGGCGAGGTGACCATCGCGACCAAAACCCATGCCGCCGATGCGGCCACCGCCCGGGCCCATGTGGAGCAGGCCCTGCGGGAACTGGGGCGGGAACGGCTCGACATCGTGCATATCCACGGCGCGCGGGTGGCCGACCCCTTCACGGAGCGAGCCCAGGTGCTGGAAGAACTCCTCGCCATGAAGCAGGAGGGGAAGATCGCCCATGTGGGATTCTCCTCCCACTACATCGCGGCCTTCCGCAGGGCCGCTTCCCACCCGGAGATCGAGGTGGTCCACCCCCTGATCAACAAGAACGGCATGGGCATCCTGGACGGCACCGCCGCCGAGATGGCCGAAGCCATCGCCGCCTGCGCCCGTTCCGGCCAGGGGGTCTATGCCATGAAGGCCCTGGCGGGGGGCAACCTGATATCCGAGGCGCGGCAAAGCATGGCCTTTGTGGCCGGCCTGGAAGGGGTCCACGGCATCGCCGTCGGCATGCTGTCCGAACAGGAGATCGACGCCAACGTCGCCTTCTTCGAGCACGGGGCGATGGACGAGGCGGTCTGGCGCGGGTTGGAGAGCCGGCGCCGCCGGCTGCTGATCATGGAGCAGTTCTGCAAGGGCTGCGGCAAATGTCTCGAAATCTGCGGCAGCAAGGCGCTGTCGCTGGTGGGGGGCAAGGCGGTGGTGGACGAGGCGGCCTGCGTGCTGTGCGGCTACTGCGGGTCCGGCTGCCCCGAGTTCTTCATCCGGGTGGTCTGAACGAAACCCCGGATTCGGGAGACCTGAACGGCGGAGCGAGCGGCATCCCGGATTCAGGAACATACAGAGCCATGAACACAAACGGCCCGGCCAGTGAGAGAACTGGCCGGGCCGTTTGCCTGTGTGACGCTCCGAACGGAATTATTTCTGATCGATCCCCGAAAGCTGCCACGGGTTATTGCCCACCGGCCGGGTAAACGTCCAGAACTCCTCGAATTTTACCGGATCGGTCTTGCTCCCCTCCACCACCTGGCCGCTGGTGTCGTCGGTCGTGTAGTCCAGCAGGTTGGCGTAGATCAGGGCCGTGATGTAGTCCTGGCCCGACTCCTGCCACGCCTCGCAGGCCTCCACCTTGCGCACGGCGATATTCTCCAGCCGGTTCACCCGGTGCTCGCGCAGCAGCCGGTCGATATCCTCCTGAAAGATCCGCCGCATATCCGGGGTCAATAGCGGGGCCACGCCGTTCAGGTCCCGGTTCATCCAGGCGCCCTGGATCTTGAAAAAGATGTCCATGGCCGTATCGGCAAAGCGCTGTTCATCGAAACCGGGGTCCATCTGCCTGATGTGGGAAAGGCCCGCCGCCAGGTCGCCGGCGGTATCGGCGTAGGCCGGCTGGATGGGACGGGGCGCCTCGGGCTCCCCATATCCCCCCATGGCGGAGGGGCTCTGGTAGGGAGCGGCTTCATTACGCCTTCCCTTCACGATCCGGTAGACCAGGTAAATGATGCCGGCGATGAGGATGATCTCGAACAGTCCGATCCCGCCGCCGAAACCTCCTCCCATCCCGCCGAAGCCAAGGCTGCGGAACAGCATGCCGCCCAGCATGCCACCCACGAGGCCACCGGCCATGCTGCGCAGGAAACCGCCGCCGGCGGGCTGGGGGGCCTGGTAGGGCGACGGCGAGAACGGCTGGGGTGCAGCCTGCTGGCTGGGACGGGGCTGGGAAGAGGGGGACACCGGCTGGGAATAGCTGCGCGACCCGCGGCTGCCGAGGGACTTGCCGCCGCCGGCCCGGGCCTCCGCGTTGACGGCGACGAGGGTTGTGCCTGCCAGCAGGGCCAGCAGGCTGAAAACCACCACCGGAAGATATCTATTTTTCATCATGACTCCTTTGTACCCGAGGTATGTATGGAGAAAGGGTAATCACTGCCGTGCCATATGTCAATGCGGGCGGCGTGTCCCCGGGTATACGGAGGAGAGGCGCTCCAGGGACCGGCATTATACGAGGGCGTTGAGCAGCCTGCGCAGCGCGGCGTGGTCCGGCACGTAACGTTCGACCAGCCTCCAGAAGCCGGGCCCGTGGTGCCGTTCCCGGATGTGGCACAGCTCGTGGATGATCACGTAGTCGAGGCAGGCTGGGGGCGCTTCGATGAGGTGGAGGTTGAGCGTCATCCGGCCGGTGCGGTACGAGTAGCTTCCCCAGCGGCTCTTCATGGGGCGGATCACGATGGCGGGGAGGGGAATGCCTTCCGCCGCCAGCCTCCGATGGCACAGGATTGCCCGTTCCCGGAAGATGACCGCCGCCTGATCGCGGTACCACGCGTCCACGAGCCGGCGCGCCGTCCGAGGGTCCGGCTCGTCCGGGGCGGCCACCACCAGCGCGTCCCCCCTGAGCCCTGCCGATTCCGTCGCCCCGCGCTCCGGGGTCAGCCCATATTCTCTCCCCAGGAACCGGAAAACCGTGCCGCTTTCGTAGGTTCGGGGAGGCTTGGGCGGCATGGCGTCGAACTCCCGCCACACCTTGGCGATCCACGCCGCCCGCCGGGAGACGAAGTCCCGGATCTCCCCGAGGGAGGCCCGCAGCGGAGCCCTGACGATCACCGACTTGTCCGGCCTGACCGTCATCCCCAGGGTCCTGCGCCGGGCATGGCAGTACCGGAACGGGATCACCATGCCCCGGCATTCGATGGCATCGGGACGGAGCCCGTCTTTGGCTGCGGTCATGGCCGCCCCTGCCTGATCCAGGCCACCAGGCTGCCCATGACGTAGAGGAGCCCCATGGGCGCGACCCAGCCCGCAAGGAGCCAGCCCGTAAGCTTCAGGCGCCTCCAGCCCAGGGCGGCCACGGCCCGGCGGTACTCCCGCTCTATCCTGTCAAAGCCCTGGTCCCCCTCCCTGCCGATCCGGTAAGTCGTGCGCACATGGGCGATCCACGGGCCGTACCCCTGGGCGCGGGCCGTTTCGAATACCCCCTCCGGGGAATCCCCCACAAAGGCGAGGCCGTCGTAGCGGCGCACCTCTTCCGTAACGGCGAACACCATGGCCTTGTCCACTTGGCGGCGCTCCGGCATGAGCAGCCAGCCGGCGGCGGCAAGCAGGAGCAGGTAGAGTGCCCCCGTCACCAGCCAGAGACGATGCCACCCCCTCAGGTCGCGCCACCTCTGCGCGCGACGCCAGGCGCCGGAACTGTCCTTATGGAGCGTAACATCGTTCAAAGGCTCTTGTTCGGGCACTGCTGGGTGCTCCTTTCCGAGGCGGTCTCAGGGTAAAATGGTACGCCAGGCGGCACCCTCCGGTCAAGCGGATGGGTGCCGGGCATCTTCGCCCCGTGCCGTACGGAGCCCATCCGAGGGGATGACGGCAAAGCTCCAACCGGAAGTTCATACTTATTTGCGGCGGACACTACCTCATATCGGGTATAGAGTTTCTCGGGCCGCACCACGGCGTCCGGCGCAACCCGCTGATTACTATCGATATTCACAAAAAAACCATAGTTGGCACCACTTATGCTATTTTCATGGACAAGCTTTTAAATTTCTTCGGAGGTAGTACAAATGAAAAAAGTTCTCTCCACCATCGTTGCCGCTATCGTTGCTCTGTCCTTCTCGGCTGTTGTTTTCGCTGCTGACGCTGCTGCTCCGGCTGCCGACGCCGCTGCTCCGGCTGCTGAGAAAAAAGAAGTGAAAAAACCGGCTAAAAAAGCCAAAAAAGCTAAAAAAGCCAAAAAAGCTGAGAAAAAAGAAGCTGCTCCGGCCGCTGACGCTGCTGCTCCGGCTGCGAAGTAATTCTTTTTCCTCCTAAAGGAAAACGCAAAAAGGCCGCATACATCCTGTATGCGGCCTTTTTGCGTCCCGGTGCCATGGCCGGGCAATCAAAACGGCATGAGAGCCGTTGCCACAGAGTCCCGCCTTTCCCCGTATGCACCGGGCAGCGGCACAATCAAGCGACCTCGAACTTGTAGCCGGCACCATACACGGAATGAATGAACTCCTGTTCGGGCTTTACATTCGCCATCTTCTTCCGCAGCTTTTTGATGTGGCTGTCTATGGTGCGGTTGCTGACGACACGGCGGTCGGGATAAATCTTTTCCATGAGCTGCTGCCGGCTGTAGATACGTCCCGGCTTGGTTGCCAGCAACTGCAGCAGCTTGAACTCAACCGCAGTCAGGTCCAGTTCGCGCTCGGCAAGCGTGGCCCGATAGCGCGATTCATCAAGGGTCAGCCCGGCAATTCGTGTAGCCTGTTCATCGCCCATACGGCGCAGGACCGCCTTGACCCTGGCGACGACCTCCCGAGGGCTGAAGGGCTTGCACACATAGTCGTCGGCGCCAAGTTCGAGCCCGAGCAGCCGGTCGATTTCATCGATGCGGGCGGACATCATGATAATCGGCACAGGGGAAAATATCCTGATTTCCTTGCAGATATCCAAGCCATCGCGCCCCGGGAGCACCACATCGAGAAGGATAAGGTCCGGTTCGTTATACTTTACCCAGGGAACGACCTCGGTGCCATCGCATAAACTGGAGGTTTCAAATCCGGCCATGTGGAGATAGCCCCGCAAAATATCGACCAGTTTCAGCTCATCTTCCACAATCAGAATATGTTCAGCCATGTCGGTTCCTTCGTGTGCATTTTCCGTAATTTCAATCGATTCCCCCCTGTAGTGCTTCCCCCTTTGCCACGCCGCCCGAATCGGCCCCTTTCTGATGCGCGGAGAGCAAGCGGCGGCGGAAGAGCTGGAGAAGATCGTCGATGTAGGTGAAAACCACGGGGATCACCAAGAGGCTCAGCAATGTCGAGGTGAGCAGGCCGCCGATCACGAGGATGGCCATCGGCTGGCGGAAACTCGGGTCTGCGCCCAGGCCGAGAGCGATAGGAAGCATGCCGGCGCCCATGGCGATGGTGGTCATGAGGATCGGGCGCGAACGCTTGTGACAGGCGTCCACCAGCGCTTCAAACCGGCTCATCCCATGCTGCCGCCGCGCAACGATGGCATACTCCACCAGGAGGATGGAGTTCTTGGTAACGATCCCCATCAGCATCAAAAGGCCGATGACGGCAGGCATCGAGAAATTGTTGCGGGTTGCCAGGATCGCCAGCAGCGCCCCCCCCAGGGAGAGCGGCAGCGCGGCCAGGATGGTCACGGGCTGGAGAAAGTCGTGGAACAACAACACCAGCACGACATATATGCAGAGGATGCCGACGGCCATGGCGACGCCGAAGCTCCCGAAAAGCTCGCTCATGCGCTGCAGTTCCCCCTGCTGGGCGGTGGATACCCCCTTGGGAAGGTTCTTCATTGCCGGGAGCTGACGCACCTCGTTCATGACCTCCCCCAGGGAACGGCCGTTCAGCTCTACGGAGATGGTAATGTTCCGGTAGCGGTCCAGCCGATCGATCTGGGAGGCGCCGCTCCCCATGCGGATGTCGGCAAGCGAGGCAAGGGTGGCCTGCCCCTTGCTCCCCGCCACCCGGATCATGCCGATGCGGCCCAGATCGTTGCGGACTTCCGGATCGAGGCGCACCCGGACGGCTATCTGACGCTGCGGCAGGTTCAGCTTGTTGAGCTTTGAGGAGTAGTCGCCGTAGGTACCCAGCCGGACCGCATCACCTAATGCTTCGACGGTGACGCCCAACTGGGAGGCCCGGGCATAATCGGGCCGGATCTGGATCTCGGGGCGCTGCAGGGCCTGGCCGGAGGTGACGCTTCCCACCCCTTTCAGGGTGCGCATATCGCGTTCCAGCGAGGCCGCCGCACTCTCCAGCACCTGTGAGTCGTCGCTGGCGAGGGTCACCTCCAGTTTTTCACCACTGTTCCCGCGGCCGATGGTGACCCGCGCCCCCGGGAGCACGCGCAGGGCGTCGCGAATCTGCTCTTCCACCACGACCTGTTTGTGTCTTTCCTTGCGCGGCTTCATGTCGACGGTGAGGGTTGCCGAATTGACCTCGGTACTTGTGGAGGTATCCATACCACCGCCCGAACTTGCGGTGCCGACTGAAGCGAAGACCTGGGTGACGTCCGGCAGCTGTTTGATCAGCGTGCTGGCCCGCAGGGCAAGCCGGGCGGTGTCGTCAAGCGAGCTTCCTGGAGCCAGGGTGAGGGTGACCTTGGTTTGGCCATCGTCCTGCGCCGGCATGAAGCCGGTGGAAATGAACGGGATCAGCGCCAGAGAGCCCACCAGGAACAGAAGCGCCGCTATGGCCGTTCGGCGGCGGTTGGCAAGACAGGCGCGCAACCACCCGAGGTAGCGCGTCATAAGCGCGGAATCCGACTCGGCGTGCCCCGTTTCCTTCATGAAATAGGCCGACATCATGGGGGTCAAAAGCCTCGCCACCAGCAGCGAGGCGAGCACCGCCGTCGCGGCCGTAATGCCGAACTGTTTGAAGACCTTGCCGGGAATCCCTCCCATGAAGGCGGTCGGCAGAAATACCGCCACCAGCGTCAGCGTCGTGGAGATCACGGCGAGGCCGATCTCGTCGGCGGCCTCCATCGCAGCCTGGTAGGGGCTTTTGCCCATGCGCAGGTGCCGTGCGATGTTCTCCACCTCCACGATGGCGTCGTCGACCAGGATGCCGATCACCAGCGAAAGCGCCAAGAGTGTTATGGTATTGAGGCTGAAATCAAAGAATTTCATCACTATGAAGGTCGGGATGATCGAAAGGGGGAGCGCCGTGGCCGAGATCACCGTCGCCCGCCAGTCGCGCAGGAAGAGCCACACCACGATAACGGCGAGGAGGGCCCCTTCCAGAAGCAGGTGCATGGAACCGTGGTAGTTCTCCTTGATCGATGCCACGCTGTTGCTGGCCTCGTGGATCTTCACCTGGGGATGGGCGGCGGAGAATTTTGCCACCGCCTCGCGCACCCCATCCGCAACGCCGACGTCCGAGAACCCCTTCGAGCGGGTGAGCTGAAAGCCGATCACCCGTTTGCCGTCCACATAGGCGAGCGTGCTCCGCTCCGCATAACTGTCGGTCACCTTGGCGATCTGGTCGAGCCTGATGCGCCGGCCGTCGCTCAGGGGGATCGTCAGCGCGGCCACCTCATCGGCCGTATGCACCGCCCCCAAGGTCCGAAGCGACTGGATCGACTTTCCGACTTCGCCCCGCCCCCCCGAAGCGTCCTGCTGGACGGCATTGAGCTGTGACGAGACATCGGCAAGGGTCACCCCCATCCCGCCCATCACGGCCGGGTCGAGATCCACATGCACCTCACGGCTTACGCCCCCCAGCCGTGAGACCGTATTGACCCCCTTCACCGACAGCAGCGTTTTTGCCACGTCGTTGTCCACGAACCAGGACAGCTCCTCCTCGCTCATATTGCCCGATTCGACGGTATAGGTGAGGATGGCGCTGCCGGCGTCGGTGACCTTGGAGACGGTCGGGCTGTTCATGCTCGCCGGCAGGTCGGCTTTGGCCGAATCGACGGCATTTCGGACCTCATTCAGGGCCTCTTCGGTGTTCTTGTCGATCTCGAACGAGACCGAGATGGCGACCGAACCGTCGGTGATGGTAGTGGTGATGTGGTCGAGCTTTGTCAGTGAGGTGAGCTTGTCCTCGATCTTTCTCGCGACTTCGGTTTCGAGCTGGGCCGGCGCGGCCCCCTCCAGTGTTGCACTGATCTTGATGGTGGGGAGGTCCATGTCGGGGAAGTTCTGGATGCCCAACTTATCCAGCCCGTAGATCCCGGAGATGGTCAGCAGTATGAAAAGAAGCAGGGACGGGACAGGATTGCGAATGGCCCAGGCGGAAAAGTTCATGTTGTTACTCCTTTGTTACCGTGACGAGATCGCCATCGGAAAGGAATCCTCCCCCCGAGGCCACCAGGACGGCCGCGGCACCGATACCGCTTGTGATCTCGACCAGGCCGTCACGATGTGTCCCCGTTGCCACTATGCGCCGAATCACCTTGTTGCCGACGCCGATTTCGAAGAGGTAGTTCCGGCCGTCGCGCTGCACCAGGGCCGATTCCGGTACGGCAAGAACGCCTTTGTCGCCTGCCATGATGCGGCCGCTGGCGAACATGCCGGCTTTGGCGCCGCTCTGGACCGGCAGGCCGACAAAGACATTCGCCCGGCTGGTAGTGGTGGAAAGGGTCGGAGCGGCCACCCGGACCGTCCCCCGGAGATTCTGGCCGGAGGGAAGGGTTACTTCGGCCGTTGCGCCGGCTTTAACGGCCAAGAGCTGTTTCGCGTCCACCTCGGCCTGCCATTCCAGCCGGTCCTGGCGATGCAGCCGGAACAGTTCGGTGCCGACGCTGACGACTTGGCCGAGTACCGCGCTTCGCGAGGTGATGGTGCCGTCGTCCACCGCAACGATATGGGTCTGGGACAGGGTAACCTTCTGCGCCGCGAGTTGGGCCTCGGCCACCTCGACGCTCGCCTTGGCGGTCTTCTCCGTGGCCAGGTATTCATTGACCTGCTGCTCGGAGATGGCGCCGCTTCCCTTCACAAGACGCGCCCGGTCGGCGTTGGCTTTCGCCTGCGCCAGGCTCGCCCGCGCCGAAGAGAGCGCGGCCTCGTAGCGGCGCACATCCGCCTGAACGGAGGCCTGGGACAATTCGGCCAGTATTTGCCCGCGCCTGACATGGTCGCCCACATCCACGCGAAGCGCGGTGATGCGCAACCCGCCGGTCTCGGCACTGATCAGCGCCTCCTGCCACGCCACGACGCTGCCGCTGGCGGAGAGTTCTATCGGCCACTGCTTGTGCACCGGCCGGGTGGAGGCCACGCTCAGGACCGACTTGGCAACCTTGGTCTGTGCCTTTGTGGAGGGCGAGGGACTCCTCAAGCCCAAGGCGATACCGCCTGCGGCAAGGGTGGCTGCAATGAAAATGGCCATCTTCTTCACGTTCAATTTCACTTGGCTCCTCCATCGTTTTCTTTCCAGCCTCCGCCGACCGCCTTATAAAGCGCGATCCAGTATTCCAGCCGGCTTTGCTGTAGTTCGAGCAAGGTTATATCCGCACTGATGCTTGAGCGACGCGCCGTTTCCAGATCCAGGAGGCTGCTGCGCCCGACGCGCCAGTTCTGTTCGGTGGCCGACAAATAGGCACGATACCCCTCGGCGCTGATGCGGGCCTGGTCCTCCCTTTTGGCCATGCTGTCAAGACGCGTCAGGGCCTGTTCGACCTCCTTTACGGCAGTACGGACGGTCTGCTGGTAATCCGCCAGAGCCGAGTCATAGTCCGATCTGGCGCTCTTGATAGAGGCCTCCGTCTTGCCGCCGTTGAAGAGCGGAAGGTTCAACGTTGGGCCGAACGACCAGGGCGCGCTCATGGCCGTACCGCTCGTGGCCGAGAGGCTGACGGAGCCGGAAAGGCTCAGACTGGGGTAGCGGCCGGCCTCGGCCACCCCGATCAGGGCGTTGGTGGAGGCGAGGGTCCGTTCCGCGGAGACGATATCCGGCCGCTGGCGCAAAAGGTCCGCGGGGACCGATGTCACACGGAGCTCTTCGGGCTTGGGCAAGCTCGCTGCGGCGCCCCCGAGGTGCTGCCGCAGCGCGGCGTCCGTCAGTCCGGTAAGGGCGACCAGGGACGTTACCAGGACCTGGCATTCCGTTTTCTGCGCCAGGGCCGTCGAGCGGGTCGAAGCGGCCGACGCCTCGGCCAGTCTCGCGTCCGCCGGAGCCGTAAAACCGGCATTGGCGGAAAGGTTGGTAAGCCTGCCGGTCTTTTCCTGGGAGTCGGCCTGCTCCGCGTAATACATTTCCTTCAGCCGGCATGCCCGATAATCGACGTACGCCGTTGCCACCTCGGCAGCCAGCGAGACCCTGGCGTCATGCCAGTCCGCGACTCGCGCCTGGACAAGGTCGTTCGCCGATTCGGACGAGCGGCGGTTCTTCCCCACGATGTCGAGCTCCCACGAAGCATCCAAGCCGGCACTTGCGCTATAGGTCGTGCCGACGCTGCCGGAGGTGCCGGCACTCTTATTCAGGGAGCCGGCACCGCTTCCGCTGGCCGTGGCACTAAGCTCCGGCAAAAAGCCCGAATCGACTGAAGAGCGGTTCGCACGGGCTTTTTCGATGGCCGCCGCGGCCTTCGAGAGCGTCGGGTTGTCCTTTTCAGCTGCATCGACCAGTTTTTCGAGGACCGGGTCCTTGAAGGTGGACCACCACTTCGTGAGGTCCGTCAGCTTCTCTTTGGAGGCCGATACGGACCACGTTTCCGGCATCGCGAGGTCCGGCTTGCGGTAATCGGGGCCGACGGTGACGCAACCGGCCAGAGCGAGGGCACCCAGTGTCGGCCCGGCGAATTTGAGATAGTTTTTCATGACTCACCATTTAGCAATAATTGATTTTTGGAAATATTGTGCAAAAAAAAAGACCGCTACCGGCGCAGCACCGCGGCAAGCTTTCCCACCAACCCGACATACACCTCTCGCTCCTCCTCGGTGAGAGCCTGGAGCATCTTGTAACTGGCGGCCAAATGTTGCTGTTGCATGCTCCGGTAGAACAACTTCCCCTCTTCGCTGGCACGGATGACCACAATCCGGCGATCCCGCTCCGAACGCTCTCTCTGGACCAGATTCTTTTTCACCAACCGGTCCACGACGCGTGTCGCGGTACTGAGAGGGGAGTCGGTCATGGCAGCCAGTTCGGTCATGATGAGTTCCTCACGCTTACCCAGCAGAATCAGGATATTGACCTCCCGCGGGGTAAGCGCCAGGTCCGGAAAGGGATGGTCCTTTCCGGGCGCGACCGAGGCATCGATCAGTTGGGTCATCTTCGCCGTCAATTCCATTGCCTGCCTGGACAGTTTTTCGTCGATCATACGACCTCCCGTCAACTTAATTTCAACTTACAATATTTCCAAAATGGAATCAACAAAAATCTGTCATTACCCCGGCGACGAAATGAGGGGAGCCACAATAGGCGTTTGGCGTGCCTGCAAACAACACCGGGAACCCGCACGGCTAGCCTGGGACGCCCGTGGAGCCGTTGCCGCTTGCGGTGTCGCTGGCGCCCCATGGATGATGGGGCAAGAACGTGCCATATTTGTTGCATAAGCAAAATTCGTTTTACCCCGCTGCAAGCCTTGCTGCAGGCCCTCCGCCCCATTCCCCCCCAATGATCGCAGCCTTATTTGTTGCATATTCGAACGCATCCCCGACAGCCCAGCAAAAGCATATCAAATTGAAATAACTGCACAATTTTTTTCAGATCCCGTGGCACACATGGTGCTTAAAAGTAATCATTGCCTTGTCCCAATCGTGTCACGTCCGACACCACAGCGGCAAAAAACAGCATCGCTGGTGTGATGCCCCATACGCGCCGACCTGAAAAATATGCCGATAAAGCCTAACCCTTCGTGAGGAGGGGACGGAAAGCCACGGATCTTCATCCGGGAAGATGGCCGGGTTGCCAAAGAATGTGTTTCTTTGTGCAACCCGGCCATTTTTTGCTCCTGAGCGTCATTGGTTCAGGGCTCTCTACGTGTCCGCAGCGTGATCGCTGCATGTCAGGAAGGAGATGATTATGAAGCTTGTCGGAAAAGTTGCCGCGCTCTGTTTCTTTGCAGCAGTGGTTGTGACCCACCTGTGGGGTTTCGAGGCATGGGCTCAATCCAGTTACTTCACCGGTCAAGGGTGTTCCGGTTGCCATGCCTCACCGGTCGTTGCCACCTGCAACGGCTGTCATGCCCACGGCACCCACCCGAGCAGCGCCAAGAGCTCCATCAATGTGGCGGGCACAACCAACAAGAGTTCCTACGCCCCGGGGGAGTTGGTAACGGTCACCATTACCGGCGGCTACCGCAGCGGCTGGTTCCGGGCCGTGCTTTATGACCAGAACAGCGTCGAGTTGGCAAGGTCCACCGGCAATGACAGCGGCATGGGCAGTTCGGCCACCTATCCCGCCACGCTGAGCGCAGCCGCACCGGCAACGCCGGGCACCTACACCTGGAAAGTCGGCTGGTACGGCAACCAGTCCGACGCCGGGGGGGCGGCCTTCGGTTCCGGTTGGACACCAGACCCCAATAATCCTGACCATGGTTCGGAAATTGTCAATATCTCCACCCCCTTTACCGTCGCCTCGGCCACCCTGCCGGCGCCCACGATCAGTTCGGTGGCTCCCAACAGCCTCGTGCAGGGGGCTGCCGGCCAGAGCGTCACCATCGCCGGAACCAACCTGACCGGCGCCACGGTGAGCTTCAGCAACAGCGGGGTCAGCGCCGGCGCCGCCACCGGCACCGCCACCTCCATCAGCGTACCGGTCAGCGTAACCGCCACCGCCGCCACCGGCACCGGGACGGTCACCGTCACCACGGCCGGGGGCAGCGCCTCCAGCGCCTTCAACGTCACCGCCAGCGCCGCCATGGCGCCGACGATCGACTCGGTTTCCCCCAACAGCCTTGCTCAGGGGGCTACCGGTCAAACCATCACCATAACCGGCACCAACCTGACCGGCGCCATGGTGAACTTCAGCAACAGCGGGGTGACCGCCGGCGCAGCCACCGGGACCGCCACCTCCATCAACGTACCGGTCAGTGTCGGGGCCGCCGCTGCTACCGGTACCGGGACGGTCACCGTCACCACGGCCAACGGTAACGCCTCCAAGGCCTTCAGCGTCACCGCCAGCGCCATTCCGCTACCGGCAATCAGCTCGGTGAGCCCCAACAGCCTCGTACAGGGGGCAGTCAATCAGGTCGTCACCATCACGGGCGCCAATCTGACGGGCGCAGCGGTAAGCTTCAGCAACAGCGGGGTTACCGGTGGTACGGCCACCGCAACCGCCACCTCGGTCAGCCTGCCGGTCAGCGTCGCCGCCAATGCCGCCACCGGCGCCGGAACCGTCACCGTCACGACGACCGGGGGGAGCGCCTCCAGCGCCTTCAGCATTACGATACGGTCAAGCGCCCCGACACTTACGGTTTCGGCACTTTCCGACGGTTCATACACCAACAATGCCACGCTCAACATCAGCGGCAGCGTCAGTGCCGGCACCCAGTCCGTCACCGTCAACGGCCAGAACGTCACCATCATGTCCGACGGCTCCTTCTCCACCGCCATCACCCTGATTGCCGGGGCCAACACCATTGCGGTCATCGCCACCGACAGCGCCGGCAACCAGAAAAGCGATACCCGCACCATCAACTATGATCCGTCTGCTCCGGTACTGACGGTTGCGTCCCCCATCGACAACAGCACCACGACATCGTCATTCGCCGCCGTGACCGGCAGCGTCAGCGAAACCTCCACGGTGGCTATCGCCAACAACGGCGGCAGCCCCCAATCCGCCACCATGAGCGGCAACAATTTCAGTGCCACCGTCAATCTGACGTCGGGCGTGAATACCATCACTATCGTGGCGACCGACCTGGCGGGCAACACCTCCAGTGCCAAGCGGACAGTATCATACGATACGTCCAAGTTCACACTGGCGGTCACCAACCCCGCCCAGGACATGACCACCAGCCGTTCTCCCCTGATTCTCCTCGGTAAAGTCACCAACACCACCAAGGAGATCACCGTGACCGTCACCATGTCAGGCAAAACGTACACCCAGTTGGTGACCAACGGTATTTTCCGGCAGCGGCTTACCTTTACCCGCGCCAAACTGTACACCATTACCGTCACCGCGACGGATGCGGCCGGCAACAGCAGCACCGTAACCCGCAATGTCATTTACCGGCCCGAGGGAAGCGACGAGGAACACCGCAATAACGACGACTAAAATCAGGTTGGAGTGCCCAGGTTGCTGCATTCGGCTGCAATTGCCCGGCGAACGCAGGCAAAATCCAGATAGAGGAGGAGTCGGCCATGAAAAAGGAACGTAAGCTCTTTGTTGTTTTCAACCTCTGCTTGTTGGGTATGCTGGCGCAGGTATCGGCGTCATGGGGGGTGTCACTCGCTACCGAGGCTCAGATAGACACGATCACCATAAGCTCGTCCCTGGGGATTACCTTCGGCGACATCGCCACAAGCGCATCGGGGAGCATTTACAGCAACGGAAGCCTGGTGGCGAACGACAGCGCCACGGGAGCCGGCTCCTTCACGACCGGTGTTGACGGCAGCGTCGGGCCGCTTTCCACCACGTATTCCGACGTGGCCGGGACCCAATTCGCTTACCTCGGCACGCTGGTCTCCGCGGCGCCTGCCGCCGCAAACCCCGACCCGCTCGCCAATCCCCTGGCCTCCGACTTTGTCGTGCTGGGAAACAGCAACGTCTCGTCGCTGCTTGGTGGAACGGTGACCGCCACCGACACGGCGAATTACACCCAGACCTTCACGGTCAATGGTTCCGGCGCCGGGACCATGACCCTCGGAGCTCTGGGGCTCTACAACTTCATGCTCTTTCCCGACGACACGACTACCTACACAGCGAGGGCGGAGGCGTGGCTCGATTTCCTCTTGAGCGATGGTTCCAGCAAAAACTACCAGGTCAGGGTGACCAACCCGCTTCGCATGTTTGGCCAGGATGTGCTCATGCTCGGAACCGTGGACTCGCTTACCGGCCTTACAACCCTTGGCGATCTCTTCGGCACCATCGATGTTTTCGGCGGTCAAACGTGGACCCTGACCGCAACGGCAGGTACCCTGGCCGAGGTCACTTCTGTTCCCGAACCGTCCGCCATCATTCTCTTTGGCGGCGGCCTCCTCGGCATACTGCTCTACCGTCGGCGCAAAGGCATGTCAACAGGCTGCTAGGACCATTTTATTCCGCGTAAATCGAGGCTTTCGGCATTTCTACATCCTCCCGCCAGGGAGAAAAAGGAGGATTCCCTTATGAAAAAGATCAGTAGAAGGAAATTTTTACAGGTGAGCGGCTTGGCAACGGGAGCAATGTTGATGCCATTGCCCATGAAATGGTTGGGAAGCGGCGAAGCCCTGGCGTTCTATCAGAGCCCTTCCAACAAAATCCCGCTCTATAAAACCGGATTGCGCGGCGTTGGGCCGGGGGGGATACCGGTGGCGGCGTCGGATGGAGTCTCGGCGGTGACGGGTGCGGCCCACTACGCCATCGATATCAACCAGTTTCAGGATAGCGGCGTCTGCCCCACCCTCGGCCCAACGACCCTGTGGGGATATAACCCGGTCACGCCTTTGGGGGGGAGTCAGCCGCAGAAACACCTCGGCGGCATCATCGTAGCAAAAAAGGGGGTGCCGACCCAGCTGACGGTTACCAATAAACTTCCGGCAAAGGGCATCATCCCGGTAGATACGAGTTCCATATTCCCCGATGCGGCCCGCAGCGTGAACCGTGTCACGGTGCACCTTCACGGCGGCTTCGTCCCCTGGATCAGCGATGGCGGGCCCATGACCTATTTCGATCCCAAGGGTGACTATGGCTCGTCGATAGCAAATGGGGCAACCAATCTCTACAAGATTCTGAATCCCGGACTCCTGCCCGGGCAGGCCGAATACTATTACCCGAACAACCAAAGCGCCCGGCTGCTCTGGTACCACGACCACGCCCATGACGTCACCCGGACGAATGCCTACTCGGGGATCGCCACGGCCTATATTATCCGGGACGACTTTGAGATCGGTCTCCTGAACATGGGGCTGCCGCCGTTCATCGAGGATTCGGTCGTGAACGGGCACGTAATCCAGGAACTGCCACTCGTTTTCCAGGACAAGATCTTTGTCGGCGCCAACATCAAACTTGTGGACCCGACATGGAGCTCTGTGGTTTCCCCGGCTGCGACGACACCCGGGAGCCTCTGGTATCCCCACGTTTACGAGCGGAACCGCTGGCGCAGGACCTACAGCCCCCTCACTCTCCCCAACCCGTCGATCATCCCCGAGATGTTCGGCGACACCATGCTCGTCAACGGCACGGTCTTCCCGGAAGCCGAGGTGGAAGCGCGCCGTTATCGTCTGCGGGTCCTCAATGCCTGTCAGGCCCGGTTCATGAACCTGCAGCTCTATGTGGACGACGGCAGCCCTGACGGGATAACCCTGGACCCCGTTACGGGCATTCCGAAAAACGCGCCTTTTGTCGATGGTGCCCAGAATCAACCGGCCATATTGCAGATCGCCGCCGAAGCCGGCTTCCTGCCGAAGCCGACGCTTGTCCCCACCAATGTGCCGTTCAACCCGCTCACAATGAGTGGTTCACTCATCATGGCGCCGGCCGAACGGGCCGACCTGATCCTCGACTTCAGCAACTATGTCGGAAAGAACATCATCCTTTACAGTGACGCGCCCGCTCCGTTCCCCATGGGTGACCCGCGTAACGACTACTTCCCGGGCTTCAACAAAACGGGAAATCCGGTCAACGGGTTGACGAGTCCCGGGTTCGGGCCCAACACGCGCATTCTCATGCGCTTTAAGGTCAAAGCGGCTACCGGCGCCGACCTGCCGCTTGCCATTACCACGAATACCGACCTGTCCCTTGGCATCGATCCGTTCCTCACGCCTCCGGGAGGGACGCCGCGGCGCCTGACCCTCAATGAGAATTTCGATGCATGGGGCCGCCTTCTGCAGAGGCTGGGAACGGACGCCCTGGCGGTGCGGGGAGTCGGCCAGGCGTACATGGATATGGCTTCGGAAGTCGTCAATTCAGGTACCAGCGAGGTGTGGGAGATTTACAACCTCACCGGCGACACCCACCCGATCCATCTCCATCTGGTCAATTTCCAGATTCTCAATCGGCAGCCCTTTGACGTGGCGCAGTATATGGCGGGCAATACCGTCTTCACCGGACCCGCCGTCGGCCCGGACCCGAACGAGGCCGGGTGGAAAGAAACCGCGCGCATGAATCCCGGCACGGTAACGAGGATATTGATGAGGTTCGACCTCCCGACAGGGTTGCCGTTCAGTGTCCCGGACAGCCTGAATCCGATGTTGGGAGTGAGTGGGAAGGAATATGTCTGGCACTGCCATATCCTCGAACACGAGGAACACGACATGATGAGGCCGCTCGTGGTCGTTTGAGCCTGGCACCTTGCAAATCAACAGCAAAAAGGGCTCCGCTCGGAGCCCTTTTTGGCGTCCATCGCCTGGCGCATCTTCCCGGTTCCACCGGGTGCGCAACCGGCGGCGCCGGCAAGCATCACTGCCGGGCAGGCGGGGCGGTGCCTTTTGCCCTCCTCAGGCGGTTGTTCAATGCCTGGCGGGTCACTCCCAGCAGTTGGGCGGCAATCCCCTGATTGCCGTTGGCAATGGCCAGCGCCTTGTCGATCAGGACCTGTTCCGCATGCCTGATGGTGGGAAAGGTGGAGAAAAAAACGCTGTTGAAACCCACCGCTCCCTCTCTATTTTCTCCCTCTTTGGAGGGGCGGCCCAGGCTCTTCTCCCGTTCGATGATTTTTTTGAAAAGCAGGGTGGAGAGCCGCGATGTCGCGGTCCTGCTGACAAAATCAAACACCATGGATTGCAATTCACGCACATTGCCGGGGAAGTCATAGCTCTTGAGCAGGTTCAGCAACTCCTTGCGGTAGGAAAGGCGGTCTTTCCCCATGACGCGGGCCGCCTCCTTTATGAAATGCCCCAGCAGGAGCGGGATGTCGTCCGGGCGGTCCCTGAGAGGCGGGATGAAGATCTGATGCGTACTGAGGCGATAATAAAGGTCTTTGCGAAAGGTCCCCTCATTCACGCACTGGCGCAGATTGCGGTTTGTGGCAACCACGAGGCGGGCATGGCTTTTGATCGCGGTGTCCGAGCCGAGGGGATAGTATTCGTTCTCCTGAAGCAGCCTGAGCAGTTTGATCTGGGAGTACTCATTCAGGTCGCCGATCTCGTCAAGGAAGATGGTGCCGTCGGCGGCCTTCATGATCAGCCCCTCCCGGTCGTTGTGTGCACCGGTGTAGGCGCCTTTGCAATGGCCGAACAGCGTGTCGGAAAACATCTGGTCGTCCAGGCCGGCGATGTTGACGCAGATAAAACTGCCGGGCAGACCGCTCAGGGTATGGACCGCATTGGCGAAAAGCTCTTTCCCCACGCCGGTTTCCCCGGATATCAGCACCGGCTGCCGGGATTTGGATACGACCTCGGCATAGCGCAGTTGGGTCATCATCTCCTTGTTCTGGGTGATGATGGAGCCGATGCGCGGCAGGGGCATGCCACCCACCGTACCCGCCCACTTGTCGAGAAGCATGATGTCTTCGTTGAGCGCCCGCAACTCCAGCGCTCTCTTGACACCGGCCACGAAACGCTTGATTTCGATCGGCTTTACCAGATAATCGACGGCACCAGCCTTCATGCAGTCGATGGCCGACTCCACCTGGCCTTCTCCCGTGACAATGATGACCGGAATATGCGGTTTTGCCTGCAGGAAGGCATCCAGAAGGTACCTGCCGTGCAGCTTCGGCATCATCAAATCCATGACCACCACGGCCGCTTCTTCCTTTTCGAAATACTCCAGGGCCATCTGACTGTCGTCAAACGTCACCACGTTGGTGAGGCCGGCATGGGAAAGGAGCGTTTGCAATACCGACAGGGCGCTTGTCTCATCATCCACGAGCATTATGGGGCAGGCGTTGAAATCGCTGGGCTGCATGCTGTTCTCCCTGGCAAAGTGGCGCCGGACATGGCGCGGGCACTACCTGCCATGGCCAATAGCCATGAAATTGTTTGTATACACTAACAAACACAATACCAAGGTTTTTCACAAAAACAAGCAGATAGAGCATTTATGGTTGCCCATGGCCGCCGGATCGACTTGTCGTGAAAAGGCAACACCGGTTGCACGATGCAACAAACCATTTGTACCCGCCAGATGGGTGGCTATCTCTGCGCCAGCCGACTCACGCAATTTTCAATAAACATATATTGCATCTTATCATGGTGGCGCAGCCTGGCCAAATACCCATAACACTCCGAAAGTGCACTATAAATATCAAAAGACCAGATTGGCCCTTTTCATGCTTATACATGTCCAGCCATCACACAAAGGCATGCCTCAATGCAGTCGGGTCTCAAGGGGGCACAGGCGCCCGGAAGGAGAAAAACCATGATGAAAGAGATGTCGCACGTGGCTTCATGCCACGCAACGGACTGTTCCTACAACAGGGACAGCTCCTGCAGCACCATGGCCATAACCGTCGGCGGATTCGGGGATAGCCCGCAGTGCAGCACCTTCCTGCACAGCACGCAAAAGGGGGGGCTGCAGGGCATCAGGGGCGTGGTAGGGGCATGCGAGGCATCCACCTGCTCCCACAATACCGACCGGGGATGCACCGCCGGAGCCATTGCCGTCGACATGAACAACAGCCATCCCGACTGTATGACGTATTCGGCCAGATAACGAGGCACGGCAAAAAGCGACTTTGCCGGTTCACCGGGGAATACCTGCCGACAGGAGGCTGAACATGCCGTACGTGGCACAGGAAGAACTGTTCTATCGTTATTCCGTACCAAAACCATTCGATGTCATTTTTGAACAACCGCAGTGGAGCCTCGGTGGCGGCTCCGCCAACCAATCGATGCATGTGGGCTTTCCGGGCTGCCTGGCGGAACCGGGTGGTTGAGCAGATGGATAACGCCTTGTTGTCTCCAGATTCCAGGAGGGATGCGCATGGACATTTTTGTAACGGAAGCGTTCCACACGGCGATACGTATCGAGAAACAAAGCTACGACTTCTACCGGAATATGGCCACGGTGGTAAAAGACGGCAGAACCAGGAAGGTTTTCGAGCTTCTGGCCGATGAAGAGGCAGGCCATCTGGACGCATTCATCAAGGTATATCCGGGCAGCGGCTTCGACCTGCTGAAGCTGCTTGACCGCCCGGAGGATGGTGAGCCACCCGATTATGGTGCTGCCGACCTGTCGGCAGTACTGGACGTCAATGAGAAGGATGCCCTCGAAATTTCGTTGCGGGAGGAGGCTTCCTGCATCGAACGCTACTCGGCCATCACCATGGCCCTCCGGGACCCACAATTGCGCGATATCTTCCAGGAGGCCCTGGAGCAAACCTGCAAGCACTTCGAACTGGTCAATGCCGAGTATCTGCGCGTCATGGGGATGGTCGACGCTTCAGACCAGGACACCTTTGTCCGCGAGTAGGCAGGGAAGGTCGAAGGTTCGGCACAAAGAAGAATTGCCCCATGAAAGCGGGGAGCAGGATACCGCTACCTGCCATGGCCGGATGCAGTGGTGGCGGCCGGCAATCCCAGGTTCGTTTTCCTGCGTTGTTGGACGTTTGCAGGGCATGGGGAGAGGGGAAAAGGGGGAAGCCGCTCAGCAATGGGCGGCTTTCGTGTTTGAAAACGTCGGCAAATGCGCAGATCACCCATAAAGGTTCCAAACCGGTCTTCTTGAAGACCGGCACGCGGGCGCGGATACGGTCCGGGAAACGGAACGCCCGCTCGTATCCCTCCGGGGTGGGGAAACGGTTGCCCAGGAACCACCGGTACAATGACGTGTAAAAAAATCATCACATATGTGTCACTACTTGCACACATGTATTTTTCAGTGTATCATTTTTCCAACATCATTCCACAAAATCCCAAGGATCCCGCCATGGAACCGATCATCACCTTCAAGGAGCGCTGCCGGCTCTGTTATTCGTGCGTACGCAGTTGCCCGGTCAAGGCCATCAAGGTAGACAACGGGTTTGCCCAGATCATGTACGACCGCTGCATCGGCTGCGGCAATTGCCTGAGCTGCCCGCAACAGGCAAAGGCCGTGGTGGACAGGATGGGGCAGACCCAGGAGCTGCTGACGTCGGGTGCACCCGTCGTGGCCGTGCTGGGGTGCTCGTTCCCGGCATTCTTCCACGCCATCACCCCCGGACAGTTGGTGGCGGCCCTGAAAAATCTCGGCTTCCGCGAGGTGCATGAGGGGGCCTACGGCGCCCGCATGATCGCCGACGCCTACAAGCAGGTGCTCCGGCAGACCGACCGCCCCCTGATCTCCTCCCACTGCCCGGCGGTGGTCAGCCTGATCGAACGCCATTACCCCAAACTGATCCCGAACCTGGCGGGGGTCGTCTCCCCCATGATCGCCATGGGGCGCTTCATCAAGGGGGTCCTCGGCAAGGAGACCAAGGTCGTCTACATCAGCACCTGCATTGCCGGAAAATTCGAGGTGCAGGCGGCTGAATCGTCCAGCGTCATCGATGTGGTTCTCACCTACCACGAGATCGACAAATTCTTCAAGAGCCGCGGCATCAACCCCGCATCCCTGGTGGAAGCGCCCTTCGACGGGCTCGACCCGGACAACGCGCGCATCTTCACCCTTACCGGCGGCCCGTTCAAGGTGTTCGAGGTGGAACCGGATTTTCTCGATACGGAGATCATCTCCGCCGAGGGGGAAAACCACGCCATCGACATCATCCGCGACCTGGCTGCCGGCCGGATCACCCCATCCTTCGTGGATTTACGGCTCTGCGACGGCGGCTGCGTCGATGGCCCGGCCCGGGACCGGACCCTCAACCATTTCTACAAGCGCAAGCTGATCGTCAACTACAACGGCAGCACGCTCCCCTACAAAACGGCGCCCCACTACCGCGCCGCGGAGGCCCTGCCGGACCTGATGCGCCCCTACTCGGACAAGTCGTGCCGGCTGCCGAGCCCGGGCAAAGACGACATCAAGCGCATCCTGCACTCCACCAACAAGTTCACGCAAAGCGACGAGCTCAATTGCCGCGCCTGCGGCTACAACACCTGCCGGGAACACGCCGTGGCGGTCTTCCAGGGGCTGGCGGACATCGAGATGTGCCTCCCCCACAATTTGCAGCAGGTCGAGGACGACCGGGGGCGGTTGATGCAGAAGTACGAACTGATCCGGCGCGAACTGGACCGGCAGCTGGGCGACGACCCGATCGTGGGGAACGACAGCAAGATCCAGGAGGTGCTGGAACTGATCCGCCAGGTGGGGCCGACGCCGACCACGGTCCTCATCAGGGGGGAGACCGGCACCGGCAAGGAGTTGACGGCCCGGGCCATCCATCGCCTGAGCCTGCGCAACGACAAGCCGCTGGTTACGGTCAACTGCACGACCATCACCGATTCGCTGCTGGAGAGCGAACTGTTCGGCCACAAGAAAGGGGCCTTCACCGGGGCCATCGGGGACAAGAAGGGGCTCTTCGAAGCCGCCAACGGCGGCACCATCTTCCTGGACGAGATCGGGGACATCACCCCCAAACTGCAGGCGGAGCTCCTGCGGGTTCTCGACCTGGGCGAGGTGCGGCCGGTGGGGGGGCTGCGCCCAAAAAGGTGGATGTGCGCCTGATCGCGGCCACCAACAAGGACCTGGAACTGGGCGTGCACGAAGGGTGGTTCCGCGAGGACCTGTACTACCGTCTGAACGTCTTCAACATCCACCTGCCGCCGCTGCGCAACCGGCAGGATTCCATCCCGAGCCTGGCCGAGCACTTCCTGGACAAGGCCCGCAAAAAGCTGAACAAGAACATCGCCGGGATCGAGGACCGGGCCGTCAAGGCCATGCAGCACTACCCCTGGCCCGGCAATATCCGCGAGATGCAAAACGTCATCGAGCGCTCCTCGGTCCTCACCAAAGGCACGATCATCAGGTTGGAAAACCTCCCCACCGTCTTTGCCGACACCTACGAACGGTGCAGCAACGGGGAGGTCAACCGCCGTCACGCCTCGTTCAAGGCGGAACGGGAACTGCACATCAGCCGCACCGAAAAGAACCTGATCCAGCGCTATCTGGAAGAAACCGGCGGCAACGTGGCCAAGGCGGCCCGGATGGCCAACATCCCCCGCCGGACCTTTTACCGCCTCCTGGAAAAGCACGGCCTGGAAATCGTCCAGCGGGTGCGGACAAAGTCAGCGGAACAGCCCCCCCCGGAATAGTGTATACTTTTGACCATATGTGCGCCACTTTGTGCACGCTTTTTTCCAAAACCGCGGACGAACGATTCGGCCTAAACAAACAACATACTGATATTACTATTATATTTAATGTATACTCCGTCTTGGCATAGATATGGCAGTAATGTGAGCACTAACTTGAGCTCGTCATATCACACCACATAAAAAACGGAGGGAGCAAACCATGGGCAGAATGAGAGAGAATCCGCGTTACAATGTCATTTCGATGCGTATCAGCGACGAGGAGCGCGAGCATCTGGAAAACCTGATGAGCAAGACCAAAAAAAGCGTATCCGACATCATGCGCGAGGCCATGGAATACTTCTCGGCCCAGTATGATCAGCAGACCAGCCTGAAGCAGAAGGCCGCCTAAGCCTTTTCCACAGGTAGACGACACGACAAAAGGCGGGGGCATTGGCCCCCGCCTTTTGTCGTCCACCAATGGCCGCAGCCGGTCAGTTTATCAGGATCTCGAACTGCTCCTGGTGAAAACCGGGCTTGGCCCGCACGGTAATCCGTTTCTTGAAGCGCTTTTCCAGCTCTTCCAACCCCCGCCGCTCCTCATCGTAGAGCAGGTCCGCCACCTGGGGATGGACCGACACCGTGGCCTTGGTCCCCTTGATATCCAGCATTTCGCGGCGCAACTCCCGAAAGATCTCATGGCATACCGTGATCTTCGACTTGATGTAGCCGCGCCCTTCGCAGTACGGACACGGTTCGCACATCATCCGGCCGATGCTTTCCCGCACCCGCTTGCGGGTCATCTCCACCAGGCCCAGCTCGGAGATCTTGAGGATGTTGCTCTTCGACTTGTCCCCCTTGAGGGCCTCCTCCAGCGCGGCGAAGACCTTGTCCCGGTTGACCTCTTTCTCCATGTCGATGAAATCGATGATGATGATGCCGCCGATGTTGCGCAGCCGCAACTGGTAGGAGATTTCCTTGACCGCCTCAAGATTGGTCTTGAGGATGGTGTCCTCCAGGTTGTGCTTGCCCACGAAGCGGCCGGTGTTCACGTCCACGGCGGTCAGCGCCTCGGTCTGCTCGATGATGATGTAGCCGCCGCTCTTCAGCCAGACTTTTCTGCCCAGCGCCCGGCTGATCTCGACCTCCAGCCCGAAATGGTCGAAGATCGGCTCTTCGTCGTCGTACAGCTCGATGGAATACTTCATCTTGGGCATGAAGGTGGAAATGAACTGGACGATCCGGTCGAAATCCGGCTTCGAATCCACGATGATCCGGTCCACCTGCTCGGTGACGATGTCGCGCACCACCTTCTGGACCACATCCAGGTCGGAGTGGACCAGCGAAGGGGCCGAAGCCTTTTCCTTGCGCTTGGCGATCTCGGCCCACAGGGTGGAGAGGTACTGCATGTCCGACAGCAGGTCCTCTTCGCTCTTCCCCTCCGAAACCGTCCTGACGATGTACCCCGAACCGCTCTGTTTGAGGCGGTCGACGATTTCACGCAGGCGCTCCCGTTCGGCCTCGTCCTCGATACGGCGGGAAATGCCCACATGGTCCACCGTCGGCATGTACACCAGGTGGCGGCCCGGCAGGGAGATGTGGGAGGTGATGCGCGCGCCCTTGGTGCCGATCGGCTCCTTGGAAATCTGGACCAGCAGCTCCTGCCCCTCCTGGAGCAGCTCTTCGATGGGGTGCAGCGGCTTGTAATCGGGATGGGCGGATTCCGGCTGTTCGCCGCTCGGCTCATGCTCCTTCTTGCCCTCGTCCAGAAGCGACTCATACTCCTCGATGGCGTCAAAGACATCAGCCACATAGAGAAATGCCGCCTTTTCCAGGCCGATGTCCACGAAGGCGGCCTGCATTCCGGGCAGCACCCTGATGACCCGCCCCTTGTAGATGTTGCCGACAATCCCTCTTTCGCGGCTGCGCTCGATATAAAGTTCGGCAATGGTGCCGTTTTCTATCATCGCGATGCGCGTTTCGTGGGAGGCGGCGTTGATGACCAGTTCTGCTCCCATATCTGTGTCTCCGTCTATCTGAAATGTATTCGAAAATCAGTCCCGTGGCGGCGGTGCGGCAAAAACGACGTCGAGCTTCTCAACCCGCAGGTCGTCCATGGCGAGCGCATCGTTGCCGGTGATGGCGCGGGCGTATTCCACCGGCTTGCCCCGACCGGCAACCAGATCCAGGGAGTCGGGCCCGGCAATGAGCGACACGGTTTCCGACCGCAGATCAATGGTTTGACGCTCACCCTTTTTAATCCGTTGAATGACGAAACTGTCGTGTGCCAGAAAGCGCTCACTTTTTTGGGACAGATCGTCGCAGGGCGCGCTATTGAAGGTTATACGATAATGCGTGGCGATCATCTGGGCCGAAAGGGACGGTGATTTCACGTCCACCCGTTCCGCGTCCAGAATCCGCAGCCCGCCGGGGAGGACGCCGTTCAGCCTGCGCTGCACCTCAGCCGCTTCACAGCCGGCCGCCACCACCATATCCATGTACTCCGCCTGGGATTCTATACCAACCGAGGTGGCGGTGGCAAAGGAGAATTTGGGATGGGGGTGGAAACCGTGGGAAAAAAGGATCGGCACCCCGGCCCGGCTGACGGCGCGCGTGAATACGGTAATAAGCTCCAGATGGCTCAGGAAGCTCATGGCGCCGGTCTTGGCAAAGCGCAGCCGTATCCGCGCCGGCACCGGCTCACCCACAGGCGCAGCGGCAGGGGCCGGCACGCCTGCGTCATGGGGCGAAAGCCGCGGCGCCACGACGCTGAAATCGCAGACGCCGCAGGCGCTGCACCGGCCGTTGCGGCAATCCTCGGTCGCGGCGGCCCCGGCAAAGGCTCGCTCCCGCTCCGCCAGCAAGAACTCCCGCGTAACGCCGCAGTCCAGATGGTCCCACGGCAGGACCTCATCCAGGGACCGGCGCCGCAAGTACCATTCGGGCTGGATGCCGCAGTCGACGAAAGCCTGGTGCCACCGCTCCACGGAAAAGTGCTCCCCCCAGCCGTCAAAACGGCAGCCCAGCTCCACCGCCCGCGCCAGCACCGGCGCCAGCCGCCGGTCGCCCCGGGCAAAGACCCCCTCCATGAAGGACAGCGGGGCATCCTGCCACTTGAAATTGAGCTTGCGCCGCTTCAGTTCGCCACGCAGCAGCCCCTGCCGCTCCCTGATCTCCTCCTGGGAGATCTGCGGTTCCCACTGGAACGGGGTATGGGCCTTGGGGACGAAACTGCTGACCGATACGTTGACCTCGCCCGAAACGCCCGCTCCCTTGGCCTGGTCCTTGACCCGGCGCGCCAGTGCGGCGATCGCCAGCACGTCATCCAGGGTCTCCCCCGGCAGGCCGATCATGAAATAGAGCTTGATGAGCCGCCACCCGGCCCGGTAGACGTTGGCCGCCCCCTCCAGGAGGCCCGCCTCGGTAATCCCCTTGTTGATCACGCCCCGCATCCGCTCGCTGCCCGCCTCCGGCGCCAGGGTGAAGCCGGTCTTGCGCACCTTCCTGATTTCGGCGATCAACCCTTCGGTAAGGGTCCCGACCCTGAGCGACGGCAGGGAAACCGCCACCCGGTCACGGGCGTAGCGCTCCATCAACCCGGCCAAAAGCGGGGCGATGCAGGAATAATCCCCCGAGGAGAGCGACAGGAGCGACACCTCGTCGTAACCGGTGGCCCCCAGGGATTTTTCCACCAGATCGAAGACGGTTGCCGGCGAACGCTCGCGCACCGGCCGGTAGATATAGCCGGCCTGGCAGAAGCGGCAGCCGCGGGTGCAGCCCCGGGCGATCTCCACCGCCACCCGGTCGTGGACGGTCTTCATGAAGGGGACGACCGGCGCAGCGGGATAGGGGGCGGCATCAAGGTCGGCGAGAAAACGACGGCGCACGCGCCCCATGCCGGGCCTGAGCGGGACAATCTCCGCGATGCTCCCGTCCGGATGGTACCGGGGCTCGAAATACGAGGGGACGTACACCCCCTCGATGGCGGCCAGGCGTTCCAGGAGCGCCGCCTTCCCCAGGCCTGCGCGCTTTGCCCGGCGCACCGCCTCGGCGATCTCCAGCACCGCCTCTTCACCGTCGCCCAGCAGGAAGGCGTCGAAGAAGGGGGCAAGCGGCTCGGGGTTATAGGCGCAGGGGCCGCCGGCGATGACCAGCGGGAAGGCATCGGGGCGCTCGCCGGCCAAAAGCGGTATGCCGGCCAGGCGCAGCATATTGAGGATATTGGTATAGGAGAGCTCGTACTGCAGGGTAAAACCGACGATATCGCACTTCGCCAGCGGCGTGGCGCTTTCCAGGGTCGCCAGGGGGGCGCCGGCGGCCTCCATCTGGGACTCCATGTCCGGCCACGGGGCATAGACGCGTTCCGCGGCAATCCCCTCCACTTCATTGAGGACGTGGTACAGAATCCGCAGCCCCAGGTGGCTCATGCCCACTTCATAGACGTCCGGGAAGGCCAGGGCAAAACGCAGTTCGGCCTCATCCTTGCGAATGGAGCCCATCTCTCCCCCCATGTAACGGGCGGGCTTTTCAACGGCAAGGAGATTCATAAATGGAAGACAATCCTTGAGAATGTGATGATAAGGCAAGGGACTGTACCAAATCGGAAGGGATGATGGCAAGGGAAATAGCCATTTTTTTCTTGCATCGGCCTGCCATTAATGGTAAAGAAGAGATTCTAGTTGCCGAAGTGGCGGAATTGGTAGACGCGCCAGATTCAGGTTCTGGTTCTCGCAAGGGAGTGCTGGTTCGATTCCAGTCTTCGGCACCAGTTAAGGAATTAAGGCTTTGCAGACTTCTGCAAAGCCTTTTCCGTTTTCAAGCGGCGTTAACGCCGGCCGGGCGTCTCCCGGTTGGCACCGGCAAACAGCGCGGGTATCCGATCCGCAAGGGAAGCACTATGAAGATAATGGTATGGGATCTCATCGAATCGGTTTCAAACGCCCTGGACATGATCAACAGCAACCTGTCCGAGCACCACGGCAAGGTCGCCTACATCTCCATGCGGATCGGCACCATGCTCGGCATGGGCAACAACGACATCGAAAAGATGATCTATGCCGCCCTGCTCCACGACTGCGGGGTCTTTACCGCCGGTGAGGCGAACTCGATCGCGCGCTTCGAATTCGACACATCGGCGAACAACCATGCCGAGATCGGCTCGAAACTCCTCAAGGGCCTCACCTTCATCGAGATCTCGGAAATAGTCCGGTTTCACCACACTCCCTGGAAACATGGCGAGGGAGCCGGCGCCAGAGACGGCCGCCCCGTACCGTTCGCCAGCCACATCATCCACCTGGCGGATCGCGTTGCCACGCTTTCCGCGGTCAACGGCAACATCCTCCTGCACTCCCGGGACATTCTGGAAACGGTCAGGGAACATGCCGACACCGTATTCCACCCCGATATCGTGGCCGTATTCCATGAACTGGCCCAGCGGGATTCGTTCTGGCTCGACGTCACCAGCAACGACGTGAAATATCTGGTCAACAGTTCGATCCGCTCTTCTTCCATCGATATCGGCATTGACGAACTTTACGAGTTTTCCCGCCTCATCTCCAACATCATCGACTACAAGTGCCGGTTTACGGCGACCCACTCCATCGGCGTCGCCCGGGTGGCGCAGGCGGTCAGCCGCAAAATAGGCTTCAGCAGCGCCGAAGGCATCCTCTTTGAAATCGCCGGCCACCTGCACGACCTCGGCAAGCTTTCCGTCCCGGCCGAGATACTCTACAAGCCGGCGGGCCTGAACAGGGAGGAAATGGCGGTCATGAGGTCCCACTCCTACATCACCTTCGCCGCGCTCAGAAAGGTTCGGGGCATGGAGAATGTCGTCAAATGGGCATGCGAGCACCACGAGAAGCTGGACGGCAGCGGCTACCCCTTCAGGCGCACGGACAGCGAGCTCTCTTTGGGGTCCCGGGTCCTGGCGGTCGCCGATATCTTTACGGCCCTTTCCGAGGACCGCCCCTACCGCAAGGGGATGTGCAAGCGCGATACCATCAGCACCCTGAACAGCCTCACCGGCACCCACCTGGACCCCTATGTCACCTCGACGCTGGTATCGGCCTATGACGAAATCAACGACATCAGGGCCCTGTATCAGAAGACCGCGTTCGACATCTACATGGAGGTCCTCAACTGACGATGCGCTGGCGGCGCGCCCTCCCTGGGGCGGGAAATTGTGTTGCCTCGCGGCGCCAATCCTTTTATGCTGGGGCGGTAGCATCACTACCCCCAATCGAAATGGAGCCGTTATGACCACCCTGTTAAAAACACTTCTCGTCGCTGCCCTTGCCGCAAGCCTCCCGGGCCTGGCAGCCGCCGCCGATCCGACCCCGGCCGACACAAAGCCTGCCGTGGCAGCACCCGCCCCTACCACCCCCGCAACGACCGCGCCGGAAAAGAAACCGTCCGACGGCGCCACGGCCCGCCAGAGCACCAAGCTGGGGTCCGTCGACCTGACCCGTATCGGCGACGAAACCGCGCAGGGCAAGGCGGTCCAGGCCAAACTCCAGGAAAAGAAGGATAAACTCCAGACCAGGATCGACGGCAAACGGAAGCAGTTGGACAAACTGCGCGCCGGCATCCAGGCCAAGCTCCCCAGCCTCTCCCCGGCGCAGCGCGCCGCCAAGGAGAAGGAGTTCCAGAAGAAGGTGGAAGAATTCCAGAAGCTCGGCAAACAACTTGAAGAGGAGCTGTTCTCCCTGCAGGAAAAGGAGACCAAGGCGCTCTACGATGAAACCGAACGGGCTGCCGCCGCCTACGGCAAGGCCAACGGCTTTGCCGTTATCATCATCAAAAAGCAGCTGCTCTATGTGGGCAGCGACGTGGACGCCCAGGACGTGACCGACGCGCTTATCGCGGCAATGGACGCAGCGGCCAAAAAGAAGTAGCTTTTCCGCGGCACACGAAACGAAACGGGGCGGCATCATGCGATGCCGCCCCGTTTCGTTTTTGCTGGTCAATCCCCTTGCCGGACCGGATCAATACCGGTAATGCTCCGCCTTGTAGGGGCCTTCCTTCTTCACCCCGATGTATGCGGCCTGTTCGTCGCTCAGCACCGTCAACTGGGCATTGAGCTTCTTGAGCTGCAGGCGGGCCACCTTTTCGTCCAGGTGCTTGGGCAGGGTGTAGACCCCCACCGGGTATTTGCCCGGATTGGTGAAGATCTCGATCTGGGCGATGGTCTGGTTGGCGAAGGACGAGCTCATCACATAGCTGGGGTGGCCGGTGGCGCAGCCCAGGTTGACCAGGCGCCCCTTGGCCAGCAGGATGATGCGCTTGCCGTCCGGGAAGATGACGTGATCCACCTGGGGCTTGATCTCTTCCCACTGGTATTTCTCCAGGGCGGCGACCTCGATCTCGTTGTCGAAGTGGCCGATGTTGCAGACGATGGCCTGATCCTTCATGCGGGCCATGTGGTCATGGGTGATGACGTGGTAGTTGCCGGTGCAGGTGACGAAGATGTCGGCCTTGTCGGCGGCGTACTCCATGGTCACCACGCGGTACCCCTCCATGGCGGCCTGCAACGCGCAGATCGGATCGACCTCGGTCACCCATACCTGGGCCGACAGCGCCCGCATGGCCTGGGCCGAGCCTTTGCCCACGTCGCCGTAGCCGCAGATCAGGGCCACCTTGCCGGCGACCATCACGTCGGTGGCGCGCTTGATGCCGTCCACCAGGGATTCCCGACAACCGTAGAGGTTGTCGAACTTGGACTTGGTCACCGAGTCGTTGACGTTGATGGCCGGGAAGCGCAGCTCACCCCGCTCGTGCATCTGGTAGAGGCGGTGCACGCCGGTGGTGGTTTCCTCGGTCACGCCCTGGATCCGGGCGATGCGGGTGGAGTACCAGGCCGGATCGGTGGCCAGCTTTTTCCTGATGGCGGCAAAGAGGATGGTTTCCTCCTCGGAACCGGGGTTATCCAGCACGCCGGCATCCT
The DNA here is from genome assembly GCF_008330225.1 of Geobacter sp. FeAm09. Lineage (NCBI taxonomy): Bacteria > Pseudomonadati > Thermodesulfobacteriota > Desulfuromonadia > Geobacterales > Geobacteraceae > Geobacter > Geobacter sp. FeAm09. The sequence continues at coordinate 3,991,837 of NZ_CP042466.1, read as the reverse complement.
GCTCGGCCCGTGTACCCAGGTGCAGCAGCAGGGTGGCGTCCCCCCCGTCGTCCAGGATCATGTTGGAGAAGCCGCCGTCGGGCCACTCGAAGATCCGGTGGGTGTAGTCCCAGTACTGCTCCAGGGTTTCGCCCTTGACGGCGAAGACCGGCACGCCGGCGGCGGCAATGGCGGCGGCGGCGTGGTCCTGGGTCGAGAAGATGTTGCAGGAGGCCCAGCGCACCTCGGCGCCCAGGGCAACCAGGGTCTCGATCAGCACGGCGGTCTGGATGGTCATGTGCAGCGAGCCGGTAATGCGGGCGCCCTTGAGCGGCCTGGCCGCGGCATACTCCTCGCGGATGGCCATGAGGCCCGGCATCTCGGTTTCGGCAATCTTGATCTCCTTGCGGCCCCAATCGGCCAGGGCAAGGTCTGCGACGATAAAATCCTGTGCCATCTGTTTACTCTCCTTTATCTGGTGTAGTCGGTGCTTCTCTCTTCGATGCCGCCCCGCCGGCGGCAAGCCTTTCCCGGCGTTGTCACGATGCCCTCACCACCAGCACCGCCTCCTGCCCGGGCGTTCCTTCGATCCTCTCGCTACGGACATGGGCAAAGCCCGCCGCCGCAAGCCACGCGGCCAGCTCCGCATCCTCAAACCCCAGCCACTGGTCGGCCAACTGCTCCCGGGCCGCCTCCCGTTCATGGCGGGCGAGATCGGCCAGCACCAGGACCCCGCCGAGGGCCAGCACCCGCCTGATTTCGCCCAGTACGGCCGCCGGGTTGGCGGCATGGTGCAGCACCATGTTCGCCACCACACATCCCACCGACGCGTCGGGCAGCGGCAGGTGGGTCATCTCCCCCAGACGCAGCTCGATGCCGCCCGCTCCGCGGTGCGCCAGCCGGCGGCGGGCCTCCTCCAGCATGGCCGGGGAATGGTCCACGCCGATCACCCGCGCCGCCCGCGTCGCCAGCTCGACCAGCAGTCCGCCGGTACCGGTGCCGATCTCTAAAACGGTACCATCGTCGGGCACAAGTTCAAGCAGGTGCCGACGGTACTCCGGGACCGGCAGGAGCGTCCGGGCCAGGTCGTCCCACTGGCGGGCGTGACGGTCGAAGAACTCCTGGCTGCGCCGGCGGCGCTCCTCCAGCACCTCCGCCACTGCGGACAGGTCGCGCCCCCGTTCGGGCAGGCCGCCCAGTTCCCCCTCGAAGGCCGGCCGGATGGCGTTGAAAAAGCGGTTCACCTCGCCCGCCCGGTAGTAGCTCCAGGTCCCCTGGTGTTTGACCGCCAGCACACCGGCCTCGGTCAGGATCTTCAGGTGCCGGGAGATGCGCGACTGCCCCATGGCCAGGATACGGGTCAGTTCCTGGACGGTAAATTCGCCATGCAGGAGTACCGCCACCAGGCGGAGCCGGGAAGGGTCGGCAAGGGCTTTGAGGGTATCGAGCATATCAATATCGCAATTGTCAATTTTATTAAATCAACTTTTCTTTATATAACATCGCCTGGGGTGATGGTCAAGAAAAACGGGGAGGGGGATCATCAATTGGGGAGGAATAGTTGCCCCGGAGCCACAGGGCGCCGAGGCGACAGGAGAGAAAGAGTGCACCGGCGGGAGAAGAGTCCCGGATTGGCCAAAGCCTTCATGGTGCTTGCCCTCTGCGCCCTTGTGGTTCCGTGGCCGGCCCGTCGCTGGCGGGTCGGACGGAAACGGCCCGCCGGATGGAGCACCGGCAGGCCGCGGTCTGTGCGTATATTTTGTTTGGTGTACTCTCGGGAATCAGGCCGCTTCCTGCAGCGCCTCTTCCGCCTCGCCGAACAGTTCGTCGAAGATCTCCTGCACGGTGGTGATGCGGTCGGCTTTCCAGGCATTGGTGCCGCAGAATACCAGGCCGGTGTCCACCGCACCCCGCTGGGCGCGGTCCAGGGAGGAGACGATGCAGAAACGCTCGCCGGTTTCCTTGTAGGAGCATTTCTTCAGGCAGCCCATGCGGCAGGGGGTGCTGTTCTCCACATCGTAGCGGCGGATATCGTCCTTGTTGTTCAGGATGGCGCGCCCCGGCAGGCCGGCCGGGCTCATGATCAGCCCGATGTCCTCCTTGGTGCAGCGGAGGTAGGCCTGTTTGAAGGCATCGTCGGCATCGCACTCTTCGGTGCAGACAAAACGGCTGGCCATCTGCACGCCGTCGGCGCCTTCCGCCAGGGCATGCTCCAGGTCGCCCCGGTCCCACACGCCGCCGGCGGCGATCACCGGGACCTCGACGCCGCATTCGTCGCGGAAAAAGGCCCTGACCTGGCGGACGGTGGCGTACTGATCATACTCGCCGGTACCGATATTTTCCATTTTTTCGCCCAGGTGGCCGCCGGCGGTATCCGGGTCTTCCACCACCACCGCATCCGGCAGGCGATCATAGGCCTTCAGCCATTTGCGGGCAATGAGCTGGGCCGCCCGCAGGGAGGAAACGATCGGCACCAGGGCCACATCGGGATGCTCGGCGGTCAGCTCCGGCAGGCTCATGGGGAGCCCCGCGCCGCAGACGATCACCTTGGCGCCCGCCTCCACGGCAGCCTTGACGAGCTGCTCGAAATCGGACAGCGCCACCATGACGTTGACACCGATGACCCCGTTCGGGGCGATCTCATAGGCCTTGCGGATCTCTGCCTTGAAGCCCTCGGCATCGGCCTGGAAAAAATTCCTGCCGTTGTAAAAACCGCTGCCCAGGCCGATGCCCGCCGCAGCAACCAGCCCGATGCCGCCGCACTTGGCCACGGTGCCGGCCAGGCGGCCGGCGGAGATGCGCACCCCCATGCCTCCCTGGATAATCGGATACGGTACGGTGTATTTTCCTATCGTCAACGACTGCGCCATATTTTCCTCCAAAGAGACTCGGACATCTTTGGAGTTATCATACAAGGGATCGAATTGGACGATTGTAATAGTTTTGTAAAAGCGGCCGACAAGTGTGGCCCCTTTCGCGGTTGACTCTCCCGGGCCGATAAGGAATAATGCCCCTTGCCGTTGACGTTTCCCGGGAGTATGGATGAGAACAACCTTTGCACACTGCCTCGCGGTCCTGCTCGTAAGCGCCGCCCTCGTCCATGGGGAGGAGACCGCCGGACCTGCGAAGACGCCGCCACCGACGCCAGCAGGGGCCATCGTCACCCTCTGGCCGCTGTTCGATTACCGCTCCAGCCCGGCCACCGGCTACAGCAACCTCTCCATCCTGGGGCCGCTCTTCAAACGGGAGCACAATGGCGATACGACCAGGACCGCGGTCAGGCCGCTCTTTTTCACCCAATCGACCCCGGCGGGCGACGAAAGCGACATCCTCTACCCCCTGGCCGGCACCAGCAGCAGCGAAAGCGATTCCGACACCCAGGTGCTCCACCTGTTCCGAAAACACGCCGAACGTTCCGGCACGGCTGAGGAACGGCGCAGCAGCATGTTGTTCCCCTTCTACATCAGCGGCAGCTCGGACAAATACGGTCCCTACACCTCCGTATTCCCCCTGTACGGGGACATCTACGAGCGTTTCTGGCGCGACGAGTACCATTACGTCCTCTTCCCCCTCTACGGGCGCACCGTAAAGCGGGGCACCACCTCCACCAACTGGCTCTACCCGATCTTCAACAGCGTGTCGGGCGAAAAGGAGAGCGGTTTCGCCGTCTGGCCCCTGTACGGCCAGTCACACAAGGAGGGGGTCTACGAGAAGCGCTTCGCCCTTTGGCCGATCTACAGCGACGAGCGCCTGGGCCTGGACACGGACAATCCGACCAGGAATCTGTACCTGCTGCCGTTCTACGCCTCGTCGGAGTCGCCGCAGCGCAGTTCGACCCACGTCCTCTGGCCCCTGTGCGGTGTGGTGCGGGACGGTACGGGAGCGGTCGTGGAGCGGGATTTCCTCTGGCCCTTTTGGATGACCACCCAAAGCGCCACCGCCACCACCGAACGCTATCTCCCCTTTTACGCCGAAACCAGGGCCAAGGAGGGAGGGAGCCGCTGGGTCATGTGGCCCATCTACCGTAACTCGACCATCGACTCCCCCCTGTTCCGCCAGGAGAAGACCAGCCTGTTCTATTTCCTGTTCCACCGCTCGGACGAATCCTGGCCCCAGGCGGGCAAAGAGCGCGCCCAGAGCGCCTTCTGGCCGCTCTACGCCTGGAAAAGGGACGAAAACGGCCTGAGGACGCTCTCCATGCCCGCCCTGGTGGAGCCGGTCATTTGGAACGAGGGGGTCGAGCGCAACCTGGCGCCGCTCTGGAGGATCTTCATCAGCACGTGGGACGGCCAGGGCAACGGCGCCACGTCGATCCTCTGGAACCTCTTCTGGCGTGAGAAACGGGGCAACGAGAGCGCCTGGGAGCTTTCGCCGCTGGTGTCGTACCGCTCCGCCCGGGAGGGAAGCGAATTCAGACTGTTGAAGGGGCTGTTCGGCTATGCCACGGACAAGGGGAAGACATCCCTGAGTATCTTCTGGATACCGTTCGGGATATAGGGTATGCTGTACACCATGGCCGCTTCGGACCGTGCGGGAGCAGGCATCTTTCAGGACAGACAATGACCAGATTTCTCGAATTCATCGGCAAAAAACTGCTCTACTCCTTCGGCATCGTCGGCGAGGTGCTGATCCTGCTCAAACGGACCGTCTTCGCCTTCCGCGAAGCGCCCCGCAACATGCCGTCCATCCTGGCCCAGGTGGCCATCATCGGCTATGAGACCCTGCCAGTGGCCTCGGTGATGGCCTTTTTCGTCGGCATGGTCCTGGCGCTGCAGACCGGGGTGGAGCTCTCCAAGTACGGCACCCAGGATATCGTCGGCAGCATCGTCGGCCTCTCCATGGTACGGGAAATGGGGCCGGTCATGGTCAGCTTCCTGGTGGCGGGACGGGCGGGGAGCGCCATGGCGGCGGAGATCGGCGTCATGAAGGTCTACGAGGAGATCGATGCCCTCACCACCCTGGAGATCGACCCGGTCCGCTACCTGGCCATGCCGCGCCTGATCGCGGCCCTGATCTGCGTACCGGTCCTGACGGTCTACTCCGATTGCGTCGGCATGCTCGGCGGCGCCATCATCAGCCATCTCCATCCCCGGCTGTTCATCTCCTACGCCACCTACACCGACTCCCTGCGCACAGCGCTCAAATTCCGGGAGATCGCCGCCGGCCTGACCAAATCCTTCGTCTTCGGCGGCATCATCGCCATCATCTGCTGTTACGTGGGCTTCAACACCTCGGGGGGGCGCGGGGGATCGGCGTCTCCACCACCCGGTCGGTGGTGCTCTCCTTCATGCTGATCCTGGTGGCGGATTATTTCCTCACGCGAATACTGATGTAACAACCCAGCATGATGCCGCCGACAACCATCGTCCGCTTTCAGCCGGACGTGGCGCTATCATGCAAAATGCTCTGGATCTTGCGATGCAGGACGGCCCGGTCAAACGGCTTCTGGACAAACTGAAGACCCTCGGCAAGAATCCCTTTCTGATCTATGACCTCGGCAGTGTAGCCCGACATGAAGAGTACCCGTATATCCGGTTTCAGGGCCGCGATCCGGTGGGAGAGTTCCCTGCCGTTCATTTCCGGCATGATGACGTCGGTCAGCAGCAGATCGATGCGTCTGCGGCTGTCGGTGCAGATCTCCACTGCGTCCCGCGCGGTTGCCGCAATCAGGATGGTGTAGCCGATCTCCTGTAATATCTCGGCAGCTATTTCCCGCACCGAGTCATCGTCTTCCACCAGCAGAATCGTGGCCGGGTGGTCAAGCTGCAGCGCCGGTTCGGCCGGTTCCGGAGCGGACGCCAGATCATCGCACCGCGGGAAATAGATGACAAACGTTGTACCCGTTCCCGGCTCGCTGCAAACATTGACGACCCCTTGGTTCTGGCTGACGATGCCGTAGACGGTGGCAAGGCCGAGCCCGGTCCCCTTGGCCGCTTCCTTGGTGGTGAAGAAGGGCTCGAAGATATGCTGCAGGGTCTCTTGATCCATGCCGCAGCCCGTGTCGCTGACGGTCATCTGCACATAGTCGCCGGGCGGCACGTCGGGATGCTCGGCAGCAGAGGCCATGCCGATGCTGACATTGCGCGTTTCAATGGTCAGGCTGCCGCCGTCCGCCATGGCATCGCGGGCATTGACCACCAGATTCATGATGATCTGGTCGAACTGTGTCGGATCGATGTTGACCGGCCACAGCCTTTCAGCCAAACGAGCCTCGAGACGGATGTCTTCGCCGATAAAGCGGCACAACCCTTTCTGGGAATCCGCAACCACGTCGTTGAGGTCAATGACCCGGGGCGAGACCACCTCTTGTCGCGAGAACGCCAGCAACTGGCGCGTGATCTCCCGCGACTGGCCGGCGGCCTTGATGATCCGGCCAAGGTAGTCACGATAGCGCTCCGCTCCGCTCCCCGCCCTGTTGGCCATCTCGGCATAGCCCAAGATGACCGCCAGCTTGTTATTGAAGTCATGGGCGACCCCTCCGGCCAGCCGGCCGATGGCCTCCATCTTCTGCGCCTGGCGCAGTTGGGCCTCCAACTTGAGCTTCGCCGCCTCTTCCCGTTTGGCTTCCGTGGTGTCGACCATGATGCCGCGCAGCCAGCGTGGTCGGCCAGCCTCCGTAACAACCGTCACGATGTCGTGCAGCCAGATGACCCGCCCGTCGCAGGCGATGAAGCGGAATTCGAAATCATGGTCCTGGCCCTGCGCGATTTTTTTCATGCAAAATGCCGGAGCCCACTCCCTGTCTTCCGGGTGCAGGTGATCAACCCAGAACCCCTGCCGATACCACTCCTCCACGGGGTAGCCCAGGAGCCGCACCGCCTGCTGGCTCACGTAGACGAACGAGAGGGTCTCGGCATCCGCCTCCCAGACAATGCTGTCGACCGAATCGACCAGGTTCCTGAAACGCAGCCGTTCGGTTTTGAGCTCCTCCTCGGTTCTTCGGTACTCGGTGATGTCGCGGGCGATCCCCAACACGCCGATCAGGTTTCCTTCGGCATCCCGCACCGGGGTTTTGGTGGTTTCCAGCAACTCACGATGGCCGTCATCGGCAAAGGTGATCCATTCTTCATTTATGGTCGGTTTCCCGGCGGCAATGGCCTTGCGGTCATTTTCGCGAAAAATGTCGGCCTGTTTCGTGTTGACGAAATCATAATCCGTCTTGCCGATGATATCAGGCTCGCAGGCGCCGAAGAAACGTTCAAATCGGGAATTGCAGATAAGGTAGATGCCATCGGCATCCTTCATCCAGACCAGGGCCGGTATGGTCTGGATCAGGATGCGCAGCCTGCTGCGCTCATTTTCCAGGATGGTTTGCGCCTGTTTCAGCGCGGTGATGTCATGGGCCATGAAATAGAGGCAATCTTCCCCCCCGGCCTTTATGGTGGTCAGATACATCAGGGCGTTACGCTTCTCGCCCGATTTGGTGCCTAACAGAAACTCATAGTTCTCAAGCCGTCCGGTCTCCTTGACAATACTTATGGCCCGGGAGCGTGTTTCCTCGTCCCACAAGCCAAGCTCAAGGGAGGTGCGGCCGATGGCTTCGCAGGCCTGCCAGCCGGTCCAGACCTCGAAACCGTTGTTGACCTCCATCAACGTGCCGTCCGCCAAACGGGTGATTCCCACCATATCCGGCATCATATTGAAGATATTCAAATATTTTTGCTGGGAAAGCCGCAGTTCTTTTTCCATCCTGGTCCGCTCCTCGACCTCCTCCAGCAACTTGCGGTTTTCACCCTGCACGCGATGGTGGCGCGAGGCGGCGACCCACGCAAATCCGGCCAGCAAAATGCTGTTGAGCAAGCCGACATAAAAGAGCGGGGATGCAAAAACGGTTACCGTAGGCCAACCACCCTTGCGAATAGCCGCAATCTGCCATGCCCCCCCGGGAATAGCGACGGTCATGCTTACCGGCTGGCGGCTGAAAACGGAGTCATCGCCCCAGATCGGCGACCCGCCCCCGCCGGAAGCGGATTTGCCCTGGCGCAACCCAATCTCGAGGTTCGCGGAAGAAGTAATGCCCCCTGCCTCCATGAGATCCTTAACACTGGCGACAATCGAAACCACCCCCCAGTACCGGGAGCGAAAAGCACCCTTGCCGGTGAACACGGGAGAACGCAGGATAAACCCCTCGCCCCCCTGGATCAGCTTGTGGGGCCCGGAAAGTATGGGAACGCGGGTCTGCATGGCTTCTTCGACAGCACCGTATTGCTCGGCTATGGTCGAGTAATGCAGCCCCAGCATCCGCTCATTGCCGGTAACGGGATAAATCATGGCCACCCTGTTGTCCGGGGCCAGCGCAATAGTACGAATATGGGGGTGCGATTTGATTGCCTGAGAGGCGAGGGCGGTAAAGAGCTCAGGACTGATGTTGCCCTGGTACCCAACGACATTCACAAGGCCGGAGGTGGCGCTGAATACGGAATTGGCAACCGCCTCAAGCCGGGCCCGGACAGTTGCAAGGTCGCTGATGGCCTGGCTTTTTGCATCGCTCAGACGGTTTTCGGCGCTGATCTTCGCCACCTTGAAGCTCAGCAGTGCGCCAAGCATTGCTATGAGCCCGGCTAAAAGCCATGGGGTGGCGTGCCAAAGCGAAAATTTACTGCTTTCATCTTTGTCGATTTCCAAAAGCTCTCCCTGGCCCGGAACGTCACTAAATTAGTCAGCACTAATTTCATTTTAACAGTGCGGCAAACGATGTCAAGGTGATTCAGATGGAACAACACTGCTGGCGCGGCTCGTAACAACAAACCGATCAAAGCGCTGTACGGCCTTCCAGAGACCGGTTTCGCCATGGCCGTCCGGATTGTGGGGAGGATGTCGTTGACGTGGTGGGCATGATGGGCCGGCAGGGCGAAAAACCACGCGGAGAGAACCGCCGGAGGAACGTATGGGGAGCGGTATTGTCGCCCCGCTAAAAGTTCAGCATCCCGCGGTATGCCTGTCTCGTGACGATGTTCAAACAGCCGTCAGTCCCGCGGCACGGCCAGCATCCTGTCCAGGGCTTGCCTGGCTTTGGCGCGGACCGCTTCGGTAACGGTCACCACCGGCGACATGGTCTGGAGGGAGTAGAGCACGTCCTCAAGGGAGGTCAGCTTCATGTTGGGGCAAATGAGGGCCGGCGAGGCCAGGATAAACTCCTTGCCGGGGTTTTCCAGCCGCAGCTTGTAGAGGATGCCGGCCTCGGTGCCCACGATGAACTTTTTTGCCGGGCTGGTGCGGCAGTAGTCGTACATGCCGCTGGTGGAACAGACGTGATCGGCCAGGGCCGAAACCTCGGGCGCGCTTTCCGGGTGGCAGATGAACAGGGCGTCGGGGTGTTCACTCTTCTGCTGCTCGACGGCCGCCACGGTCATGCGCTCGTGGGTCGGGCAGAACCCTTCCCAGAAGACGAAACGTTTTTCCGGGACGAACCGGGCCACCCAGCGCCCCAGGTTGCGGTCCGGGACAAAGATGAGCTCGTCCTCCGCAAGCGACCTGACCACCCGTATGGCGTTGGCCGAGGTGCAGCAGATATCGGAGTGGGCCTTGATCTCGGCCGACGAGTTGACATAGGTCACCACCGGCACGCCGGGATGTTTGGCTTTGAGCGCCTCCAGCTCCGCCACCGTGACCATGTCGGCCATGGGACAGCCGGCATCGGGGCGGGGCAGCAGCACCTTCTTGTCGGGGGAGAGGATGGCGGCCGACTCGGCCATGAAGTGCACGCCGCAAAAGACGATCACATCCGCCCCGGTCCGGGCCGCCTCCATGGACAGGGCCAGGGAATCCCCGGTGATGTCCGCGACCTCCTGCACCTCGTCACGCATGTAGTTATGGGCCAAGAGCACGGCATTGTGCGCCTTGAGCAGATCCCTGATTTCCTGTCCGATACTGTCGTTCATCGTTCCCGATCCTCCCGGAGATGCTTGTCCACCGCTGGTTTCCTTCCCGGCCCTTCGCGTTCCGTCATCCCGTCCGCCCTGGCCACGCAGGCGGCCATGCTACCCGAAAGTGCCTCAAAAAACAAGGCATGACGCTCCCGGTGCCGAAGCCATCCTGAGGGCGCCCGCCCCGCCTTTCCCGTTGACAATGTCCCCGGAACCGGCTAGAGAAGGGTATTTTCGGGGTGCGGCACACCTCCGCCCCCTCCTGAGGAGCCCCACGCACCATGGCCTTCGACAGATTCCTCCAGCGCATCGGCCTCACGTCATTGCCCGCAGCCCCCCTGGAGCGGCTCCGGGAACTGCACCGGGCCATGGTGCTGCGCGTACCCTTCGAGAACCTCGCCATCCTGGAAGGCTGTGCCATCAGCCTCGAACCGGCGGATATCCTGGCCAAAGTCGTGGAACGCGGCCGCGGCGGCTACTGCTTCGAGCTGAACAGCCTGTTCGCCTGGGCGCTGGAAACCCTGGGATACTCCGTAGAGCGGCTCCTGGGGAGGGTCTGGGTCAACGGCGCGCCCGCCCCTCTCCCCACCCACATGGCGATACGGGTGACGGTTGCCGGAACGACGTACCTGTGCGATGCGGGTTTCGGCGGCGGAACCCTGCGGGAACCACTGCCGTGGCGCCTGGAGCAGCCGTTCGCGCAGGGATCGGACACCTTCCGCCTGACCGCCGCCGCCAACGGCGAAACCATGCTCGCACGGCTCTCCGACAATGGCTGGCGGGACCTGTACAGCCTGCTTCCCTGCACCGTCCGCTCCCAGGACTATATCCCCGCCAACCACTACACCTCCACCCATCCGGATTCCATCTTCACCCAGCTACCCATGGCAGCGCTCAACCGGGAAGACGGTCGCGTCACCCTGCGGGGACGCACCCTCCGCATTGTGGAGGGCACCGGCGAACGGGAGGTGCCGCTGCAGACAATCACCGGGCTGGTCCAGGCGCTGGAAGACTACTTCGGTCTGGCGGGACTGGATGTTGCCGCGCTTGAGGCACGTCTCCAGGGGGTATTTGCCGAGTAGCGGCGTATGTCGTCTTTCCGCTTGACAAAACGCATCGAACACGTTAGAAAAAAGATTCTTCGGGATGTAGCGCAGCCTGGTAGCGCACCTGCTTCGGGAGCAGGGGGCCGCTGGTTCAAATCCAGTCATCCCGACCATTCAAACACCAAAGGGGTCAGCCGGATAGGGTTGGCCCCTTTTTCGTCCCGTCTGCCGTCGCGCTTCGCCCCCCCTTTTTCCGTATACAGCCTTTCGCGTTATGCCACCGTTTCTCTCCAAAAGCAAGGCAGGAATGGGCGCGCGGGCGAAAGCCGCCCGCAGGGCGCTGCCGAAACTCATGCCATCGGCGGCGGTACGTGCTATACTGGAGGCAAATCCACAGGCCCGGCCGGCCACGAGGAGAAGGCGATGCGTTATCCCGCTTCACTGCTTGCACTGTTGCTCATGCTTGCCGCCGTCCCGGCCCATGGCGGTGACGTGGCGCTGCTTGCCACCTGCACCACCAAGGTCTTCGGCGAGATCAACCGAACCCAAAAATGGTCGGGCAAGCCGCCGGCCAAGTGCCCGGCGTCGATTACCGTGGAAAAACGGACGGATGGGGTGCTGGTCACCGCATGGGTAATCAGGAGCGTCGAGGGGGGCTGGATCAGAACCGCATTTTCGGGCGCCATGGGATATGGCGAGATCGCGGGGAAAAAGGAGCTGGCAAGGGCCGGCCGCGACATCGTGGCCCGGGCAAAGCACCTGGAGCGGTGCCTGGATTCCATCAACGCGACCAACGACCCGCTTGACTGCCGTGATCGCGCGACCAAATCCTATACCGCCGGCGAGGAAAGCGGCGTGGAGAACGACCGGATCGTCTGGCTTGACGATAATGGGCGCCATGCCGTCCTGGAGTACGCCTTCGGAAACACATCGTCAACCCCCAGCCCACCGGCCGATCTGTTCAACGGCCAGCCGCTGCCGCCGGGGGTGGTCCTCGACCTGCGCATCAACCGGTGACCGGCGTCAGCGCTCCAGGATAAAGGTGACCGGCCCGTCGTTGACCAGGTGCACCTTCATGTCGGCCTGGAAGATGCCGGTCTGCACCGGCAGGCCGAGCCGCTCCACCGCCGCCGTGAAATGGTCGTACAGCCGCTTGCCCTCCTCCGGCGCTGCCGCCGTATCGAAGGAAGGGCGCCGCCCCTTGTCGCAATTGCCGGCCAGGGTGAACTGGGACACCACCAGGACCGCCCCCTCCACATCCGCGAGGGCAAGGTTCATCTTCCCCTCCTCATCCGCGAAGATGCGCAGGCCGGCGATCTTTTCCGCCAGCCAGTCGGCCCGCGACTCGTCATCCCCCTTCTCCACGCCCAAAAGGACCAGGACACCTTTCCCGATCCGGCCCACAAGCCTTTCATCCACGGTAACGGAAGCAAAACTGACGCGTTGGACAACTGCTTTCATAATGTCTCCCTGAATCCGTGACGCCGGAATACCGCAACGTCCGGAAGATCCGGAGCCCGCGCGTCGCCATGTCGTAACAGCCCACTCACGAGGCCCGTCCGCCGCCTGATTGTCGCACTCTATTCAAACGCAAAGGCAGAGGACTTCCGGACCAGCGAAGGCATGAAGGCGTCACGGATTCAGGGTCCCCATTACCTGCCGCCGCGGCACTGCGGCAGATGTGCCCGTTCAGATCCTGACCAGTTCGTAGCTCCTCGACCCCAGGCCGACCTTTTCGCCATGTTCCAACTGCACCTCCCAGGGGATCTGGGGGTAGACGCCGCGGAACTTGTCCCCCCCGGCTCATGGCCGCTCTTCAGGGCCGCCCCCTCGTTGCCCCGGGCTCCATTGACCAGATCGGCGCAGGCCTGGTCGATGGCCACCGGATCGGTGGAGGCGCAGATGCCGATGTCGTTGACGATCGGCGCATCGGCGTGACCGTAGCAGTCGCAGGCGGGGGATACCTGGGTGATGAAGCTCAGGTAGACCGCCCGTCCCTCCTTGCCGGTCACGGCTCCCTTGGCGTATTCGGCCATCTTCCTCATCACCAGGTCGGCCGCCTCGTTCCATTGGACGTTGATGACCTTCACCGGACAGATGCTGATGCAGCGGCTGCAACCGGCACAGAGCCCGGGATCGATGGTCGCCTTCCCCTCGATGATCCTGATGGCGTCGTGGGCGCAGGCCTTGAGACAGGCGCCGCACCCGGTGCAATACGCTTCAGCCACCTTGGGAGCCACGGTGGAGTGCTGCACCAGTTTGCCCTTGCGGCTGGCGCACCCCATGCCCAGATTCTTGATGGCCCCGCCGAAGCCGGTCAATTCGTGGCATTTGAAGTGGCTCAGGCAGACCAGCGAGTCGGCCTCCACGATCTCGGTGCCGATATGGACCTTTTTTAGCAGTTCGCCGTCAATGGCCACATCCGTCTCGGTCACCCCGCGCAGGCCGTCGCTGATGACCAGCGGCGCCCCGGCGCAGGCATAGCCGAAGCCGTTCTCGATGGCGCAGACCAGGGCCGAGACCGCTTCCTTGCGCTCGCCGGGGTAGAGGGTCGATGAATCGGTCAGAAAGGGCTTGGCCCCCAGTTTCTTGATCTCCTCCACCACCCGCCGGGCAAAGATCGGGCGGATGAAAGCGCTGTTTCCCTTCTCGCCGAAATGAATCTTGACCGCCGTCAGATCCCCCTCGGCGATGTGCTGCCCCATACCGGCCAGGGCCAAAAGCTTGCCGATCTTGTCGAACAGGTTTTCCTTATGACTGGCCCGCATATCGGCAAAATACACCTTGGACATGGTTTCCTCCTAACTGGTTTCTTGAAAAATCCAGGTTGTTCAAAAATAGTCAGATCGTCGCACCCGCAGACAGCCCAGCGGAGGCGTAGCAGCGCTACGCCGCACAAATGGGCTTTCGAGGACGGTGGCGAGATGGCTGTTTTTCAACAACCCCCTAATTCTATTTTTTTGACCCGGGTCAAGCAAAGCCGGAAAGATCCGGTATACTGTTCATACCATAGAAACGCTCAAAACTCACCTGCGAGTTTATTCAGGCACTCAACACACGGGAGGAAACAACTATGGGAATGTTCTGTAACCAGTGCGAACAGGCGGCAAACGGCGTCGGCTGCAACATCTCCGGCGTATGCGGCAAGAAGCCCGAGGTAGCGACCCTGCAGGACCACCTGCTCTACGGCTTGAAGAGCCTGGCGCTCTATGCCGACAAGCTGGGACGCGACCCGGAGATCGACCGCTTCACCATCGAGGGGCTCTTCACCACCGTCACCAACGTGGATTTCGACGCGCCCCGCATCGGCGGCATCATCAAGCACTGCTTTGAGCTCAAGGAAAAGGCCCGCGCCGCCCTGGCCGCCAGGGGCACCACCCTCTCCGGCCCCGTGGCCGAATGGAAGCCTGCCGAAGACCTGAACGGCATGATTGCCCAGGGCGAGGCGTACGGCATCAACGCCCAGCACGTCAACGAGGATATCCGCTCCGTGATCGAGATCCTCATGTACGGCCTGAAGGGCATGGCCGCCTACCTGGACCACGCCATGATCCTGGGGCGCAGCGACGATGAGGTGCTGGCCTTTGTCCAGAGGGCGTTGGCCGCCACCACCGACCCCAACCTGGGGCTCATGGACTTTGTCGGCCTCTCCATGGAGTGCGGCAAGCACAACCTGACCGTGATGGGGCTTTTGAACAACGCCCACACCGACGCCTACGGCCATCCGGTCCCCACGCCGGTACAGCTCGGCACCAAGGCAGGCAAGGCCATCCTGGTTTCGGGCCACGACCTGAAGATGCTGGAGGAACTGCTCAAGCAGACCGAAGGCACGGGGATCAACATCTACACCCACGGCGAGATGCTTCCGGCCCACGGCTACCCCGGGCTGAAGAAATACGGCCATCTGGCCGGCAACTTCGGCGGCGCCTGGCAGGACCAGGCCAAGGAGTTCGTCAACTTCCCCGGCGCCATCATCTTCAACACCAACTGCATCCAGCGTCCGTCCGACACCTACAAGGACCGCCTCTTTACCTGGGGTCTGGTGGCGTGGCCTGACGTGAAGCATGTGAGCGGCTGGGACTTCTCCGAGGTTATCGCCAAGGCCCAGGAACTGCCCGGCTTCCCCGACAATCCGGGCCAGGAGATCCTGACCGGCTTCGGCCACAACGCCGTCCTGGGCGTGGCCGACAAGGTGGTCGCGGCGGTCAAGTCCGGCGCCATCAAGCACTTCTTCCTGATCGGCGGCTGCGACGGCGCCAAATCGGGGCGCAACTACTACACCGAATTCGCCGAGAAGCTCCCCCAGGATACGGTCATCCTAACCCTGGCCTGCGGCAAATTCCGCTTCAACAAGCTGGAATTCGGCGATATCGGCGGCATCCCGCGCCTGTTGGACGTGGGCCAGTGCAACGACGCCTACTCGGCCATCCAGATCGCCGTGGCCCTGGCAGGCGCTTTCAACTGCGGGGTCAACGATCTGCCGCTCTCCATGATCCTCTCCTGGTACGAGCAGAAGGCCGTGGTCATCCTCCTTACCCTGCTGCACCTGGGGATCAAAAACATCAAGATCGGCCCGTCCCTGCCGGCCTTCATCTCCCCCAACGTTCTCAATTTCCTGGTGGAGAACTTCAACATCGGCCCCATCACCACGGTCGAGGCGGACATGAAGGCGATCCTGGGATAATCTTTTTCCTGCCGCATCTCAACGACAAAGGCGCGGGCTTCGGCTCCGCGCCTTTGTTGCGTTTCTGGCGCATATTCCACCTAACTACCTGTTTGCAGTGTGACTATTTTCTCCTGATCTCGGCATTGTGACTGTAAATGAGCTCAGGAATGTGGTATTGGATATATTTGGTCCCCTTTCATGGTGCGTGGGGCCGCGGCAGACAAGTTTGGCAATCATTCAGGGGACGGGACCAATGGGCATGACCACAGGCACGACAAAAACGAGGATTCGGCAGATAATCTCCCGGCAGGTGATCAGCGTCACGCCGGAAACGCCGGCGGAGGAGGCGGTGGCCACCATGGCGCGGGCCAGGATCAGCTGCCTCATCGTGGCGGAAAAGAAGAGGCCGCTGGGGATCTTCACCGAGCGCGACCTGGTCAAGCTGGCCAACCAGCAGGTGCCCTTCGGCAACCGGCCGATCCGCGACCTCATGACCAGCCCGGTGGTGACCATCTCCGGCAATCTGAACATCTACGAGGCCTACAGCCTCATGCTCACCAACAGGATCCGCCACCATGTCGTGGTGGACCATGCCGGCCGGATCCTGGGGCTCATGACCCAGTCCGACCTGATCAACCACCTGGGGCACGAATACTTCGTGGAGTTGCGCAAGATCGAGCAGGTCATGACCACCGGCGTCATGACCGTCGCCAGCGACGCCCCCATCAGCGAGGCCCTCGGTATCATGGCCGGCCCGGGGATCAGTTGCGTGGTCGTGGCGGACCAGCGCCAGCCCCTGGGCATCATGACCGAGCGGGACGCCGTCCGTCTGGTGGCCGAGGGCGTTGACCTGGCAACCGTTCCGGTCAGTAGGGCCATGAGCAGCCCGGTGCTGACCGTGACCACCGGGACAACGGTGTACGATGCCGCCCTGGCCATGAAGCGGGAGAAAATCCGCCGGGTGGTGGTGGTCGACAAGGAGGGCAGGATCGAGGGGATCATCACCCAGTCCGATATCATCAAGGGGCTGGAAGGACGCTATATCGAGTCCCTGAAGGAAATCATCCGGAAGAAGGAGAACATCTTCCAGCAGACCGCCCGGGAACTTCTGGACAAAACGATCTTTCTGGACAATATCCTCCGCTCCTCCATCAGCATGGCGATCGTCGCCACCGACAGCAGCTTGCGGATCAAGTACTTCAACCCGGTGGCGGAGCAGGTATTCGGGTATGAAGCGGCTTCGGTCATCGGCCGTTCTGCGGCGGAGGTGCTCATCCTGGAGGATATCGCCCCCCTCGGCCTGATGAGGGCGCGGGAGACCGTGCTGAGTGAGGGGAAATGCACCTTTCCCGTCGAGATACACCGGAACGGGGCCACCTTCTACTACGACGGCAGCCTGTCCGGCATCCTGGACAAGCAGGACAAACTGGCCGGTTTCGTGCTGATGCTCAACGACATCACCGAACGCCGGCAGCACGAGGATACGATCCACCACCTGGCGTACCACGATGCCTTGACCGGGCTCCCCAACAGGATACTGCTCAACGACCGGCTTGGCCAGGCCCTGGCCTCGGCGCGCCGCACCGGTACGCGGGGGGCGCTGATGATCCTCGACCTGGACCGCTTCAAGGATATTAACGACAGCCTGGGACACAGTATGGGCGACCTGCTGCTCCAGGCGGTGGGCGACCGGTTGCGGGGGCTCCTGCGCAAGAGCGATACGGTCTCGCGCATGGGGGGGGACGAATTCGTGCTGCTCTTGCCGTCCATCGCCTCGGCGGAAAGTGCGGCCGTGACCGCCGCCAAGATCGTCACGGCGTTCAACAAGCCGTTCGTCTGCAGCGGCCGCCCCCTCTCCGTCACCGCCAGCATCGGGATCGCCGACTTCCCCGATGACGGCGGGGATGCGGAAACCCTCTTGAAGAATGCGGACATCGCCCTGTACCGGGTCAAGGAGGCGGGCAGAAACGACTTCCAGCGCTACACCCCCCCGCCGGGAAACGGCCAGCAGGACAACCGGGTGGCATAAGGCCCGGCCCGCCGCACCGGGTGCTAATCCTGCCGCAGGGGGAGCCGGAGGACGACGCAGGTCCCCTCCCCGAAGTCGCTGGATACCGCAACCGTTCCCCCATGCCGCTCCACGACGGAACGCACCATGGCAAGCCCCAGACCGGTACCGCGGCCATCCTTCTTGGTGGTGAAAAACGGCTCGAAGATGCGCTCCCTCGTCTCCGCATCCATGCCCGCCCCATTGTCGGCAAAGGTCAGAACGGCATACCGGCCCGGCCCGGCCGGCGCCTCCCCATCAGCGGCATCCCCCCCATCGGGGCAACCGGTCGTGATCGTGATCCGGCCGCCGTACGGCATGGCGTCACGCGCATTGGCCGCAAGGTTCAGCAATACCTGCTCGATCTGGTAGGCATCGACCGAGACCGGCAGCTCCCCATCGGTAAGCGCCAGATCAAGGGCGATACGTTCGCCGACCAAATGCTCGACAAACCTGCCGGCATTGCCCACAACCGTATTGAGGTCCGCCTGGGCAGGCTCCGCGGCCCTCGCACGGTTGAACGACAACAGGTCCGCCACCAGCACCGAGGCCCGGCTGGTGGCCTCGATAATATGCCGGGCCAGCCGTCCGGCGGGGTCGCCGGGGGCCGACCTGAGTTCGATGAGCTGGGCCGTACCGGCGATGACCGTGACGATATTGTTGAAGTCGTGGGCAATCCCGCCGACAAAGACGGCGGCGGGCTCTCCGCCCGCGGCGGCCGGCAGATCGTTCACGGGGCCTCCTTTCTCAGGGCAGCTTGAAGCGGCTGACCAGGCTCTGCAGTTCCTGGGCCTGGTTCGCCAGTTGGGCGGCGGCGGCAGCGGTTTCCTCGGCGCCGCGGGCGGTCTGCTGCACCACGTCGGTGATCTGCTGGATATTGGTGGTCACCTCGCCGGTGGCCGCGGTCTGTTCTTCGGCCGCCGTGGCGATTTGGTTGATCTGCATGCCGACCTCGTTAATCCGGCCGAGGATCTCGTCCAGCGCCACGCCTGATTTCTGCGAGCTGACCGCGCCCTTCTCCACCTCGCTGACCCCCACTTCCATGGCATGCACAGCCTCGCGGGTCTCCCCCTGGATGGCCTTGATCATCTCCCCGATCTCGCGGGTGGCCTTGGTCGTGCGTTCCGCCAGGGCCCGCACCTCATCGGCGACCACCGCAAACCCCCGCCCCTGCTCCCCGGCGCGCGCGGCCTCGATGGCGGCATTCAGCGCCAACAGGTTGGTCTGGTCGGCGATGTCCTCGATAGTCCCCACAATATCGCCGATCTGCTCCGAACGCGCCCCCAGCGCCTCCACCGTCTTCGAGGTCTGGCGCACCCGTTCGGCGATCACGTTCATGCCGCCGATGGTTTCATTCACTACCTCGGCCCCGGCGGTGGCGGAATCGGTCGTCTGCCGGGCGGCATCGGCGGCCATGGTGCAGTTGCGGGCAATATCGCCGCTGGTGGCGGACATCTCTTCGCTGGCGGTGGCCACGGTATTGGTCTGGGACGCCACCTCCTCGGCCCCGGTGGCGATCTGCTCCGACGTGGAGTGGAGCTGGTTGGAGGCCGAGGCGATGGAAGCGGAGATGTCCGCGGTGCGCGTGATCAATTGGCGCAGATTTTCGACCATCTCCTTCATTGCCGTCATCAATTGGCCGGTTTCGTCCCGCGACAGCACGTGGACCTCCATGGTCAGGTCTCCCCGGGCAAGACGGTGGGCCACCTCCACCCCCTCCTCCAAAGGACGCCTGATGGCGCGCGCGATCACCACGGCGAGAACGACGCCGGCGGCGACACACAACAGGAGCATGCCGAGGATCAGCGACCGGGCCGCGCCATAGACGGCCCCGGCATGCCGATATTCAGCCTCGCCACCCTTGATGTTGATCTCGATGCCCTTCAGCAGGGCCCCTTCAGCCTGGTCGTAAAACTTCTTGGCATCGCCCCGCAGTAGTTCAATCGCCTCATCGTTCCTGTTCTGGCGCGACAGGTCGATAAATGTCTTGTGGGTGTCCAGATACTGGCCGAAAGCTTTGGTAAACTCTTCATACAGCTTTTTTTCCTCGGGGGTGCTGATCAGCTTCTGATAGGCGTCCTCCTCCTTTTTCAGATCGGCAAGGGTCCCCGCCATGATTCTCTCGTAGGAGTCCTTGTCCTGTCCCGCCGTGGAGAGCGCATGCTGGAGTTCCGCCCGGCGGAACAGCCCAAGCTTGGAGGTCATGGACGATATGGAGTTGGTGCTCGGCATCCAATCGGTCCCCAACTGGACCGCCCCCTGGTTCACCCGCGCCATCTGGTAGATGGCGAAAAAGCCCAGAAACGCGGTCAGGGCGATGACGCAGCCAAATGCCGTAAAAAGTTTCGTGCCGATCCTGAGGTTTCCAAACCAGTTCATGAAGTCTTCTCCTTTGGGATATGTACAGCCGACTGCCTGAACAGGGGGACCCGATGGCCACCCATTTTTACCACGACACCAGTGCAGCTTGCACCGCCGAGACCACGACCACACGCGGTTTCATGCCTATCCGTCCCTTATCGCGCCCCTCCCGACCCTGCCATCCCCGCCATGCAATATACCTATTTAATGTGGATTACATGGCGCTATATCTACCTACAATGACGATAATTACCCATTTAATGATGATTATGTCAATAAAATCGTTATTAAATATTGTTTATATTTTGATGCAGCAATGTTCTATAGGCCTGTCACAATAACCACATGAATTCAGGGGTAAAAAATGAAATCCACCAAAGAATTGTTGGGGGCCCGCATCAAGGAATTACGGAAATCATGCGGTTTTTCTCAGGAACACCTGGCCGAGATCGTGGGGGTCGAGCCGAAACACATCAGCCGCATCGAGGTGGGCAGCAGCTACCCTTCGCTCAATCGCGTGGAGTTGATTGCCAAAGCGCTCGGCAGGCCGATCAAGGATCTTTTCGACTTCATACACCTGGAAAGCCCCGACATACGCGTCGAGAACATGGAAAATATGATGAAGGGGATGAAGGAAGAGCACCAGCGGCTGGTTTACCGGATCGTAAGCGTCTTCAGGGAGTAGGGGCCGACGGTGAAAAGCAGAAGGCCCCTGGTTTCCCGGGGGCCTTCTAAACTGCATCGGACGGTGCCGTTATGCTTCATGGCGGAGAGAGAGGGATTCGAACCCTCGGTACGCTATTAACGTACACACGCTTTCCAGGCGTGCTCCTTCAACCTCTCGGACATCTCTCCGCAAGTGAACGGAAAATATAGTATAGTCGGAGGCATTTGTCCAGCATTTCATATTAGGCTTTGAAAAACAGCCGCGATAATTGTACAGTCCGGCCAGGAGCGACCACGTTATGAACATTGCCATCATCACCGCCATGCCCGAGGAGACACGGGCCTGCCGGAAGGCCGCCGGGGCGGCTGAGTCCCTGCGGATCGGGCGTTTCAGGGCTTTTTGCCGCCGCACGCCGGAATGTGGGCTGCTGCTGGTCGAGTCCGGCATGGGCTTCAAAAATGCCGCGGCTGCGGTGGAGGCGCTCTTGGGGGAATACCGCCCCGACCTGCTGATCTCGGCCGGCTTGTGCGGCGGCGTTGCGCCGGAACTGCGCGTCGGCGACGTGGCGGTGAGCAGGGAGTTGTGTATCGTCGCCCAGGGGACGGTTCAGCAGGTCCCCGTGGAGCTGGCCGCGGCGGGGCACAACTTCGTCGCCCGGCAGTCGGCGGCGGGTGCGCGGGTGTTCGCCAGCCTGTTTGCCGGCACCCCCACGATCATGGAGAAAAGGCAGCTCGCCCCGCTGCTCCCCCCCGGCGCCTCCTGCCCGGTGGTGGAGATGGAGAGCGCCGCCATCGCCATCGTGGCCGCGGAACACGGCATCCCCTTCCTGGGCATCCGCACCGTCAGCGACCCGGCCGACGAGGAGTTGGGCTTCTCCCTGGACGAGTTCACCGACCGCGACCTGCGCATCCGCCCCCACAAAGTCGCCCTCACCATCCTGCGCAAGCCGTGGATCATGCCCCAGCTCATCCGCCTGGCCCGCAACAGCCGCATCGCCACGGACAGCCTTGCCCAGGCCGTCGCCCGGTTGCTGGCGTCCCTATAAACATTAGCCACGGAGATGAACAGGGATAAGGATCAGGCAACCTTTATCCCTGTTCTTTATTCCTGATCTGACGGTATTGTCTCGGTGGCTGCAGATCCGAACCGTGGGGGCGAACTGCTATTCGCCCAACCAGGGCGCATGCAATGCGCCCCTACGCCAGGATTTGCCCATGTAATCGCCGGAACAACAGGTGAAAATCCCCGTGGTTTTCTCTGCGTCCCAGTGGCAGAATTGCCGTTTTGCCGTGTATCGGGGAGGTAGCTAGCGGGCTTTCGGCGTGGTAGCCGCCGGGGACCAGGGGTAGTCCCGCACATGGTCGCCGAACTCCTCCTTGGTGTAGCGGTTGACCCGCCGCAGCGCCAGGGTGACGACCATCACCAGCGGCAGGCTGTAGACAAGGATGCTGCACAGGGCCATGAAGCGCTCGCCGATCAGGATGGTCATGGTGATGTTGAAGACGAGCACCGACAGGTAGAGGACCGGCCCCAAAAGGGAGCGGAAGGGGAGGTTGCAGACGCCCCTGGGCGCGTCGTCCAGGCGGCGGGCGTCGATCATCTGGAAGGCGGCCACCAGGCAGAAACTGGTCAAGAGCCACCCCCAATAGTTGGAGAACGGCACGCCGAAGTGGAGGCCCTGTTCCCGGTAGCCGTAGATCTGCCCGAGAAACCAGCGCCGCCCCTGGAGGGCCACCGGGTCGATCACGATGTCGAGAAAGGTTTGCAGGAACGCCCCCAGGACCAGCGCCGACAGGGAACGGCGGATGGCGCGCGTCTCCAGGGTGGCCACGTTCCAGCGCCAGGACTTGAGGGGCGAAATGATGAACAGGGCCGTGGTGTAGCTGCAATAGGTCAAAAAGACGTAGGAGAGCGAATCGAAGAACGGCACCCCGGCAAGCCACAACTCCCTGCTGCTGGTGGTGTCGATGTAGTAGTACCAGCCGTAGGGGAAGCCGGTGTTGATGGAGAGCCACTCCGAGGCAAAGGCGATGAGATAGCCGGCCAGGGTGAAGAGCATGGTCCTGCGCCACCCCACATGGGGCACGCAGGCCAGGAGGTACGCCCCGAAGAAGGCAAACACGTAGGGGCGCATGGTGAAGGTGCCGAGGACGATATCCATAATACTGCTACCGGTTGCGGGTGCCATGGCCGGGCTCAGAACAGTGTGCCGACGACGCTGCCGATAACCGAGATGGGGCCGGTGTCCTGCAGCCCTTCCATGGTCTTTTCGGTCTTCTTGAGGGTCGATATGGCATTCAGGTACAGCTTGTCGTCGTTGACCAGCTTGCCGATGGTGCCCTCCCCGCTGTTGATCTTGCGGGTAATCTCCTTCAAGTTGGCCACCGTGTCCTTCAGTTCGTTGTAGAGGGCCGGGTCGTTGACCAGTTTGCCGGCCGTCCCTTCCCCCTTGTCGATGCGGGCGGCAATGCGGTTCAGCGACCCCATCCCGTCACGCATCTCCCGCACCGTGGCCAGGGCGTCGGTGTAGAGGCGGTCGTCGGTCAACAGCTTGCCGGCCGTCCCCTCGCCCCGCTCCAGTCGGGCGCTGACCGTCTTCAGGCTGCCGGCCACGTCCCGGATGTCCCGCCCCAACTGTTTGTCGTTCACCAGCATCCCCAGGGCGCCCTCGCCCCGGTCGATCTTGGTGGTAATGCTGGAGATGCTCTTGAGCGAGGTGTTCACCGCGGCACGGTTCTCGTCCAGGATGGCGGAGACCTTGGCCATGACCTCGTTCTGGTTGCGGTTCAGATCGACGATCAGCTGCTTGGCGTCCTTGGTCAGCCCCCCCACATTATCCATAATGGCGTCGATGCCGAACGCTTCGGTACTTTTTACCGTGCTGCCCGGAGGAAGTTCGGGGCTTGCGGGCGAGCCGAAGGAAAGCCCCAGGAATTGGCCGCCCAGCATGCTCGTCATGCGGATGCTGGCCACCGTGTCCTGCTTGATATGGGTACCCGGCTTGACCTCGAAGTCCACCTGCACCCTGCCGTCCTGAACGGCGATCTTTTCGATCGTCCCCACCTCGACGCCGGCCAGCTTGACGGCGTCCCCCTGCTTGAGCCCGGTGGTGGAGGAGAGGAACACCTTGTAGGGGACTCCCCGGTCAAAGATCTTCCAGCGATTGCCCACCTCCAGCATCAGGCCGAACAGGACGATGCTGAGGATGAAGAACAGGCCGACTTTTGCTTCGTGGGACAGGGTCATACGTGATTCTCCTACCGTGGCATGACGGCACCTGGTTCCGGTGCCTCCGGTCTGTCATTATACCCATCACCGCGAGGTTAGCAATCATATTGTGTTTTTGCGGTGTTCCCGCTATTGTGGTCCCATCATCTGCCAGGAGGGATTGCATGGTTTCATTCGAAGAAGCCCGGAAGGTCATCCTGTCCTCCGTCACGCCCGTCGGCACGGAGCGGATTCATCTCCTGGACGCCGTGGGCCGCGTCGCGGCCGAGGATGTGGCCGCACCGTGGGACATGCCCTTGTGGAACAACTCGGCCATGGACGGCTATGCCGTCAGGTCCGCCGATTGCGCGGCAACCCCCGCCACGCTGCGGGTCAGCGGCTTTTTGCCGGCCGGGGCCAAGGCCGACGGCGTGCGCGTGGAACCGGGCTGCGCCGTCAGGATCATGACCGGCGCCCCCACCCCCGAGGGGTGTGACGCAGTGGTGCCGGTGGAGGAGACCGACAACGGCGACCGGGAGGTCACCCTGAATGAGCCGGTCCAGCAGGGGCAGCACATCCGTTTCCGGGGCGAGGACGTGGCGGCCGGGGTGACCTTCCTCCGGGCCGGGTCGGTCATCCGTCCGCCGGAGGTGAACATGCTGGCCAGCTTCGGCAAGGCGCTGGTGCCGGTCTATCGCCGCCCCACCGTGGCGATCCTCTCCACCGGCGACGAACTCGTGGAACTGGGCGCCACCCCGGGGCCGGGGGAGATCGTCAACAGCAACGCCATCTCCCTGGCGGCGGCGGTGCGGGAGGCGGGGGCGGCCCCCCTCATCCTGGGCATCGCCCGGGATACGCGGGCGAGCCACCTGGAAAAACTGGGGGCGGGGCTGAAGGCCGACGTCCTGATTACCTCGGCCGGCGTTTCGGCCGGCGACCGGGACCTGGTGCGCGACGTACTGGAGGAGTTGGGGGCGCGGCAGGTGTTCTGGAAGGTCGGCATCAAGCCGGGGGGGCCTACGGCTTTTGCCCTCCACGGCACGACCCCCGTGTTCTCCCTCCCCGGCAACCCGGTCTCCACCATGATCACCTTCGAGGAGTTCGTGCGGCCGGCCCTGCTTGCAATGCAGGGGCATGGCCGGGTACTGCGGCCGCTCTTCAAGGTCGTGCTGCGCGACGAGGTGCGCAAGAAGGCGGGCAAGGTCCAGATCGTGCGCCTTCGCCTGGAGCGGGAGGAGGGGCGCTGGTACGCCACGTCGGCCGGCAACCAGCAGACCGCGATCCTCAAGACCATGGTGGACGCCGAGGCCATCGCCGTGCTGCCGGCCGAGGCCACCCGGTTCGCCGCCGGCGACGAGGTGGACGCACATTTTTACGGGAACCACATCGACCTTCTGGAGGCGGCCCCATGAACGACTATCTCGGCGCCCACATGTCCATCTCCGGCGGCCTGCACCTGGCCATCGACCGGGCCGTTGCCGCCGGTTGCGGCGTGGTGCAGATCTTCACCCGCAATTCCAACCAGTGGAAGGGCAAGCCGGTGAGCGAGGCGGACGCCGCCCTGTTCCGGGAAAAATTCGCCGCCTCCGGCCTGCACGAGGTGATCTCCCACGACATCTACCTGATCAACCTGGCGGCGGCACCCGGCGAGGTGCGGGACAAGAGCCTGGCCGCCTTCCGGGACGAGCTGGAGACCTGCGCCCGGCTCGGCATCGCCAAGGTGGTCATGCACCCCGGCTCGCACCTGGCGGATGAGCCTGCGGCCGGCCTGGGGCGGGTGATCGAGGCTTTCGACCAGTTGTTCCGGGAGGTCCCCCAATTCGAGGGAAAAGTGCTGCTGGAGACCACCGCCGGCCAGGGGACCAACCTGGGAAGGACCTTCGAGGAGTTGCAGGCCATCATCGACGGCTCGAAATTCCCGGACAAATTCGGCGTCTGCTTCGACACCTGCCACACCTTTGCCGCGGGCTACGACACCGCCACGGATGAGGGGTACGCCGATACCATGGCCCAGTTCGACCGCATCATCGGCCTGGGGCTCCTGCAATGCTTCCATTTCAACGACTCGAAGAAGGGGCTCGGCTCCCGGGTGGACCGGCACGACCACATCGGCCAGGGTGCCCTGGGGCTGAATCCGTTCCGCTTCATCCTCAACGACCCGCGCTTTGCGAAGATCCCCAAGATCCTGGAGACCCCAAAGGGGGACAACGACGAGATGGACGGGGTCAATCTGGGGGTGCTGCGGGGGCTGGTGAAAACGCCATAGCAGATTGTTGAAAAAATGAGGTTGTTCAAAAATAGTCAGATCAGCGCACCCGCTCGACAAGCCCTGCGGAGGCCCTCAGCCGGCCTTTGGCCACCCTCTCCCGGAGGGAGAGGGTAACGGTATCCCTTCTCCCTTTGGGAGAAGGATAGGATGAGGGGCGCTCCGCCGCACGAAAGGGCTTTCGAGGACGAAGGCCCGATGGCTGTTTTTCAACAACCAACTAGAACAGGTCCAGGTTCTCCAACGCCTTCAGAGGCTGATTGCTGAAGTGCGGCTTTTCCTCCCGCTGCGTCGGGCGAACGGGGGATTCCCGCTGGATGACCGGCTCCTCCGGCGCCTGCTCTTCGCACTCCTCATGCACCACCTCCTGCTCGCCGTCCATGCCGTTGCCCTTGAAGAAATAGCGGTCGTAGAGCCGGTGGTGGGAGGTCCAGCGGGAACTGCTGGCGCTTTCCCGGGCGATGTGGGCTTGGATGCCGTTGATCTTGGAGTCCATATCGTCCAGGTAGTTGAGGATGGTGGCCTCCACGGTCTTGGGGCGCTTGGGCGAACCGTACTCGTACTGGCCGTGGTGGGAGAGGAGCATGTGCTTGAGCAGCATGGCCAGCTCCCGCGGGAACCCCTCCACCGTGCGAATCTTGTCCTCCACCAGTTCCACGCCGATGGTGATGTGCCCCAAAAGCTTCCCCTCGTCCGTATAGTCGAAGGCGCGCTCGTAGCTCATCTCGTGGATCTTGCCCACATCGTGCAGCAGCGCCCCCACCACCAGCAGGTCCTCGTTGATCCCCTCGTACAACGGCACAATGGTCTTCACCAGCCGGGCCACCGAGAGGGAATGCTCCATGAGCCCCCCCAGGTACACGTGGTGCATCCCCTTGGCCGCCGGGGCCGTGCGGTACTTGGCCATGAGCGGTTCATCCGCCAGGAACGTATCCATGAGCCCCTTGAGGTGCGGATCGGCAATGGCGGCCACCAGCGCATCCAACTCCCGGGACATGTCGTCCTTGTCCCGGGGGGATTCGGGCAGAAAGTCGGCCAGGTTGACCGCCTCCTCGGGAATCCGGGTGATCTCGGCCACCACCACCTGCATCTTGTTCAGATAGACCGACGCCTTGCCGCGCACCTGCACGAAATCGTCCCGCTCGAAGAGCTTGTCCAGAACGTCCACGTTGTCCCAGACCTTGGCGTCCACCTCGCCGCTCTTGTCCATGAGGCGCAGGTTCATATAGGGTTTGCCGTTCTTGGCCATGGCCATGATCTTTTCCTTGACCAGGAAAACGGCGGAGACCGGGTCCCGGTCCTTGATGTCGGCTACGAATTGTTTTGCCACGTGACGCTCCTTTATCGTACGAACACGACCTTGTACTCACTTCATCAGGAAAGCGAAAAGCATCCTGAAACAACATGTACCACGGAGAACGCGGAGGGCCATGGAGAAAATCGGCGAGATGACTGTTTTTCAACAACCTTTCAACCGGGCCGCGATGGTGTCCGCGATCCTGATGCCGTCGATGGCCGCGCTCATGATGCCGCCGGCATAGCCGGCGCCCTCGCCGGCCGGGTAGAGCCCCGCCAGCCCCACCGACTCGTAGTGCTCATTGCGCGGGATGCGCACCGGCGCCGAGGTGCGGGACTCGATGCCCACCAGCACGGCCTCAGCGGTGACGAAGCCCCGCAGCTTGCGCCCGAATTCGTTGATCCCTTCCCGCAGGGTCTGGGTGATGAACCGCGGCAGCACCGTATCCAGGTCGGCCTCGACGATGCCCGGGCGGTAGCTGGACGAGAGCAGCCCTTTGCCCGGCAGCCCCAAAAACCCCATGAGGTTGCTCGCCGGGGCACGGTAGCCGCCCCCGCCGGCCAGGAAGGCCTGGCGCTCCCAGTGGCGCTGGAACCGGACGCCCGCCAGGGGGTCGGCGCCGCTAAAATCGTCCGGGGTGACGTTTACCACCAGGGCGCTGTTGGCGAACGGGGTATCCCGCATCTGGCCGCTCATGCCGTTGGTGACCACGCCCCCCTCCTCGGAGGCGCCGCCGATGACCACCCCGCCGGGGCACATGCAGAAGGAATAGGCGCTGCGGCCGGTGGCGCCGTTGTTCCAGGCGACGGCATAGTCGGCCGCCGGAAGGTTGGGGTGGCGCGGGCCGCCGTACTGAATGCGGTCGATCAGGGCCTGGGGGTGCTCCACCCGCAGCCCCATGGCGAAGGCCTTGCGCTCCAGCGGCACACGGCGCCGCTCCAGCATCTCGTAGGTGTCCCGGGCGCTGTGGCCGCTGGCCAGCACCAAGAGGTCGCACGGCAGCTCCGTCCCGTCATTGACGATGACCGAGGCAACGCCCCCCGGGCGGTCACGATGTCGGTGAGCCGGCAGCCGAAGCGGATGGCGAACCCCCGCTCCAGGAGGTGCCGCCGCATGGCGGCCACCACCGTGCGCAGGCGGTCGGTGCCGATATGGGGCTTGGCCAGGTAGCGGATTTCCGGCGGCGCGCCGAAATCGGCCATCTGTTCCAGCACCCAGGAGCCCAGAGGGTCTTTGGAGCGGCAGGTCAGCTTGCCGTCGGAGAAGGTGCCGGCCCCCCCTTCGCCGAACTGGACATTGCTCTCCGGGTCCAAGAGCCCGGTCTTCCAGAACTTCTGCACGTCCAGGCTGCGCTGCTCCACCGGCTGCCCCCGCTCCACCAGGGTGGCCGGCAGGCCGTACCTGGCCAGGCGCAGCGCCGCGAACAGCCCGGCCGGGCCGCTCCCCACGATGACGATCCGCCGGGATGACCCGACCGTCGGGAAGACCTCCGGCGCCGGCGCCGGTTGCCATTCCAGGTCCGGCTCGCGGTCGAGGCGGGCCAAAAGGGGCGCGTCGTCGGCAAGGGAGAAGGAGACGGTGTAGATCACCTTGATGCGCGGCTTGCGGCGGGCGTCGATCCCCTTGCGGAGGATGCGGAACCCGTGCAGGGCTGCGCGGGGGACGCCGAACTGCGCGGCGACAAGCGCCGGCAGGCGGTCTTCCCCCTCATGGGGCGAGAGCATGAGATTACGATAGATAAACGGCATCCGTCAGCCTTGCTGCACCTTCTTCCGTCCCAGGAGTTGCTCGACAATGATGACGATGTCCACCGCTTTGGTGGACTTGGGGATATGCACCTTGGCCCCCATGTCGGGGGTTTCATGCTCGTGGGGAGGCTCATGGAACATGGAGGTCAACAGGACGATCACCGGCTGCCGGTCGCCGGCCAGACGGCTGATCTCCATGCAGGTGCTGACGCCACCCATGCGCGGCATGACCAGGTCGGAAAGAACGGCATCAGGGGCCTTTTCCAGGAACACCTTGATCCCCTCGATGCCGTCGCTGGCGTTGAGGGGGGTAAACCCGTTCTCGTTGAAGGCGTCGGAAAGCACTTTCTGGAAAAAGGGGTCGTCGTCGATAATCAGGATTTTTCCGCGCGATTCCTTCATGGCTGGCCCGTCCAAGGGAAAATAAGGGCAACTATATCCCACTTGTGGTGCAAAAGAAAAGTGGAATGCTCGGGCTCCCCGGAATTTTAACGCTTCAGGCGGGCACAACGGCAGGAAATTCCAGGCGGAAAACCGTCCCCTCCGCCGAACTCTTTTCGACGGAAACGGTCCCCTGGTAGATGCGGGCGATGCGCTGGACCACCGGCAGTCCCATGCCGGTGCCCCGGGACTTGGTGGTGAAAAACGGCTCGAAGATGTTGGGCAGGACCTCGGCGGGGATGCCGCCGCCGCTGTCGCCGACCGTGACCACCACCCAGCCGTTTTCTTCGTAGATCTCTATGTCGAGGCGGCCCCCGCCCGGCATCTCGTCCAGGGCGTTCAGGAACAGGTTGGTGAAGATCTGCTCCACCTCCGCAGGGTCGGCCTTGATGGCGGGAGGCACCCCGTGATAGCGACGCTCGACGCGGATGTTGCCGGCCTCGATCTGGGGTGAGAAGGCATCGATGGCGTTGTCCACCACCCGGTCGATCTGCACGTCCGAGGAGATGGTGCGGCTGCGGCGCGAGGCGTCCAGCAGCTTGCAGATGATGACGTCGATCCGGTCGATCTCCTTCAGGATCTTGCCCAGGTACTCCCGCTGCTCATGGTCGGCGGCGTTCTGGCGCATGAGCTGGGCAAAGAGCGAGATGGAATTGAGCGGATTGCGGATCTCGTGGGCCATGCCGGCGGAAAGGTAGCCCAGGGCGGCCAGCTTTTCCGATTGGGCGATCTCGGACTGGGCCTTCTGCAGCGCCTCGGTCTTCTCCCGGACCCGCTTCTGCAACTCCTGGTTCCAGGTGTCGATCTCCTCGAGAAGCCGCACGTGCTCCTGCTGCAGCGCCTTGTTGTGGAGCTCTATCTCGCGGATGCGCAGGACGCTGTCGAGGCGGTCGGTCAGGTCCCGGTTGTTGAACGGCTTGAGGATATACTCGGAGGCGCCCCCCTTCATCAACTCGACGGCAATCTCCTCGTTCCCCTTGCCGGTGAACATGATGACGTAGGTGTCCGGGTAGCGCGCCTTGATCTCCCGCAAGGTCGCAAGGCCGTCCATCTCGGGCATCATGTAGTCCAGAAGCGCCAGCTCCGGCGCCTGGGCGGCAATGATGTCCATCCCCTGGCGGGCCGTGGAGGCCGCAAGCACGTGATACCCTTTGCGGGAAAGGATCAGGCCGGCGAGTTCGAGGATATGGGGGTCGTCGTCGATGACGACGACCGCGGCCTTGCTGTCGGGAAGGGGGATGTCCATGATTTAGGCGCGTCGCGCCGCAAAGGTGCCGGACGCACCGTTCATTGTTCCGCCGGCAGGCGGATCGTCAGGACCGGGCAGGAAGCCCCGCGGACGACACGCTCGGCAGTGCTGCCGAAGATCAGGTGGTCGATCCCGGTACGGCCGTGGGTGCCGAGCACGATCAGCGAGGCGGCCGTTTCCTCCGCCGTGCGGATGACCTCTTCGTAGGGGATGCCGGTGACGATGGAGGTGGTGAAGTTGGTGAAATCGCCCATCTTCGCACTGCAGAATTTGGCCATCATCTTTTCGGCCCCCTCTTCGATCTCCTTCTCCAACTGTTCGAAGGAGATGTGGGGGACATAAAAGCCGCGCAAATCGACCGGTTCATTGATGACATGCAGCACCACAAGCTGGGAATCGAACTGTTTCGCCAAGGTGAGTGCATAGTCGAAAGCGTAATCCGAGTTTTCCGAAAAATCGATGGCCGTCAGGATCTTGCTGAACGGTTTCATGTCACAACCCCCTCATGTGAATGGAGTAAGATGCCGCACCGGTGCAAAATCAATTGAATATTTTCCTGATTATCTTCTTGAGTTCGTCGATCTTGACCGGCTTGTTGATATACTCGAAGGCCCCCAGGTTCATGGCCTCGATGTACGATTCCACCTCGCCATAGGCGGTGACCATGATCACATTGCTGTCGGGGTGGCTCCTGCTCAGTTCCCGCAAAAAGGTCAGCCCGTTCATCTCCGGCATGTTGATGTCGGTGATGATCAATTCCACCTCTTTGCCCCGCAGGTAATTGAGCGCCTCGTAACCGTTGCCGGCCGACGCCACCTCGTACCCCTCGCGGCTCAGGATTTTCGAGAGCGCAATACGGGCGTTTTCCTCGTCATCGACCACCAGTATGCGTTTTTGTTGCTCAACCACAGCGAACTCCCCGCCTTGGACTCGTATTGTGAGTCTAGCACGGGGCCCCGCCGTGTCAAGAAAGCGCGGGCTTTTTCTCTCCGTTTTTGGCGGATGCGGCTTTCTGGCGGAGCTTGATGGCCGAAAGGATCAGGTTGGCGATGATCGAGACGAAGTAAATCTCGTCTTCGGGGAAACTCCGCATGGAGGTGGTCTGCAGGTTGATGACCCCGTAGACGTCCTTCTTGTCGGTTATGGGGAAGGAAAGCATGGAGTTGTATTTCTCTTCGTTCAGCTCGGGGAAGACCTTGTAACGCGGGTCCTGGGAGGCACGGCTCAGGTTGATGGGCTGCATCTCCCGGGCCACGGTGCCGGTGATCCCCTCGCCGATCTTGAGGCGGATCAGGCCGATCTTTTCCTGCTCGTACCCGTAGGTGGCCTTCAGCACCAGTTCCCCATCCTCCAGGAGGTAGATGTTGCAGACGCTGGCATGGAGCTGCACGGCCAGCTTGGTCGCCACCATGTGCAGCACTTCGGAGAGCTCGAAATCGGACGACACCAGCATGCTGATCTCTTCCAGGGAGATGATCTCCATGTGCTCCCGGTTCGCCCGCTGCATGGTCAGCACCATCTTCCCCTTTTCGCTTTCCACATAGGGGGTGAAATTGGCCTTGTGGTAGAACGGGTTGACGGTCTTGACCTTTTCCGTCTGGGTGCGGAAGTCGGAAAATCCGCAGGAGCAGGTCATCTTGACCCGGTAGTTGTCGATACGCTGGCTGCTCATGACCTTACCGCACTTACGGCAACGCGCTGCTATCTGCATGGTGCTCTCCTTGGAACGTTTTCAGATCGGCTCGTGCCCCGCGCAGTTACTCATGGGACTACGGCCGGACGCCGTTGGCGTCAAGCACGATGGAAACCGGCTTCCCGGCGGGTCCGAACGGTTTGAGCGGTCTGCCGTTTATCTCGACCTCCACCCCTCCCCCGTTGGACAATTCAAGGGCGATGCTCTTTTCGGCCTTCCATTCGATGGCATCGCCGGCCATCAAATCATAGGTCTGGGATACCGCCCCGTCGATGGTGACGCTGAGGGTCCCGTTCTGGCTCACTTTCATGTGCGCGATGAAACTTTTCGCCTGCTCGGCCGGTTGGGACGCGGCGCTCCCCGGATCGGGCGGCGGCGCATCCTTGGGCTGCTCGGCGGAAACCGGCTTCTTTTCCGCTTTCTCCGGCGGGGGCGGCGCCTGGGCGCTGGAACGTGCCGGCAGGACCGGGGGCTGCGGCGCGACGGCCGGCGCCGGCGGCGCCAGGGAAGCCTGGGGCGGGGGCTGCTCCCGCCGGGGGGGGGCGTCCGAGCGGTTGATGATGCTCGCCGTGATAATGATCAGCAACAGCAGAAATGCCGGCAAGGCGAATTTTTGCAGGGAGATGCGTTTCTTCGGGGCCTCGGCGTCGCCGGTAGCCCCTTTGGGGTGCGCCGCCGCCGACAGGGAGCTGCCCTGGGCCTGCTGTTTGTCATACAGCCGGATCATGTCGTCGGGATTGAGGCCGAGGTAGGTGGCGTAGATGCGCAGGAAGCCCTTCAGATAGGCCTGGTTGGCAAATTCCTTGGTGCGTTCGTTTTCCAGGGCCTGAAGATAGTTCTTGCCCATTTTGGTCGCCTCGGCGGCCTCATCGAGGGATATGCCGTGGTACTCGCGGCATCGCCTGAGAACGGCTCCCAGGGTGGCGGGAGAGGAATCATCGTTGTGCACGGTTTCGGACAAACAGTCCTCGCTTACTTGGTTTCCATCCGTTTCCGGATGAAAACTACTTGAGAAGCTCCAGATACCCCAGGGACGCATGTCCCAATTCAGAGTCGGGAATGATGCGCAGCACCTCGTTGAAGGAGCTTCTGGCGGCATCAAGGTTGTTCTGCTTGAGTTGGGCCAGACCGAGATAATAATACGCGGCGCCGAACTCTTTGAAGATCTCCAGCGCCTTGCGGTATTCGGCGACAGCCTGCTCGGTCTTGTCCATGGCAAACCAGACCCGGCCCAGGGAAAGCCGGGCCACGGGATTGCGCGGATTGGCGACGATCACCGCCCGCAGCTCCTCGAGCGCCTTGGGGTAGTCCCCCTTGCCGAGGTAGGCCAGCCCCAGGTTGATGGCCGCACTTTCGCTGTCCTGGTAGAAGATATCGTCCTTGACGATCTTGAACTGCTGGATGGCGTTGTCCCACCGCTTGAGTTCGAGATAGACCACCCCCAGGTCGTTACGGGCCGGGGAGTAGTTCTGCTTCAGCATGATGGCCTGTTGGAGCTTCTGCTCGGCCAGGGCGAAACGCTTCTTGCCCAGGTAGGCCAGGCCCAGGTTATAGAGCAGTTCCGGGTTCTCGGGATCGAATTTCTCCGCCTCGGTCAGCTCGATCAGCGCGTTGGTATAGTTGCGTTCTCCCAGGTAGGAAAGCCCCATCTGGTAATGGTAGGAGCCCGGCTCCTTCTTCCCCTCCTGCTGGCGCCCGGTGGCGCAGCCGGCGACAGCCAGGGCCATAAGAAGGCAAACGATGTGCAACCGGCAGAATTTCATGGGCATCCGATCAAAC
This sequence comes from Geobacter sp. FeAm09, assembly GCF_008330225.1. Taxonomy (NCBI): domain Bacteria; kingdom Pseudomonadati; phylum Thermodesulfobacteriota; class Desulfuromonadia; order Geobacterales; family Geobacteraceae; genus Geobacter; species Geobacter sp. FeAm09. The sequence goes on along the minus strand of NZ_CP042466.1, from coordinate 3,957,525 downwards.
CGTATTCAACCCCGCGGCAAAACTAGCAAAACAATCCAAACTTGTCAATAAATCCAATGGTTACGATTTGAGCTCGCTAATATCCCGGAAACTCGTCAACGCCTTGAAGCTCCGGTAGCGGGCCTCGATTTCCCGGTATTCCAGGCGCTTCATGCGGTCGAGGCTGAAATCCTCCACATTGAAGGAGGCCATCACCGAGCCGAAGACGATGGCCTGGCGGAGCCCCTCCTCGGACAGGTCGCCCGTATTGGCCAGGTACCCCATGAAGCCTCCGGCAAAGGTGTCGCCAGCGCCGGTCGGGTCGAAGACCTCTTCCAGCGGGTAGGCCGGCGCCGCAAACACGGAGTCCGCCGTGAACATCAGCACCCCGTACTCGCCCCGCTTGACCACCAGCCGCTTGCACCCCAGGGCGATGATCTCGCGGGCCGCCTTGACCAGGTTCGACTGGTTGGTGAACTGGCGCGCCTCCCCCTCGTTGATCACCACGATGTCAACCTTCCGGAGCACCTTCTTCAATTCCTCGGGCTTGGACGAGATCCAGAAATTCATGGTATCGCACGCCACCAGCTTCGGCCGGCGCACCTGGTCCAGCACCTCCATCTGCAGGTCCGGGTCGATGTTCGCCAGGAAGAGGTAGTCGGCATCGCGGTAGGACTCGGGCAGGTTGGGGCGGAACTCCGTCAGGACGTTGAGCTGCGTATCCAGGGTCTGGGCCTCGTTCAGGTCGTAGCCGTACTTGCCGCTCCAGTGGAAGGTCTTGCCGGGGATCCGCTGCAGACCGTCGGTATTGATATCCCGCGACTGGAGGAAGCTCACGTGCTCCGCGGGGAAATCCTCCCCCACGACCGCCACCAGCGAGACATCGGTAAAAAAACTGGCCGAGGTGGAAAAATAGGTGGCCGAGCCCCCCAGGACATTCTCGCCCCTGCCGAAAGGGGTCTCCACCGTATCAAAGGCCACGGTGCCGACGACAACGATTCCCATAGAAAAGCATCTCCTTGTTATGAATACGAGCTACAGATATTTGCCGATGAGCAGTTCGAGATTTTGTTTCGTTTCAGCCGGAATGACCGACCTGTCGCTGATGATGGCGTAGCGGAGGGCGCTGCCGCAGGGGCAGCTCTGTTCCCGGCCGTCGATGGCGGCCACGGCGTGGCGGATGATCTCCTTGGCCATGGCGACGTTCTGCTGGATGATCTGAACCACCGCCTCGACCGACACGTCGTCATGGGAGGTGTGCCAGCAGTCGTAATCGGTGGAAAGGGCGATGATGCCGTAGCAGATCTCGGCTTCGCGCGCCAGCTTGGCCTCGGTCAGGTTGGTCATGCCGATGACCGCCGCCTCGCGCTCGCGGTACATGAACGATTCGGCGCGGGTCGAAAAGGCCGGCCCCTCCATGCAGATGTAGGTGCCCCCCTTGTGGGCGACCGCCCCGGCCTTGAGGGCCGCCGCATGAAGCGCCTCCGACAGATCGAGGCAGACCGGGTCGGCAAACCCCACATGGGCCACGATCCCCTCGCCGAAGAAGGTATCCTTGCGGATGCCCTTGGTCCGGTCGATGAACTGGTCGGGTATGACGATGTGGCCCGGAGCGATGATCTCCTTGAGGCTGCCCACGGCCGATACGGAGATGATCCGCTCCACCCCCAGCTTTTTCATGCCATAGATGTTGGCGCGGTAGTTGACTTCGGAAGGGAGCAGGCGGTGGCCGCGGCCGTGGCGGGGGAGGAACGCCATCCGCACGCCGTTCAGCACGCCGGTAACGTACTCGTCCGAAGGGGTGCCGAAGGGCGTTTCCACCTGCACCCGCCGGACATCTTCCAGCCCTTCCATCTCGTAGAGCCCGCTCCCGCCGATAACCCCGATTGCCGCATCCTTCATGGTTCCCGCTCCTTCTCGAATAGCGTCGGTAAAGCGTCGTAAACTGTAAGTGTTTTGGGCATAAACTTCAACCGTTTTTTCCACCAATGCCGCTTTCCGGGCGGCTCCCCATAGGGCCCGCCTCCCGCCGGCGAAATTTAGTGCTTGCCTTTCTGCGTCAAGACCTTTATGCTGGCGAAAGACTTACACCCGAAACGACGGCATGGTGTCCGTCGTTTTTCTTTTGATCATCGCATTCTGCCCCTCCTGCATTCAATTATCCCATTGAACCAAGCAGACCCTTTGGCAGGCGAAGATTATGTCTGCCGCACGGCACTGCCGTCTTGTCCATGGATCATTCCGGTTGATCCTGCGGCCCGCGCGCGCCTGTCTCTACACCACAGAAAAGGAATAGACTCAATGACGTTTGACGAACTGGGCCTCAACGCGGCCATCCTCAAGGCGGTGGCCGACTGCGGCTACGCGACCCCCACACCCGTGCAGGAACAATCCATACCGCTGGCCATGGCCGGCCACGACCTGATCGCCACGGCCCAAACCGGAACCGGTAAAACGGCCGCATTCGTACTGCCGGCCCTGCAACGCCTGACCGCGCCCTCCACCGTACCGGGCAAGGGCCCCCGCATCCTGGTCCTCACCCCGACCCGCGAACTGGCGGGCCAGGTCATGGACGCCGCCCGTGCCTACGGCCGCGGTTTTCGCCCCCGCTGCGGCACGCTCTTGGGCGGGATGCCCTATCGCGAACAGCTGCGCCTGCTCTCCGCGCCGGTGGACATCATCGTCGCCACGCCGGGGCGCCTGCTGGACCACCTGGAGCGCGGCAGCGTCCGCCTGGACCGCCTGGAGATGCTGATCCTGGATGAGGCCGACCGCATGCTGGACATGGGATTCAGCGAGGACATGGAGAAGATCGTGGCCCGCGCCCCTGCGGACCGCCAGACCCTCATGTTCACCGCCACCATGGACGCCACCGTCAGCAGGATGGCGGAGCGCATGCTGCGCAACCCGCAACGGGTGGAGTTGGCCGTGCGCACCGCCTCCCACGCCCTGATCGAGCAGCGCCTGCACGTGGCCGACAACCTTCACCACAAGAAGGAACTCCTCAACCATCTGGTCAGTGACCAGACGCTCACCCGGGCCATTATCTTCTCGGCCACCAAACGCGATGCCGACGAACTGGCGCGCGAACTGTCCCGCAACGGCCACCAGGCCGCGGCGTTGCACGGCGACATGAACCAGATCGCCCGCAACAAGACCATCGAGCGCATGCGCCGCGGCGGCATCCGCCTGTTGGTGGCCACCGACGTGGCCGCACGCGGCCTGGACGTCACCGGGATCAGCCACGTGATCAACTTCGACCTGCCGCGCTTCGCCGAGGACTATGTCCACCGCATCGGTCGCACCGGCCGCGCCGGCGCTTCCGGCATCGCCATCTCCTTTGTTTCCCGGTCTGAAGTGAGTTATCTGGAAAAGATCGAGCGCTTCATCGGCAAACGGCTGCCGGAGCAGAATATCGAAGGGCTGGCCCCGCTGGCCGTCCTGCGGCGGAGTTCGGGAGGTGCAAAACGGCCGGGAGGCCCGGGAGGGAACCGTTTCTCCAAACCTGGCGGCAAGTCCAACGCCTCCCAGGGTCAGGGAAAACCGTGGAATAACGCCGGGAAGTCATCCGCCGCCAAGCCGCGTCGTGCACCGGGCCACCAGCCGGTGGTGGAGTATCGCAGCAGACGGGCGCCGTCCGAACCTCGTTAGGAGGTTATTGAAAAACAGCCATCTTGCCGCCATCCTCAGGGCCTGTCTCGCGGGTGCGACAATCTGACTATTTTTGGACAACCTGAAATTAGCCTTTGAATGAACAAAACCCCGTGGCTTTGAAAGCCTCCGGGGTTTTGTCGTTGCATTCCCTTATTTTTTCAGCCGTCCCTTCAACTGGCCGCAGGCGGCCGAGATATCTCCGCCGCGGCTGTCCCGGGTGATGACCGTCACATGGCGGTCGATCAGGTATTTGTGGAAGGCGTCCACGGCGGCGCGGGTCGGTGCCTTGAGGTCGCACCCCTCATGTTCGTTGAAGGGGATCAGGTTCACCTTGTTGGGGATGTCGCTGGTCAGGCGCAACAGACGCTTGGCATCCTCCAGCGTATCGTTCAGTCCTCCCAGCATGACATATTCGAAGGTGACCTTGCGCCGGCCCGGCAACGGAAACTCCTTGCAGGCCCTGAGCAGCTCCCTGAGCGGATAGCGCCGGTTGACCGGCATGAGCCGGTCGCGCAGCTCGTCGGTGGTGGCATTCAGCGAGACCGCCAGGTTGACGGTCGGCACCTCGCGGCCGAGCCGCTCCATCTCCGGCACCAGCCCGCAGGTCGAGACCGTCACCCGCCGGTTGGAGAACTGCAGGCCGTTGCCGTCGATCATGATCTGGATGGCCGGGATGACGTTGTCCAGATTGTGGAGCGGCTCGCCCATGCCCATCATGACGATGTTGCGGATGTCGAACTCCCGCCTGACCGCCATGATCTGGTTGACGATCTCGGCCGTGGTCAGGTTGCGGGTCAGTTTGAAGGTCCCGGTGAGGCAGAATTCGCACCCCATGGCGCAGCCGGCCTGGGATGAGATGCACAGGGTGTTGCGCCCTTCGTCCGGGATCAGCACCGCTTCCACGGCATTGCCGTCGGCAAGGGCGAAGAGGTACTTGCGCGTCCCGTCGCTCCCCTCCTCCACCGCCTCCGGCGCGAGGTCGCTGATGAAGGCGGTCTCGGCCAACTCGGCCCGCAGGTCCTTGGAGATGTTGCTCATCTCCTCGAACGAACGGGCATCCTGCTGGTAGATCCACTTGAAGATCTGGGTGGCGCGGAAGCGCTCCTTGCCCTTGCCCTGGAGGAACCGTTCCAGAGCCGGCAGCGTCAGATTTTTGAGGTCGGTCTTTCCGGTCATGAGCATATCCATGGCGTCATCACTTCTTTTCCTGGCCGGCATCTTCCGATGCCGCCGGCGGCGCGCCACCGGCCGGGGACTCCCCGGAGGGCGCACTCTCTCCCTCGGGCGCCTTCTCCTGTGCCGCATCGGCCGGCGGCTCGGCAGGCTCGTTCCTAGCCGACGACGGCGCCGTGAACACCGGCGGCGTCGCGATGCTCTTGTCCACCTTGCGCTGCATCCCCGCGATATTCGGCTGCTGGGCCAGGGCGGCCTGGTACTCGCCCTCGCTCAGGACCCCTTTCTGGCGCAACAGCCGCAGGATCATGTTGGAACGGCGCAGCACCTTCCCCAGGTTCTTGTAGGGGTTGTAGGCGACCCGCGGCCCGGGCAGCATGGCGGCCAGAAAGGCGCATTCCCTCGGGGTCAGGGCCGAGGCCGGCTTGCCGAAGTAGTAGTGGGCGCCGTTGCCGATGCCGTAGACCATGGGCCCCAACTCGACCACGTTCAGATAGAGCTCGATGATGCGCCCCTTGCTCAGCTCCTGCTCCATGCGCCAGGCCAGGTAGATCTCCTTGAGCTTGCGGGTGATGGTCTTCTCCCGGGAGAGGAACAGGTTCTTGGCAGCCTGCTGGGTGATGGTGGAGGCGCCGCGCTTGAGGCTCTTCTTTTCCAGGTCGTACTTGATGGCGTTCTTGATGGCCTTGACGTCGAAACCTTCATGAGTATAGAAATTGCTGTCCTCGGCCAGGATCACGGCCCACTTCATCTCGGGGGGGATGCGCCCGGAAGGGGTCCAATAGCGGTTGGGGGGCCCGACCACAAAGGGATGGTACTCCCCCTGCCAGTCCTTGACCTGGATGGTCATGCTGAATTTTCGGTCGGCCAGGTCGGACACCGGCGGGACCAGGCTCAGGGAAATGACGATGTAGGCAAAATAGCAGACGACTACCAGCAGGATGTAATAGCTGAACTTTTTCATAAGCAACTATTATTACCAGAATATGACTGCGGCGGGAACTATTTTTCCTTGGCTTTTTCTTCCGCGGGTGTGGTTTCGGCCGACACGAGCTCGGCCGTTACCGTGCCAAGCGCAATGGAGGTGACGATTTTGACCGGCACCTTGTTGGCGTCGTCGGTCATCCAGATCAGGATTTCTCCGCTGTGCCTGAAGATCCCGGCGGTCTGCTGGAGCGGGCGGACCACCACGGTATTTACTTCCTTGAAATTGCGCAGGCGTATCGTCTCCCGGCGCACCACCTCCACCGGCACATCTGCATAGGTCTCGCTGTCGTAGATGTGGAGCGTCTCCGTGGTGCCGGCCAGCAGCGGCCGGTTGCGGAGGTAATAGAACCCCGACAGGGTGTCGAGCACATCGCTCGTCGGGACGGTTTCCCGCGAACTGCGCTTCTTCAGGAGATCGACCCAGAAGACGCTCTTGTCCCGGAGAAACAGGGTGAACCCGGTATCGCTCCTGAACGAACCTTCCTGCTGCTTGATCTTCGTAATGAGGAAGTTTCCGGCGATGTGGCGGGTTTCGACAGAGTCGTCCACGGGGTAGACGCTGGAAATGGCGGTATTCGACGTGATCCTCAGGGTAATCCGGACTTCGCCCTTTTCGTTTTTGGCCTCCAGTTCGGCGCTCCCCACCGGGAGGCCGAGCAGGCTTATGAGGTAGGTGAGTTTTTCGTTCTTCGACGCCAGGAACTCTCCTGCCGTTCTCAGCGGCGGGGCGATGACCGGCGCTGATGCGGCTTTCCGCGGGACATGGGGTGCCGGGGCGCTTGCCGGCTTTGTATCCTCCACGGGAGGGGCGATCTTCTGTTTCGCGGGAACGTCGCCATCGACGGGCTTCTGCTTGCCGCGTTCATCCTGTACCGTCGTTGGTGCCGGGCTGTCCGCCTTTTTCGCCGGCGGCGCCTGCCGCTTTTCCCCTTGCACCTCCTGCGGGCCCGCGCCTTCATCGCTGACCTCCCGGGCTTTGGGGGGCGCAACCGGCGCGCTGTTGTCGCGGGGTTTGGTCAGATCCACCATGACGGCCTGGATATGATTGACCGGCGCCACGAAGGTATAGCTCCCGAACCGCCCCATGGAAAACAGGAACAGGCCGTGTGCCAGCACCGACAGCGCAAGGTACAAAGGCAGCACGCGCTTTCTTTTAACATGCATGTCCATAGCGTAGTCCGCTTCCACCCCGGTAACCCCACCCTTCTGCCGCACGTAAAAAAACCGAAGCCTTCACCAGGCATCGATGGAAAAGGCCCCGGAAGACTTCTCCGGGGCCTTTCTTTTGAACAGGTGCCATGCTGCGCAGGGGCGGGCACACAACTACGCCCCTGCGGAAGCGCTTGCTAGGGGCGAGCTGCCACCCCGGTGGTGGCGTTGGCACCCAGCCATGTTGCCGCATTGGGATATGCGGCCAGTTGTGTCGCAGACAGGGTAATCGAACCCGTGAGGGTATCGCCGTGCTGCATGCAATCCAGCGAGTCGAAGATCAGCCGCTTGGCGTAGTACCGGTTATGTGCCCAGGCACCCGGAGAGTCGGCCGGCAGTTTGGCGTTCTGGAAGGCGCTGTACTGCGCGTTGGACAGGGCGGCAAGACCGGCGGCGGTGCTGGACGCGGTTGTGATGTTGGTGTTGTAGGCGTTCACCTCCGTGTTCGCCAGGTAGGCGATGAGCAGGTTCGTTGCCTCCGTGAAGCCGGTTTTTTCTTCTTCCAGCTTGGCCGGGGTCATGGCGTAGGTGCCGGTGTGGCAGCTATCGCAGATCGCCTGGCTTCTGATCTTGGCGATGGTGCCGTCCACGGAAGAGGTCGAAACCACCGAGAAGGTGTGCTTGGCGGCAGCCTGCATATGGCAGCTTGCGCAGGGGCCGGAGGTTGTGGCGTTGATCTTGTCGTGGGCGAAGAAGGTGGGAGGCGTGTAGTCCTTCCCGGTAAATTCGGAACCGATGTGGCTCACCGAGGCGAACAGCATGCCGGCGGTGGTCCCGTGGTGCCCTTCAAACCGCGAGGAACGGGCGGTCTGGGTGTTGCCGCGGCCGCCGTGGCAGACGACGCAGACGTTGGAGTTGCCCACATTGGGGAAGGTAACGGCTACGCCATTGTAGGTGTAATCAGCCGTGACCGCACCCGGATTGCGCAGTGTGCCGCTGCCGGCGCTCTTGTGGCAGCCCCAGCAGTACAGGACTTCGTTCTGTTTCTTCGAACCGCCGGTGGCGGCGCCGCTCGCGGTTTTCTGCGTCCAGTTCAGCAGATGCGAGAAGTCGTTGCGCGTCGCATCGTAGCTGGTGGGGTTGTCGGCGAAGTTCGAGAAGCCGGTTGCGGTGTGGCACTTCTGGCAGGAACCGCGGTCGTCAGCTCCGGCGCTGGTCAGGGTCGAATCCCAGTTGTAATGGCTCCAGGCGCTGGTGCCGCCCATGAAGGTATCGTCGCTGTAGGCCTGCATCGCCTTGTCGGTGTTATCCGTTGCCGTGGCGCCGTTATTGACCTTCTTGGCGCTCAGGATCATGCCGGCATGGGCCGACTGGGCCCAGTCCGTGTGGATTGTGGTGGCGGCGCTGGCGCTCGTGGGGTTGGTGGCGCCGGTGGTTTTGGCTTCGTGGCCGTGGCAGTCGAAGCAGGGGCCGTTGTAGTAGGGATCGGTGTAATAGGTTTTGGTGGCATCAGCTGCCGTGGCCGCCCCGGTAGGCGCAACCTTGCGGATGACGTACCCGGTGATCAGGGTGTTGGTCCCGGTGGCCGAAGAGCTCATGTTGGCGTAGGGCAGGGTTACCTTGGTCATCCCTTTTTCCTTGTGGGTGCTGGGGATGAGCCGGTACCAGCTCGTGTTGTGGTGGCCGGCCGTGAGGGTGCCGGAGGCGGCGGTGCCGCTGTAGAGTACGTTGGTGCCGCTGTAATCATACATGTTGTGGCAGCTGGTGCAGAGGTTGAACTGGTTGTTCTTGTTGTCGGCCTGGCGGTCGCCGGTGGGGGAGCCAGCCGCAGCCTTGCTCGGGTTCCACACGGTCTTGCCGGCGTCCCTGCCGGAAACCGTGGAGTAGAGGGCGTAGACGGAGCGGAGGCCGGCGCCGTGCTCATGGCAGGTCTGGCAGTTGATGGCCGTGTAGGCATAACCCCACGACACCTTGCCGATATTCCTGTTGTAGAAAGACTGGCCGGAATACGTCCCGCCGGTGGGCGTAATGTCGCCGCCGGTCAGACCGACCATATTGGAGAGCAGTGCTCCCTCATTGGTGTGGCAGCGGATGCAGACCCCCGACTGGTGGGCGAGGTTCGTGTGCTGCGAGCTTGCATAGTTCTGTGCCGACGTGATCGGGGCGGTTTTGCCGTCATGGCAGGTCTGGCAACGCGCGACGTCAGGGCTGGGATACGGAATCGGGCCCACGCCGTAGTGCTGGGCACCGCCGCCGTGGCACGCCTCGCAGCCGCCCGGATCACCAAGATGCGGAGAACTTCTCTGATACTCCACCACCTTGTCCTCGCCCGTTACCGAATCGGCATTGCTGCCGCCGTGGCACTGGATACAAACGGTATCCCCAACCGTGGCCACGTCGTTCAGCGACGCCGATCCTTCCTTGTTCGACGAGCCGCAGCCAGTAATGAAAGCGGCAGACGACAATGCCAACAGCATCATGATGCTTAACTTCTTGATCTGCATAATTTTCCTCCTTCAATTGGTAATTACTTAAAATCTTCCCGGCAAGTGGCACTGCAGACAAACCTTGCTGTTGCTCCTGTCCTTGTAGTTGCCGGCCTTGAAGCCCCTCGGATGGGGACTTACCCCGCCGGAGCTGTGGCATTTCTTGCAGGTGTTGCCATCGGCATGGCAGGTCTGGCAGGCTTGCAGATTCCGGCGCGCCTCGCCGGAATGCTCCATCCCCCACCGAGCCCCCTGCTGGTTGTCGTGGGATTTGAAGCCCAGCGATTTCAGGCCGGTCTGGGGCAGCTTGCTGTGGCAGGCCGTGCAGTATTTCTGGTCATGGCAGCGGTAGCATTGCTGCTGGTTGTCCTGCGCCTTGATCGGGTGCATGCTGATCCAGTCGCTGCGGTGAGTCTTCGGCTTGTAATCGCGCCCCGCATTGCTTTGGGACAGGCTGTCGCCCGTGCCGCCCCCCTGGTGACAGTCGAGGCACCAGGCCTGGTCGTGGCACTGGCTGCAGTTGTTGCCCGCCCTGCTGGCCAGGACCCGGTGGCCCCGCACAAAGTCGGCGTCGTGGTTGGGTGCAATGCCTTCGCCCTTATGGCAGTCGTTGCATTCCTTGATCGCCATCTTGGCGTATTCCGTGTGAGACATCTTCTTGTCGGCGTACGACCGCTGCTGCAGACAAACCAGGCCGAAACCGAGAAGTGCCAGGATTAATACAATTCTCTTCACGTAGGTCCCTCCTTTCTAAAAGTCGTAGTTGAAGACGGCACGACCTTGCCAGTCGCTTTTGTAGCGGGCATTGACGTTGTCTTCAACCCGGACGGACGCGGACATGTTCTTGGCCAGCTTGTATTTGCCGCCCAGCCAGTATTTGCGGGCAGTTTCCTCGCCGGTGACCCGGTCGCGCTCGTACACGTCGAAGTCGATGCCGGCGTTCAACTCCAGCGGCTTGACCGGCGTGAAGGTCAGGTCGGCGGTGCCGCCGTTCAGGTTGCCGCCGTAGCCGTTGCGGTGGTCGTAGTTCAGACGCAACTCGACCTTGTCGATCGGCCGGATGCGGCACCCCACTTCCACGACATCGGCAGCATCGCCGCTGTCGCCGTAGAACTCCTTGTTGTAGCCGGCGTTGACCGACAGCATGTCGTTGATGGTGTAGTCCACCCGGCCTATGAATTCCTGGTAACGGTCCACGGCAAATACCGAGAAAATCGACGTGGAGTCGAAGACCGGATAGCTCTGGTACCATTCACCGGTCAGGACCAGATTGGCAGTGGGGAAGTACTTGATGCCTGCCAGGACTTCGCTGAAGGTCTCGCTCGGGATGTCGAAACGGGTGTTGCCGTAGAGTTTGACCGCGTCGAGCAGGTACCACTTGAGGGCGCCGCCAACCTGGTCGCGGGCAATGCCGTCGTTGTCCAGCTTCATGAAGTAGCTCGCCTCAAGGTCGAAATTCTTGAACCCGGTCAGGTAGGCGGCTGCGCCGAGGGCAAAGTCCCGGGAGCGGGTAGCCTCGCCGTTCAGGTCAAAGAAGACGTTACGCCCCCCCATCACCGAGAAAGCGAACGGGCCGACGTTCTTCAGGTCGATCTTGCCGCCGTCGATCAGGGCCGTACCGGCCGCATAGTTGACGAACTGGCGGCCGAGGCGGATATCGACCTTGTCGAACAGGTTGCTGTAGTCGCCGTACAGGTAATAGAGACGGCCATTGACGCCCTCGCCGGTGCGGATGTCTTCGGTGACACGGCCATAGCCCTGAAATGTCAGCTTGCCTTCCTTGTCGATCTTGGTGATCGACAGGTTGAGATACTCTCCGAATTCGGCCTGTTTGTTGCCGGTGTAGATGTCGTTGAACCAGCCAAACTGGGTCGAGCTTCTGCCGTGGATCTCCGCCGACCAGGCAGCAGTCGATGCCAACACAACCGTTGCACAGGCCAACAGGCAGAAAAATCTTTTACATGTCATCAGAAACCTCCTTTCATGTAATCTCCAACTCAATACAACCAAGCAAGGTCTTGCTTCTCTTCACCACCTTTCTTTCCTCTAAAATCTGGTCAACGGGAACATTGCCAAAACACAACACAGATGCACCGACTTTGCCGTGAAATAGCGGCCAACACCCGCCTTTGGGCATGTGCTCATTACCATCCGGCGCAAAGCGGCAATCGCATAACAGCATGAAATCGAAAACATAAACCACGTCACGGCCGGGCCGGACAACCATCGGGAACTTTGTTGCGCCTCACAAACCTGCCGGCAAGGTTGTTAAATCACGCCTCGCTCCGCGAGATAACCGGATCATGGTGCGACTTATTTCTGGCGCATTGGCCTGCCCCAACGACAGGGAACTACCAAAAAACATACTAATTAGTGGCCGTTACGTCGCGTCATCCGCTTCCAGTGGCGCAAACACAAGGGCTCACGCGTATACGGACCTGTTAATGAATGCACGATACAGGCCAATAGCGTTTGTAACTTGCTGATAAGAATTATGTTTTATAAAAGTGACGAAAAAATAGCAGGATAGGGAGTTGTTGTACGGCAACGGCCGGCAATGATCTGAACCCTCGGGGGCGGCTCTCCGCGATTTGACCAAACCGGCACCGCCAACTGGCCGAAGCCCCCTCCACGCTTCACCGTAGAGGGGGCCAGCGCTGCAAGGGTGGGCCTTCTGTCGTATACAAAAGACATACTAGACATATTGCAAAAGTCAAGCATCGACATTGACAAACAGGCCGCATAGTTATTACTATATTTTGTGCACCAAGGAAAAACCGATCAGCCAAGGAGGTTGGAATAAAGAGTATGCCTGTCTACGAGTATTGTTGTTCCGCTTGCAACCATCAGTTCGAGCTCCGCCAGAAATTTTCCGATCCGCCGGCCAGCGAATGCCCCAAGTGCGGCGGGGCCGTGGAAAAAATGATATCCGCCACCAGTTTCAGCCTGAAAGGGGGCGGCTGGTTCGATCAGGGATACTGCCCAAAGACGGATGCCCCTAAACCGGCGGCCTGTGCGGGCGGCGGCTGTTGCGGGGGGCACTGATTCCCCCCAATCCACTTTGAAAATCCCCCTTTTGGGGGATTTTTTTTGGCCACCACGGGCGCATTCGGGCAACCCTCGAATCTTTCTTTACAAATCCATGGGTTGGCACGTAGTATACACGGGCTTTGACAACCTGGAACGGGCAGGGCTTGCTGCACACGGCCGGATTGTACCGGGCGGGGAGCAGCGGCCAGCCGAATACAGAACAGGTGCCCGTGCGGTTGGTCGTGGGAAGTAATCCCGAGCCGCCTTAGGCTGGGGCCGGGGTGCGGCGACGCGAGGTGCAGCAGGGCCGCATCCAGGGGCCGCAACCATGGCGACGGACGGAAGAGCCGGTACGGACGGCTTACGAACCAAGCGCGCGGGGCATGATCGAGGGGGGCTCACATGAAAGTCAAGAAAGCGGTATTTCCGGTTGCCGGACTCGGCACCAGGTTTCTACCGGCCACCAAGTCCTCACCAAAGGAAATGCTGCCGCTGATCGACAAGCCGCTGGTGCAGTACGTGGTCGAGGAGGCGGTTGCCTCGGGTATCGAGCAGATCCTGTTCGTCACCGGCAGGGGCAAGCGGGCCATTGAGGACCATTTCGACATCTCCATCGAACTGGAATGGCACCTGGAGGAAAAGGGGAAACAGAAGACCCTGAAGGCCATCCGCGAAATCGCGGAAATGCTCGATATCTTTTATGTCCGCCAAAAGAAGGCGCTCGGCCTGGGGCACGCCATCCTCTGCGCCAAGGATTTTGTGGGCAACGAGCCTTTTGCCGTCCTTCTGGGCGACGACATCATCGACAGCGAACGCCCCTGCTTGCGGCAACTGCTGGATGTTTTCGAAGAGCGCGCCGGCTCGGTGCTGGCGCTGGAGAAGGTCCCCATGGAGAACATTTCCTCCTACGGCTGCGTAAAGGCGAACCGGCTCTCCGAGCACGTCTTCCAGGTCGAGGACATGGTGGAGAAGCCCCGGCAGGAGGAAGCGCCTTCGGACATGGCCATCATCGGCCGCTACGTCCTGACGCCGCGGATCTTCAAGATTCTGGAGCAGCAGGAACCGGGGAAGGGGGGGGAGATCCAGCTTACCGACGCCATCCTCAAACTTTCAAAGGAAGAGGCGGTCTACGGCTGTCTTTTCGAGGGATTGCGCCACGACTGCGGCGACAAGCTGGGCTTCCTCAAGGCCACGGTGGACATGGCCCTGAAACGGAGCGAGTTTAAGGTGGAATTCGAGCGCTACCTGCATCAGAGACTGGCACAGTGAGGGACGATGCCGTCCCGGGCCGTTTCCCCGGGGCGGCGGCCGTCTATTTCCGTTCCTTCTGCCAGACGAATTCCGGTTCGAAATAAGGGGCGTAAAAACCGGGGTAGGGGAAAGGAAAGGTAAGTACCTCGCCCACGCCGCTCAACGTCCTGACCAGCGTCATGCCGAGCCCCTTGAGCGGGCCGACGGTGAGCCCCATCCCAACCCCTTCCTCGTGAAAGGTCTGATAGACCTGCTTCGGCAACTCCCACCATCCCAGCGTAGCATTGGCCACCCCGCGGACCATCTTGACGGACATGCCCCCCACCACCTCCTGGGGGGTCGAGGTCTCCACCGTTTTAAACTGGTCCGTAGCCTGGGCCGGCTGCACACAGAGGCTTGCCGCCAGAAGGAGGGCCGTCGCCACCAGAGAACGAAGCTGCCCCATGCTAGTGCGCCTCCTGTTGGGAAGGCTCCTGGCCGCTTTGGGAGGCAATCGCCGACGTATCCCGCTTGGGGTCCCACCCTTCCCACACGTAGGCCGGGTCGATCATGGGATCGTAGTACCCGGGCTGGGGGACGAGGAAGAACACCGCCTCCGCCACGCCGATGAAGCCCCGGTAGAGCGTCATGCCGATCCCCTTGAGCGGGCCGACCACATACCCGGCCTTGCCCATGTCGCGGACGGTCAGCATCGACTGTTTGGGTATTTCGACAATGCTGGTGGCGACGTTGGTGACGCCGCGGGTGAGTTTGACGGCCATCTTTTCGGCGATCATCTCGGGCTGCTGCTCGGCCCGGGCCGTAACCGGCACCGTCAGTACGACGGCCAGCAGCATAACGGAAAGCAGCAGATTCGTCTTCATGGCATCTCCTTTGGTCGGCGATTACTGTTTCTGTAGCCTCTTACCACAAACGACCTCGGCATGCAAGAAGGTTCACAGCTCGAAAAGCGTTGGCTCCTTGGGAAGATACGGATCGAAACGCCGCTTGAGATGGCGCAGCTTATCGACGTAGTAGGGGATGTTGATGTCGGGATGTTCGGGGGCGAAGGCGCTCACGGGGCGGCAGTGCTCGTACGCCGTCGCGTCCCGGGCCGATCCGCCGACATAGTAGCTGACCTGATCGCCGGCCCGGTAAAGGCGCTGCGACGCCAGGGCGATTTCAAAGGCGGCGGCGGGGTTGCGCCGCCCCTTTTCCACCTTCTCCCGGTAGGTTGCCGGCGACTCGTTGAGCGTCTCCGTGCGGGCGACCCATGCCACGTCCAGCTCTTTGGACCGGAGACGGGCCAGGTACTGCTGGTACAACCGCTCCAACTCCGCCGGCGAGCCGGCCAACAGCAGCGTAATGGCGTCGCGCATGAACTCCCGCAGGTAGCGCTCCATGCCGCGGGAACGGAGCCCGCTCCCCCTGATGACGATCCGGCCGTCATACCCCAGGAGGGCGTAATTCTTGGCCTTGTAGGCGAACATGGACCGGTACCTGCCATCCATCTCCACCTCGATCCCCTCGGGAACCCCTTGGGACACCCGGGCCACCAGGGCCGCCTCGTCCGCCTCCGTGGCGCACGACTCCGGCGGCCTGAAGTAGATTCCGTCCGTATCCACCTCCACCGGCACCGCCCCCTCCGCCTTCAGCAGGCCGATCATGTTCCTGATGGTCAGCCGCCCCAGGCGGGTCACCTCGGCGGCGGCCTCGGGGTCGGAAAAGTTGTGCAGCGGGGCACCCAGATAGCCGAAAAACGAATTGATCAGCACCTTGAAGACCTGCTGGAGGGCGTCGTAGTAGTGGCGCTCGCCCGGGGCGGTGCTCTCCCGGGCGGCCCGTTTCGCCTCCAGCCTGAAGCGGCGCAGTTCCGCCAGCATCGGCAGGAAGAGCCCCAGGGTGTCCTTGGCCGGCCCGAGGCGGTAGGTCAGCATCAGGGAGGGGTAAAGGGACGCCACGTCGCAATGGACGATCGGCCCCCACACCCCCTGCGCCGCACTCTCCGTGTATCCCCCTTCGAAGGCGGGCGCCGCGCCGGTGCGCCGGGGCACCGCATGGCCGCGGTGGAGGTATTCCCGCACGAACAGCGCATTGATGCGTGTTGCGTTGCCCCGCAGGGGGCAGTTCTGAAAGGAGTAGGGGAAGATGCGGGTCTGCAGGAACCAGGGGTAGCCCAGCAGGCGGAACAGGTCCAGGGTCTCGCGGACATCGTCCAGGTTGTAGCGGTAGAGCGTCTCCGGGTCGCTGTCGAAGGCGGCGGCGATCCCGCCCCCCGCCAGGTAGACCCGCTCATCCGCCGCGATGCCGAAATGCCGGGCCACCTGTTTCAGCCCGTGGCTCTCCAGGCTGCGGAGCGAGATGTCGTAGAGCTGCACCAGGAAATAGGTGTCGATGATATGGCGGCCGTACACGTCCCACCGGGGATAGTCGATGACCTTTTCCGCCAGGGACCAGCGGGAATTCGCCGTGATGTGGGGTGGGGCGCCGTTGCGCCCCCAGCCGAGGCGGATGCCGTGCAGTTCGGCGCGGGCGGCGATGTACTCCAGATCGAACCGGAAGATGTTATGGCCGATGATGACGTCCGGGTCGCAGCCCCGGATGGCCTCGTTGAGCGCCCGGAGCATGGCCGGCTCGTCGAGCTGGTCCCCGCGCAGCACGGTCTCCGTGCCGTGGGAATCCTTGAGGGCGATGGAAACGATCCGGTCTTCCCGGCGCTTGGGGTTCGAGAACTCGAACCCCTCGGCGCAATAGGTCTCGATGTCCAGCGCCAGGCAGCGCAGGTCGCCGAAGTCCAGCCCCTTGAACAGCGTCGCGCCGGTGGCCAGGAGATACTGGTGGGAAAGGTCGGAGATGAACAGGTAGGGGGCATCGGCGCTGCCGGCCGGCATCCCGGTCTTGGCGGCAAGGAAATCCCGCGCCGTCAGGCAATCGCCCCATGAATCGAACAGGAGCTGGAAACGGTAGAAGTCGTCGCCCGCCAGTTGGCGCACCGAGCAGGGCGCCCGGCAGCCGCTCACCAGGGCCGGGTCGCTGAGCAGGATGAAGGGACGGAACGGCTCGTCGTGAAACTGGACGCCGTGGGCCGTCCGGAAGAAGAGGCGCACAAAGGGGCCGGCCGGCTCGACGGCGATGATGCCGGGCCGGCTGTCATGGCCGAACAGCAGCGGATTCTGTCCCATATCGCTCATCTGCATGGCGCAACCCTCTGTGGTTGTTGTCGTCGCCGTCCTCGAAAGCCCTTTCGTGCGGCGTAACGCCCCTCATCCTATCCTTCTCCCAAGGGGAGAAGGGATACCGTTACCCTCTCCCTCTGGGAGAGGGTGGCCAAAGGCCGGGTGAGGGCCTCCTCTGGTCTTGTCTCGCGGGTGCGACTGACTATTTTTGAACAACCTGCTCGTAGCCGTGGTTACTGGCGGCTGAACAAAAAAGGCGCAGCAATTCCTGCCGCGCCTTTCCGCGTAATCAATAGTTTCTCATCCGGTATTTCCGGATGGAAACTATTTGGCGTGCTTGGCAAGGTAGCTGGCAACCCCTTCCTCGGTCGGCTTCATGGCTTCCTCGCCTTCCTGCCAGTTGGCCGGGCAGACCTGGTCGCCGTGGGTTTCGACGAACTGGAGGGCGTCCACCATGCGCAGCGCTTCGGCCACATTGCGCCCCAAGGGCAGGTCGTTGATGACGGCGTGGCGGATGACGCCCTTGGTATCGATGAGAAAGAGGCCGCGCAGGGCGACGGATTCATTGAACAGGATGCCGTATTCCCGGGCGATGTTCTTGTTCAGGTCGGACACCAGCGGATACTGGATCTGGCCGATACCGCCGTCCTCGACCGGGGTGTTTTTCCAGGCCAGATGGGTGAATTTGGAATCGATGGAAACCCCGATCACCTCGGTATTGCGCTTCTTGAATTCATCCAGCTTCTTGTTGAAGGCCAGGATCTCGGACGGGCAGACAAAGGTAAAGTCCAGCGGGTAGAAAAACAGGACGACATTCTTCCCCTTGAAGCCGGAAAGGGTAAGCTGACCGAAAGTATTGTCCGGCAGGACTGCATCCGCAGTGAAATCGGGGGCCTGTTGGGTGACGAGGGTCGCGATGGACATGGGATTCTCTCCTTTTTGTAGATAGTTGCATCGAATGCACTAAACTAATACCAGCCAATCCCGCACCTGTCAAGAGGATAAAAATAGTCTTTTAGTCTTTTTCGTTTCGGGGAGGGTCGTGAACTGGTTCTATCCGGGTGCCGCTGGAAACTGTGCGGCAAAAAATGTTCTTGACTCTTTGCAGCGGGGGATATAGTTTAATATTAAACCATTTGACAACCAAGCACCCACCACAGTCCGCCACAGGGGGGCAGCGAAGATGATCACCATACGAAAATCACACGACCGCGGGCATGCCGACCACGGCTGGCTGAACAGCCAGCATACCTTCTCCTTCGCCGACTACTACGACCAGCGGCACATGGGGTTCAGGGCGCTGCGGGTCATCAACGAAGACCGGGTCCAACCGGGGAAAGGTTTCCCCACTCACCCGCACCGGGACATGGAGATCATCTCCTACGTCCTGGAAGGGGCGCTGGAGCATCGGGACAGCATGGGCAACGGCTCGGTCATCCGCCCCGGCGACGTGCAGCGCATGAGTGCCGGCACCGGCATAACCCACAGCGAATACAACCATTCCCCAACGGAACAGGTTCATTTCCTCCAGATATGGATTCTGCCCTCACGGGAGGGTGTGGCGCCGGGGTATGAGCAGAAGACTTTTCCCGAGCGGGAAGAGCGTGGCGTCCTCAGGCTGGTTGCTTCTCCCGATGGCCGGGCCGGGTCGGTCATGATCCATCAGGATGTGAATCTGTATGCGACGGCGCTGGTGCCGGGCGAAGAGCTTGTTCACCCCATTCCCGCCGGCCGGCATGCCTGGCTCCAGGTTGCCCGCGGCCCGGTTCTCGTGAATGGCCTGGCGCTGGAGCAGGGTGACGGCGCTGCCGTAAGCGGTGAGGAGCAGGTGCTGATAACAGGACGGGAAAAGGCGGAACTGCTGCTCTTCGACCTGGCCTGATGCAGAAAAACCATACAACACGAATCGAGAAAAAGGAGACGTTTTATGCAGAGTTCATTTTGGGATGCCGTGAAGACAAGAAGGTCCTGCTACACCATCAGCAAAGAACCGGTCACCTCCGACGAACGGATCGCGGAGATTGTGGGGGAGGCGGTAAAGCACGTGCCGTCGTCGTTCAATTCCCAAAGCTCCCGGGTGGTTATCCTCCTGGGTGAGCAGCATGACCGGTTGTGGGATCTGACCAAGGACGAATTGCGCAAGATCGTGCCGACGGAGGCCTTCAAAACGACCGAAGGCAAGATCGACGGGGCGTTTCGCAGCGGCTACGGTTCGATCCTCTATTTCGAAGACACCGGCATCGTCGAGGGGTTGCAGCAGAAGTTCCCTTTATACAAGGACAATTTCCCCGTCTGGTCCAGCCAGTCGTCGGGCATGCTGCAGTTTGCCATCTGGACGGCCCTGGAAATAGAAGGGTTCGGCGCCACGCTGCAGCATTACAATCCGGTTATCGACGAGGCGGTAAAGACCGCCTGGAACATCCCGGCAACGTGGAAGCTGATGGCCCAGATGCCTTTCGGCAAACCGGTCTCCCAACCCGATGAAAAAGCGTTCCAGCCGTGCGCGGATCGGATAAAACTCTTCAAATAACCGCTGCCCGTTTTCTGCAGCGACCACAAAGAAAGGAGCATGATGCCATGACTGAAGACACGGCCTGCAGCAGCTGCGAGGAGCACCAGGGGCACCTCTGCGAATTGGAAAGCCAACAGGAGTGGGATATCATCCGCCAGGTCACCGACCGCCCCGCCGTGAGGTGCGAAAATTGCGGCAATGTGGCAAATTCCGCCAAAAACGTTTGCATGCCTGGCGATTTGGAGTAATAGTCATCAACGCTTGTTTCCTGGCCCCGGTGCAGCGTCGCACGGCAGGGCCCGCGTAACGGCGCGGCAAAAATCGACTGAAATGAAAAGGAGAAGGTAATGAAGAAGTTTGTCTGCACCATCTGCGGTTATGTCCACGAGGGAGACGCCCCCCCGGCCGAGTGCCCCCAATGCAAGGCGCCGGCCGAGAAATTCGCCCTGAAGGACGACCGTGATCTCAGTTGGGCCGATGAACACCGGATCGGTGTCGCACAAGGGGTTGATCAGGAGGTCATCGAAGGGCTCAGAAGCAACTTCATGGGAGAATGTACCGAAGTCGGCATGTATCTGGCCATGAGCCGCCAGGCCGACCGGGAGGGCTACCCCGAAGTGGCTGAAGCCTATAAGCGGATCGCTTTCGAGGAGGCCGAGCATGCCGCCAAGTTTGCCGAGCTGCTGGGTGAGGTCGTCAAGGCCGATACCAAGGCAAACCTCACCGTGCGCATCGAAGCGGAAAACGGGGCCTGCAAAGGCAAGAAGGATCTGGCGACCAAGGCCAAGCAGCTCAACTATGACGCCATCCACGACACCGTTCACGAGATGTGCAAGGACGAGGCCCGCCACGGGCAGGTCTTTGCCGGACTGTTGAAACGTTACTTCTGATCCGATCAGGGAAAAGCGCTGGGCACTGTCCGGGTGAAAGGGAGTAACCCGGACAGTACCCAGGCCGACATGCCCCGCGGTTTTCTGCCCCGCCCGCCGCCTTCACAGGCGGCTCCCCCGGTTTTCCCCACCGCCTTAGCCGCCGCAAAGACCCCTTGAACGGCCCCACAGTGAAGCCTTGCCAACCTTTGGCGCATTCCCCCCGCGCCGAGCACCCCCCTCCCACCCTTTTCCCGCTTGACTTATTCAAATACATATTTTAAATTAAAAATTGAAATAACAATTTGTTTCAATGGGGCGCCATGTCACGGAAAAAGTCACATACCACCAGGGAAAAGATACTGTCGGCGGCGTGCGACGTGTTTGTGGAGAAAGGGTTCCGGGATGCCACGGTGGCGGAGATCTGCAAACGGGCCGGCGCCAACATCTCCGCCGTGAACTATTACTTCGGCAGCAAAGAGGCCCTGTACCAGGAGACGTGGCACCACTCTTTCGCCGAATCAATGAAGGCCCACCCCCAAGACGGCGGGGTGAGCGCAGACGCCCCCGCCGAAGAGCGCCTGCGTGGCCATCTGAAAGCTCTCGTCGAGCGGATCGCCGACGAGAGCACCCGGGACTTCTTCATCTCCCAGATGGAGGTCGCCAACCCGACCGGGCTCTTGGAGGAGGTCATGAGACTTGAGTTCGACCCGCTGCGTGACAAGACCCTGGCTGTTGTGCGCGAACTGCTCGGGCCTGACGCTACGGAACGACACGTTGATTTTTGCGAGACCGGCATCATCAGCATGTGCATCTACCCCATGATGATGCGCAGGGTTCGGCTCCGGCACGGAGCGACGGCCATCGGCCCGCCCGTCGCCTTTGTTGACGACCTTGGGGCATTTGCCGACCATGTGGTGGCGTTCGCCCTGGCCGGCATTGCCGCCCTCCGCAGACAGCTCTGAAGACCGGCAACCGCCGGGCGGTTGCCGCCACAGACACTCCAACGGGGGGGGGCAGCATCCGCTGCCCCCTTTCCGATACGACGCAACGAGGACCCGCCATCATGCAGGAAAACTCTCTCCAGCTCGCCGAACTAGAGCCCCTTGAACACAGGACGGCCGTCAACATCAACAAAATCACCCTGATCCTGGGTATGCTCTTTGTCTTTGCCCCGCTTTCCACCGACATGTACCTGTCCAGCTTTCCGAGCATAGCGGCAAGCCTGGGCTGCGGCGTGGAGCAGGTACAGTACAGCCTTTCCGCGTTTGTCCTCGGCCTGGCGGTGGGCCAGTTGTTCTACGGCCCGCTGATCGACCGGTTCGGCAGGCGGCTTCCGCTCCTGGCGGGGGTCGCCATATTCACCGTCACCTCCCTGCTGACGGTCTGGGCGCCGGACATTGCCACCTTTACCGGCCTGCGCTTCCTGCAGGCCGTGGGAGGCTGCGCCGGCATGATTGTCAGCCGGGCCGTGATCACGGATCTCTTCGATGAGCAGCAGGCGGCCCAGGCATTATCGGCGGTGATGCTCGTGCAGGGGGCGGGCCCCATAGCGGCGCCGATCATTGGCGGCTACATCCACCTGATCGGCGGCTGGCCGGCCGTGTTCGTGTCCCTGACGCTCTTCGGTGCGGCCTGCTTCATCCTTGCGGCGCGGGGACTGCCGGAGACCCTGCCGGTGCATGACCGCCAGAGACAGGGGGCCGGCCACGTGCTCAAGGCCTTCGGCAACCTGATGCGCCGGCGGGAGTTCATGGTCCCGGCCCTTGCCAGCAGCCTGGTTCTGGCCTCCATGTTCGCCTTTATCAGCGGGTCGCCTTTCGTTTTCATGGGTCTGCACGGTGTGAGCCAGCAGCAATACGGGTGGCTGTTCGGCGTCAACACCGTGGGCATGGTTGCCGCCAGCCAGCTCAACAGGTTGCTGCTGCGGCGGTTTTCACCCCGGACCATCTTCATCAGGGCCCTGCTGGTGCATGTCGTCGCGGCGGCGCTGTTGCTCGCCCTGGCCACGACCACCCATCTGGCGCTGCTGATGCTGCCGCTCTTCTTTTGCCTTGCCACGATCCCGGTAATCGGCGCCAATGCCGTCGCCGCGGCCATGGCCCAAAGCGGCCGCCATGCCGGCAGCGCCTCATCCCTTGTGGGCGTTCTGCAATTCGGCCTGGCAAGTCTCGTCAGTGCCCTGGTGAGCATGCTGCATAACGGCACGGCCTACCCCATGGCCGCCATGATCCTGGCGTGCGGGCTGCTGGCCGGGGGCGTCCTGCTTATGGGTCGATTGCAGAGCCACCGACAATGAGCACGGTGCATTCCCACGGGAAGCGGGGCACTGCCCAGGGCAAAAAAAGAGGCCCCTGTTTCGGGGCCCCGTGCTCCACTCTCCAAAATGTCCCGGTCAACAGCCGCGCTATCCCTCGGGCACCGGTTTCACCGGCGTGACGAACCGTTCCATGACCCAGCCGCGCTCGCCGTTCGTCAACTCCACATAGTACCAGTCCGGCACCTTGCCGAGCACGTTCAAGACCGTTCCCCGGCCGACCTCCGTCAGGATATCCTGCTCCAGGCTCGGGCCACTGCGCACATTCAACAACTCGCTCTGCACCACGACCCGCTGGCCGGATTGACCGGCGCTCGGTGCGGGGGCGCCCACCGCCGCCGGCGGTTCCACCACCACATACCCCTCCGGGGCCTGCCGGTAGTAGATGCCGTTCAGCTCGTAGTAGGTGAGTCCACCCACCACCAGCGCGGCAAAGCCCAGGGGAAGCGTGGGGACGACCAGGCCGAACGGCGGCGCCACCAGGAAGAACCCGTCAGCCCCCCGGCGATAATAGCGGCCCCGGGTGTAATAGAACGAATCCCTGCCGTACCCTATAACCCGGTGTTCCCGGGGCAGTTCCCGGAAACGCGGACCGGACCAGTATGCGGGTGGCGGCGACCGCCATGCCCACGCGTCCCCGAACGTCACAAGCGACGTCCCGAGGAGCGCCAGGCCCGCCGCCAGGGGGTACCATCCCCGTTTCTTGAACATTGTCATAGCCATGACCTCCTGTTTTTACCTTGTGGTACGTCGCACCGCCCCGTTCGCGGAACTCCGTACAAGACGCTAACCATCGGCGGGCGTCGGCCGCACGGGTGATCCGGGCAGAATCCGGGGGGATTCGCCCGGCGTGAGCGGCAGCAGCAGGGTCTGCTGGAGCCCGCTGCTCCGAAAGCGGATCTGCAGCCGCAGCGCCTTGGCGCTTTGGGCCTCCCCCGGGAAGAAGATGAAGCCGCTGGTCAGTGAACCGGCCGGGATGGCCTTGCCTTCTATCACCTTTTCCCGGACATCGCCGGCAATCCGCGACCGCTCTTCCCGATCGTCGGCTTTCGCTGCCCCGCCGATGACGGCGCCGCCAGCTGCGCCCAGGACGCCGCCCGTCAGCGCCGCGCCGCCCGCCCCATGGCCCGAGACGACCCCCAGGGCCAAACCGAGGATAGAGCCGGCCGCAGCGCCGTACATGGCCCCCTTGCCGGCGCCGCTGCCGATGGCGCCTCCGGCGGTCGCCGCATCGACACGGCTTGCGGCCTCGCCCGGTGCCAGAACCTTCCAGTAACGGTTGCCCCCGTCAATGAGGAAGGTTTGCGCCGCCATGACTTCAACCCCCTGGCCGCTCTGGTTGTCCAGCACCAGCTGGACCGGGAGGAGGCCGGCGCTTCTGACATCGAAGCCAAAAGCATCCTCCGCCCTGACGGGATCGGCAAAGGCCTCGGCCCCGACCCGCACGCCGTTCACCTCCAGGGAGGCGGCGTTGTCCTGGGGGGCGAGAAAGGGGACGGACCTGCTTTGATACGCGACGCATCCCGTAAGATGGGCGGCAATAACCATGGCACTCAGGATTCTCTTCATCGTTCGGCTCTCCAGAAAGCAAAAAGCAGCCGGACCGCGCGGCCCGGCCTTGTGGACCGATCTTTGGGCGCCTATCCCCCAGCGGCGATAGGCGCCCCCTCTCCGGTTACTTATCCTTGGCTTCAGTGTGTTTCTGCTGCAGCGCCTTCAACTTGGCAAGCTGGTCCGGCGTCAGGATGGCCCGGAACTTGGCGCCGACCTTGGCCTTGTTGATATTCAGGTCCGCCTGGATGCCGGCAATCTTGGCGGTTTGGGCACGGATGGCCGCTTCGTCTATGCTGTCGGCATGGAGCAGCGTCTCCAGGTTTTTACGCTCGGCCCTGAGATTGGCGACTATCGGCTTCACCACCTCCCTGTTCCCCTGGAAGATCGCCTTGGCCTGGGCCTTCTGGGCGTCGGTCAGGCCGAGCTTGCCGAAGAGTTTACCCACGTGCTTGTGGTGTTGCCGGCCGCAGCCGCCGTCTTCCCACCCGCCGTCGTGCGCCTGGGCAATGCCGGCGAAGGCCGTTGCTGCCGTGATGCACAGCATCGCGGCAATTCTTTTGATACCGTTGTGAGAATTTCCCATGGTTTTGCACCTCCGGTAAATAGTGACATCTACCTTCTAGACATCACTGCCCCCGAAAAGGTTACTCTACCCTGAAAAAACCCTGCGCATCAGGGTGGATGGGGATGGGGAAAGGCCGCGGCGGCACCGCTTCGGTCGGGGAAGCCGCGCCGTCATCGTGCGATGGTGGTGTGGGGTTGGACGGTCTAGCGGGCGGTGCGGTAATGGCGTTCGATCTCTTCGGCCAAGTGCGCCAGGGTGGAACTGGCAGGCTCGATATCGACCTTGAGCCCCAGGCTCCGGCAGGCCTTGGAGGTAATGGCCCCGATGCTGGCCACCGACACCCCTTTCAGCATGTTCACCAGCAGGTCGCTGCCCAGCATGTCGGCCAGGTTGTGGACCGTGGAGGAGGAGGTGAACGTGATGCAGTCCACGGTGCGCTTTTCAAGGGAAAAGAGCGCTTCGGGCGGCAACCGGTCGGGCATCACGTTGCGGTAGGCCACCGGGCTGTCCACCTGGGCCCCCAGGCGCTTCAGCTCGCAGGGGATGACCTCCCGGGCCTTGTCGGCACGGGGGAAAAGCACCCGGGCGCCGTCCATCGCCAGCTTGGCGAACTCGGCCACCACCCCTTCCGCCTTGTAATCCGAGGGCACCATGTCGGGGCAGATGCCACAGGCGCGTATCGCTTCGGCCGTCTTCGGCCCCACCGCGCAGACCCGGCAGTTTCCCACCGCCCTGGCATCCAGGCCAAGGGCGGCGAGGCGCTGGAAGAAGCGGCGCGCACCATTGACCGAGGTCAGCACCAGCCAGTCGTAGCTGCCCATGGTACGGATGGCGGCATCCAGCGGTTCCCAGGATTCCGGGTCCACCAGCTTGATGGTGGGGCACTCCATGACCAGCGCCCCGCGGTCAGCCAGCATGGCGGCAAATTCTCCCGCCTGGTCGGCGGCCCGCGTCACCAGGACCTTGCGGCCGAAGAGCGGGCGGTTGTCGAACCAGCGCAACCGGTCCCTGAGGGCAACCACCTCCCCCACGATGGTCACGGCCGGCGGCTTGAAGCCGGCAGCCTCGGCCCGGTCGGCGATGTCGCCCAGGGTGCCGGTCAGGACCTGCTGGGTCGGCGCCGTCCCCCAGCGCACCAGCGCCACCGGCGTCTGCGGGCTGCGGCCGTGCCGCAGCAAACGCTCCATGTTGCTCCGCAGGGTGGTGATCCCCATGTAAAAGACCACCGTGCCGTTGCCCAGGGAGAGGCGGTCCCAGTCGATGGCCGACTCGCTCTTGTCTTTTCCCTCGTGGCCGGTGACGAAGGCCACCGAGGCGGTGAAATTGCGGTGGGTCAGGGGGATGCCGCTATAGGCCGCCGCACCCACGGCGGCGGTAACCCCCGGCACGACCTGGAAGGGGATCCCGGCGTCGCTCAGCGCCTCGCACTCCTCGCCGCCCCGCCCGAACACGAAGGGGTCCCCCCCTTGAGCCGGACCACGGCCTTCCCCTCGCGCCCCTTTGCCACCAGGAGGCGGTTGATCTCCTCCTGGTCCTGGTTGTGGCGGCCGCCGATCTTGCCGGCATAGATCAGTTCCGCATCCGCCGGCGCATGGGCCAGCAGCTGCTCGTTGGCCAGGTAGTCGTAGACCACCACCTGGGCCCGTTGCAGGCACTCCACCCCCTTGAGCGTGATCAGCCCCGGGTCGCCGGGACCGGCGCCGACGAGATA
This sequence comes from Geobacter sp. FeAm09, assembly GCF_008330225.1. Taxonomy (NCBI): domain Bacteria; kingdom Pseudomonadati; phylum Thermodesulfobacteriota; class Desulfuromonadia; order Geobacterales; family Geobacteraceae; genus Geobacter; species Geobacter sp. FeAm09. Next base: position 3,931,133 of record NZ_CP042466.1, on the reverse strand, counting down.
AATCATCCCGGTATGGCGGCTCGGGTCGCTCATGGATGGGACGGGGAGGCGATCTCCCGCTGGTAGACCTCTTCGAGGATGGCCTTGCCCCCCTCGCCGAGGAGGTGGTCGGCCAGTTGGATGCCCAGCTTCTCGCATTCCGCCATCGGGCCGCTGACCTCGCCCCGTACGGAGCGCTGGCCGTCCACCGCGGCGATGAAGCCGACCAGGCGCAAGGTCCCGCCGGAGACGGTGCCGTGGGCCGCGATGGGCACCTGGCACCCCCCCTCGCAGCGCTTCAAAAGGGCGCGTTCGGCCCGTACCGCATAGCTGGTGTCCGGGTGGTTGAAGAAATCGATGGTCTCCGTGATTACGGCGTCGTCCAGGCGGCACTCGATCCCCAGCGCCCCCTGGCCGATGGCCGGGATGGAGAGGTCCGTATCCAGGTATTCGGCGACCTTTTCGGTGAAACCGAGCCGCTTCAGGCCGGCCGCGGCCAGGATGACGGCGTCCAGATTGTCGTCCTCCAGCTTGCGGATGCGGGTCTCCACGTTGCCGCGGATAATTACCATCTGCAGGTCGGGGCGCACCTTCAAAAGTTGGGCCTGGCGGCGCAGGGCGCTGGTGCCGATGCGAGCTCCCTGGGGCAGCTCGCTGAACGTGACATTGCGGGATATGACGGCGTCGCGCGGGTCTTCCCGCTCGGTGATGCAGTGCAGTCCCAGCCCTTCCGGGAACTCGGTCGGGACATCCTTCATGCTGTGCACGGCGATGTCGATCTCCCCCCGCAGCATCGCCTCTTCGATCTCCTTGACGAACAGCCCTTTGCCGCCGACCTGGGCCAGGGGCACGTCGAGGATCTTGTCGCCGATGGTCTTGATCTTGGTCAGGGTGACCTCCATGCCGGGATAGCGTTTCTCCAGCTCGGACTTGACCCAGTTTGCCTGCCAGAGGGCCAGTTGACTGGCGCGGGTGCCGATGCGTAACTGTTTGGGGGGCATAATCTGTCTCCATTCACGGGGAAATTCAAACATTCAATGCTTTTCAAAAATCGACATCTGCCACAGAGACGCGGAGACACAGAGGTTCACAGAGAAAGGCAAAGCGGTTTTCGGGAAAAACGGGAATTCTCTCTTTTTGTCTGCCCTGCTCTTTTGGTTTTCTCTGTGTCTCCGTGTCTCTGTGGCAGATTTATGCCGTTTAGCTTTCGGGCCTTACACGATGACCGGCAGCCGCTCCGTCAGCCTGATCTCCTCCGGCGTCACCAGGGCCCGGTAGGCCAGGGCCTCCACGCCGTTGTCCAGGGCCAGCCTGAGCAAGCGCCCGTATTCCGGGTCGATGGCGTCGGCCGGGGAGACCGAGTGGCCGTCCCCGCGCTGGACCGTGAAGAAGATCACGCCCCGGTCCCCCTCCGCGACGACCCGCATCAACTCCCGCAGGTGTTTCTGGCCGCGGGTGGTGACGGCATCCGGGAACAGGGCTCGGCCGTCTTCCACCAGGGTGACGTTCTTGACCTCCACAAAGCAGCGCCCCTTTACCCCTTCCAGGAGCAGGTCGATACGGCTGTGCTCGCCGTAGGGCACCTCGGGGCGGATCGACCCGTACCCCTGCACCTCGGCCACCGTACCGTCTTCGATCGCCTCCCGCGTCAAACGGTTGGGCAGGGCGGTGTTGATGCCGGCCCAGAAGCCGTCCGCCTCCACCAGTTCCCAGGTGAAGGGGAATTTGCGCCCCGCGTTGGCGCTGCGGGAGAGGTACACCCGGCTGCCGGGAACGGCGCATCCCTTCATGCTGCCCGAATTGGGGCAGTGGGCGGTGACGACCGTGCCGTCCTCCAGTGCCACATCCGCCAGAAAGCGTTTGTAACGTTTGACCAGGCGGCCCGGAATCAGCGGCGGCAATCTCACGGCGCGACGCGGCGACTACGCTTCAAGTTCCAGCTCTTCGTGGTCTTCGTGGGCGGCTTCAAGCTCGAAGAGCTGCCGCAGGCCATCCACGTACAGATCGACGCGCCCCCCCTGGCCGGCCTTTTTCAGCACCGTGGTGGGGGTGTGGAGCAGTTTGTTCATCATGGCCATGGTCAGGGCCTCCAGCCGCTTCTCGGCGTCCGGGGGGAGGTCCTTCCAGCCGGCCAGGGTTTTTTCCAGCTCCGCCCTGCGGATCTCGTCGAAGTGGTTGCGCAGGGCGACGATGGTGGGGGTGACCTCCAGGGACGAAAGCCACTTGAAGAACTGGCCGATCTCCTGGTTGACGATCTCCTCGGCCTTCTCCGCCTCCAGGCTCCGCTGGGCCAGATTGGCCTGGACGATCTCCTGCAGGTTGTCCACCGTGAAGAGGTAGGCGTTCTCCAGGTCGTCCACCTTGGGGTCGATGTCCCGGGGCACGGCGATGTCGATGAAGAACATGGGCTTGAACTTGCGCCGTTTGACCACCTCCACCACGTCCTTGGGGCCGATGATGACATGGGGCGCGCCGGTGGAGGAGAGGACGATGTCGGCCCGATGGAGGTGCTGGAACAACTCCTCGAAGGGCACCGCCTCGCCGCCGAACTCCTCGGCCAGGCGCTCGGCCCGCTCGAAGGTGCGGTTGGCCACCATCACGCCCCGGGCGCCGCTGTTCAGGAAGTGCTTGGCGGCCAGTTCGCACATCTCGCCGGCGCCGATCAGCATCACGGTCTTGTCGGACAGGTTGCCCAGGATCTTCTTGGCCAGCTCCACCGCGGCAAAGGCCACGGAAACCGCCGAGGAGGCGATCTTGGTCTCGGTGCGCACCCGTTTGGCGACGGAGAAGGCCTTGTGGAGGAAACGGTTCAGGATGATGCCGGAGGATTTGTACTCGGCGGCGTAGCCGTAGGAGGTCTTGATCTGGCCCAGGATCTGGGGCTCCCCCACGACCATGGAATCCAGGCTTGACGCGACCCGGAAGACGTGGCGGATGGCCGCCTCGGAATGGTAGCTGTAGAGGTGGGGCTCGAGGGCTTCAAAGGGGAGATGGTGGTATTCCGCCATGAAACGCTTGATCCGGGCGATGCCCCCCGCGATGTCGCGGGTCGTGGCGTAGATCTCCACCCGGTTGCAGGTGGAGACGATCACCCCTTCGACGATCTCGTCGAGCGACACCAGGTCACGGAGCGGTTTCTCGATCAGGTTGGGCGAAAAAGCAACCTTTTCCCGTATTTCAACGGTTGCGGTCTTATGGGAGAGACCAACGACGATAATGTTCATTCAGCACGCATTCCTTACAGCATGTGATAACTGCTGAAACGATGAGCCAATCCTATTTGTAGCTGTGAAGGCCGGGCAGCCACATGTTCACCCCGACAAAGGTAAACAGCATGATCAGGAATCCGGCGATGGAGAGCAGGGCGGCGCGCTTGCCGCGCCAGCCGGTGGTCATGCGGCCGTGCAGGAGGGCGGCGTAGATGAACCAGGTGATCAGCGACCACGTCTCCTTGGGGTCCCAGCTCCAGTAGGTGCCCCAGGCCTTTTCGGCCCAGATGGCGCCCGAGATGATCGCAACCGTCAAAAGCGGAAACCCGACCGTCAGGCAGCGGTAGTTGATGTCGTCCAGGGTGTCGAGGGAGGGAAGCTTCTGGAACAGGGCGCCGAACTTCTTTTTCTTGAGAAAATGCTGCTGGATCAGGTAGATCACGGCAGCGGCGAAAGCGATGGTGAAGGTCGCATAGCTGACGAAGGCCATGATGGTATGCACCCACAGCCAGCCGCTCTTGAGGGCCGGGTTGAGCTCCTTGATCACCGACGGGAACGCGCTGGAGGCGATGATCATGAGCAGCGCCAGGGGGATGACGAACGAGCCCAGGATGGCGATCTTGTACTTGCGCACGAACAGGAGGAACGCCCCCACGATGACCAGGCTGAAGAAGGAGAGGGATTCGTGCATGTTGGTGATCGGCAGGTAGCCGGCCGAATTGAAGCGGTGGATGGTGGAGAGGAAATGGGTCACGAAGCCGGCGGCGACCATCCGGCTCGCCCAGGTCGCCATGCCCTGCGTGGTGCGCAGCAGATAGGCCAGGTAGAGCGCGGTGGCCAAACCGTACAACGCCAGGGTGCAAGAGAAGAAAATTTGGCTCATGAAATGTCCTTGGGTGCGGAAAGCTCGGCGATCAGGCGTCTCGCCTTCGTGCGTAACAGCTCTTTATTGTATGTGGTGCCGTTCCCTTCCGTCAATAGCTTTTCTCGGTCGGCGGCCAGTTGCTCCACAAGGTCTGCGTAATCATTGCCGATCACGTCGGCGATAGCGTCGCGCACCTCGGCGGCGAGGGCCGGGCAGCGCCCTCCCGTGGCAACGGCGATCTCCAGCCCGCCCCGCCGCAGGAGCGCGGGGAAGTGGCAATCCCCAACTTCCGGCTGGTCGGCGACGGAGACCAGGAGGCCTCTCTCTCCGGCCTCTGCCGCCACCCTGCGGTTCACGGCGGGGTCATCGGTCGCCGCCACCACCAGGGCAACGCCGTCCAGGTCCGCGGTCTCATAGCCGCCGATCCGTATCGTCACGGCGCCGGGCGCTTCCTGCTCCCGTATCGCGGGGAGCACTGCCGGGGCAACGACCCGGACCCTGGCCCCCGCCTCGCGCAGGGTCCGCAGCTTGCGGGCGGCCACTCTCCCGCCCCCCACGAGCAGGGCGGTCCGCTTCCCCATATCTATGTTAAGGGCCAGGTATGGCATCGTTCTCTTCCGCACCAGGTCTCCGGCCGCCCCGGCTTCTTGAGCCGGAAAGGCGGAGGGACCGGCTGAAATCTGCTATTTTGGTCGAAGAATTGACAACATACAACCTTTGGCGCCGTAATTCAACAAATGGGATACCTACCGAGTTTATTCTTGATTTTTTCCCCGGCTGGTATATGATTTTTTAGATATGAACTCACCAAAAGGAGATGCTTTTTATGTCCAGTGAAAAAGTTCTTGCATTCACCGATGCAAATTTTGAGCGCGAGGTAATCCAGTCCGATATTCCGGTGCTCGTTGATTTCTGGGCCACGTGGTGCGCCCCCTGCAAGGCCATCTCCCCGCTTGTGGACGCGGTTGCCGACGAATATGCCGGCAAGGTCAAGGTCGGCAAGGTCAATGTGGACGAAAACCAGGCAACGCCCGGCAAATACGGCGTGCGCGGCATCCCCACCATCATCCTGTTCAAGGGTGGGGCCGTCATCGACCAGATCGTGGGGGCGGTGCCCAAATCCCAGTTGGACGCCCTGATCGCCAAGGCGCTCTGACAACCATGACGAAACGTATCGGACCTGTCCGACGGCTTGTCCTGGGCCTTCTCATGACCGGGCTCATGGCCCTGGCGCCGGCCCAGCTCCTGGCCCTGCCCAAGGCGGGGCAGCCGGCCCCCGCGTTCAAGGTGGTCACCACGTCGGGCCAGCCGGTGACCCAGGAAAACTACCGTGGTTATGTGCTGGTGCTGGATTTCTTCGCCACGTGGTGCGAGCCCTGCCGCATGTCCATCCCCCACCTGGTGAAGATGAACCAGAAATACGGAAAGCAGGGGCTGCAGGTGCTGGGCCTGAGCGCCGATGAGGATGGGGAGCGGGTCGTCAAATCGTTTGCCGCGGAACACCGCATCAACTATCCCGTCGCCCTGGCGGGAGACCCGGTGACGGAAGGGTTCGGCGTCCGGTCGGTTCCGGTCATGATCGTCATCGACAAGCGGGGCAGGGTTGCCGAGGTGTTCCGGGGATTTTCCGACGAGATCGCCGGCTCCATGGAGACCCTGGTCAAAAAACTGCTGGCTGAAAAATAGGCCGCTCGTCGCCCCCGTCATCCGGGGCGTAGAAGACCTTCATCAGACAGAGTCCACAGGCCGGCGCCGTAACGCCGGCCTTTTTTCTATCCCGGTTCTGCAGCAGCCAGGCGACGTGGTCCGGCGCAAAACGCCCCCTGCCGATATCGACCAGCGTCCCCACCATGACCCGCACCATGTTTTTCAGGAATCCCTCTCCCACCACGTCGATGAACAGAAACCCGTCCTCCCGGCGCATGGCGACGGAGTCGATCCTCCGCACCGTCGTCTTGGCGGCGCAGTTGGAGGCTCGGAACGCCGCGAAATCGTGCCGCCCCTCGAAGGCGGGCAGGGCTTCGCCCATGGCCTCAAGGTCGAGCGGGTCCTTGACGTGCCAGGCGTGGAAACGGTGTAGCGGCGAGCGCACCGGCGAGAGGAGAATGGTGTAGCGGTAATGCTTGGCCAGGGCATCGCCGATCGGCTTGAAACCGCGGGGGGCCTCGCTGGCGTCGATGATGGCGATGTCCGCCGGCAGAAACCTGTTGGTTCCCTCCACGAACGCGCGCAGCGGCAGGTCGCGGTGCGTGGTAAAGGCCGCCGCCATGCCGCGGGCGTGCACGCCGGCGTCGGTCCGCCCCGACGAGCGGAGCCGCACCGCTTCGCCCAGCAGGCGCTCCAGGGCCTCCTCGACGACCTGTTGTACCGCCAGGCCGTTGGGCTGGATCTGCCAACCGGCATAGTTGGTGCCATCGTACTCTATGGTCAGCTTGACGGTTCGCATCCGTCAGGCGCCGGCCGGCGCGGGGGACCGGTCGGCAAGCGCCCCCAGTTCGGCCTCGTCGAAACGGTACCGTTGCCGGCAGAACTCGCAGGTGATGTCGGCGCCATGCTCCTTCTCCCCCATCTCCCTGAGTTCATCCGGTCCCAGGGTCAGCAGGGCGCGTTCGACCTTTGCCCTGCTGCAGCCGCAGCGGAAGAACACCTCGCGCGTCTCCAGCAGGTTGTAGGCCGCGCCGCCGAACAGCCGCTCCACGATCGCTTCAGGCCCACCCTCCTGCAAAAGCGCCGGGAGCGCCGGCAGTTCCGTAATCCGCCGCATCATCCCATCGATCTCCGCGCTGTCCGCCTTGGGCAGGGCCTGCACCAGAAAACCGCCGCACAACACCACGGCGCCCCCTTCATCCAGCGAAGCGCTCAGGCCGACAGCCGAGGGGACCTGCTCCGAGTCGGTCAGGTAGTAGGCCAGATCGTCGCCGATCTCGCTGGTGCGCAGCTGCACCATGCCGTGGTACGGCTCCCCCCCCAACCCCAGATCCTTTGAGACCGTGAGAAAGCCGGCATTCCCCAGCACCCCCGGGACATTCCATTTTCCGTTGCGCGGTTCGGCCTCGGCGCCGGGGTCGCCAACGCATCCCCGCACCGCGCCATCCGCTTCCGCCTCGATGATCATCTTGCGCATGGGGCCGTTGCCCTCGAATTTGAGCGCCACCCTCTGGCCCGGCTTGAGTTGGGCTCCAAGCAATGCGCCACCCGCCAGGCCGCGGCCCAGGGCCACGCTTACCGTGGCTGACGCCTGCTGCAACGAGCATATCTCACGGGCAAGCCCGCTGACGCTGCCGGCCAGTACGCGTATCCCGCCGGACGCGCTCATGGCGCGGACGATCCTATCGGTCATGATATCTTTCTCCTTCTCCTTTTCAACCTTTCCCAAGGGTACAAGTTCCCGGCGGTGACGGCAACCATATTTCTCAGCCACGGTACCGGGATGAAAAAATCCCCCTGCCCGGCACCAGTTCCGGCACAGGGGCCACTGTTCCAGCCGGCATCCCCTGCGGACACGCCACGTAATCGCCCAAAACCGGCGACAATATTTTAACGTGCTGATAGTACAGTTGAAATATATGCCGCCATCCTGTAGAAGGATAAGCATCACCGCCAGCGTCCGTGAAACCATCCCGGGAGTCCACCATGGGGCTTTTTGAAAAGATCGAGCTTGAGCCGATAGAGCCGGAAGAACCGGGAGACGCCCCCCAGCCGTCCCGGCCGCGGCCCGGGGCGACGCTCACCGTCGCCTACCAGCCGGGAAAAAAGGCGGTACTCCTCCTCTACCCCCTGTTCGCGGGGCTCGTTCTCCAATCCCTTCTCTCCAGCGGTTTTTTTGCCTTTGAGGCCCTGGCGGCCGCGGCGGTTGCCATCGGCGTCTGGTATCTGGGCGATTGCCTCATGACCCGCGACTTCACCTTCTCCCCCGACAGGGTCGTCAAGCGGGGCTTCATCGGCCAAACCGTTCTGCCGGCCGATGGGCTGGTCATGACCGTCACCGAGCAGACCATCCGGCTTTCCCGCGGGACCGACAGGAACATCCGCGAAGCGGTGACGATCCGCCGCTATTTCATAACCCCCGATGAAAGCGCCGGCATACAGGCATATGCCAAGGGCGCCTATCACGTCGGCGCCAACCGGAAAAAGGCGGGCAACGCCGGGGGGAACCAGGGGCCGAGCGGGCTGGCCCTGGTCGAGTATCAACGATCGGTTTCGACCTACCGGACCACGGCCGTGTTTTTCGCCGTCTACGCCCTGATCGCGATCTTTACCGCCGGGCTCTCGGAAAGATTTTTCGGCCTGGCGCCGGCCCTCTCCGCCGATCTTGCCCGGCTCGCCTGCATCGGCCTGGCCATTGCCGGTTTCCTCCTGCTGCGGCGGCTGGCGACGCCTATCGCCCAGGGGGGGCCCGCCCAGGGAACCCCCGTGACGGTACGGCTGCAAAGGGCGGACCGGCGCGCCTTCCTCTCCGCCCTGACGGCAAACGGCATGGCGGGCCTCGGGGTCCTCCTCTTCCTCCTGTTCGGCAACATGCTCGATTTCTATCTCTTCATCATCGTGGGCATCCTCTCCTTCTTCGATTATTACCCGCGCCTGTCCACCTGGGAGCGGATCGTCCGCGGCGAAGGCGCAGCGGCACCCGCCCCGGGGGAGGTGGCCGTATCGCCCCGGCGGTCGCTTCAGGTCTCCCTCGTGCTCATGGGCACCCTTTCGGTGTTAAGCTACGGGGAAACCAACCGCTACCTCTATGCCAACCGTCAGGATTGCCGGGAGGATTGGGGGGACAAGGATTGCCAGGAGGCCCCGGCCGGGAGCGGCCATTACGCTGGCGGGCGCTACTATGGCCCGAGGTACGGAAGCGCCGGCGGCCGGGCCACCCGCTCCGTGGGGGTGGGCACCATCAGCCGCGGCGGGTTCGGCTCCCTCGGGAGCTTCCACGCCTCGTTCGGAGGGTAGGGGATGGAACGGGTGGCCATAGCACCGCGGGCTGACTGGCGGGAACGGGTGGAATCGGTGGGTATGCTCTACCACACCATTGACGACGAGCTCTACTGGGACGAATCCGCCTGCTACCGGTTCACGAGCCGCGAGGTTGACACCCTCGACCTGGCCACGACGGAACTGCACGCCCTCTGCCTCCAGGCGGTCGAGGAGGTGATCCGCCGCAACCTCTTCTCCCGCCTCTGCATACCGGAGTGGCTTGTCCCCACCGTCACGTACTCCTGGGAGATGGACGAACCGTCCGTCTATGGCCGCTTCGACCTGGCCTGGGACGGCAGCGGCCCGCCGAAGATGCTCGAGTACAACGCCGACACCCCGACCTCGCTCCTGGAGGCGAGCGTGGTCCAGTGGTTCTGGCTCCGGGACCGGTATCCCGGGGCCGACCAGTTCAACTCCATCCACGAGAAACTGATCTCCTTCTGGGAGCGGTGGCCCTACGTGCAGCGGGACCCGGTCCACTTCATCTGCTCCTCCGGGAGCGTGGAAGACCTGGGAAACGTGGAGTACCTGCGGGACACCGCGGTGCAGGGGGGCTTCGCCACCCAACGGCTGTTCGTGGAGGAGGTGGGGTGGGACCGGGAGCGCCGCCGCTTTGTCGACCTGGCCGACGAACCGATCCGTACGCTGTTCAAGCTCTATCCGTGGGAATGGCTGGTGCGGGAGGAGTTCGGCCCCCACCTGGCGGAGAGCGGCCTGCGCATCATGGAGCCGGCCTGGAAGATGATCCTCAGCACCAAGGGGATTCTCCCGATCCTCTGGGAGCTGTTCGAAGGGCACCCCAATCTCCTCCCGGCCACCTTTGGGGAGGACCCCCTGCCCGGGGACCACGTCAAAAAACCGCTCTTTTCCCGGGAGGGGAGCAACATCGAGATCCACCGGGGCGGCTCTGTGGTGGGGACCCCGGGAAGCTACGGCAGCGAGGGGTACATCTGCCAGCGCTACGCGCCGCTTCCCGCGTTCGACGGCAACTACCCGGTGATCGGGTCGTGGATAATCGGCGGCGAGCCGGCGGGGATCGGCATTCGCGAGGACCGGACGGAGATCACCACCAACGGGAGCAGGTTCATTCCGCACTATTTCGTGGAGGGGTAATATGGATACCGTGACAATGGCAGAATCGTTGGGAGGGTTGAACGGCTTTCTCCTCCATTTCCTGGCTGCCGTGGTGCTGGTCGCGCTCTTTTCGGCGCTCTACGTGTGGATCACCCCCTACGCCGAGTTCAGGCTCATCCGCGAGGGGAAGGTAGCCCCGGCCATCAGCTTCGGCGGGGCGCTCCTCGGGTTCGTCATCCCCCTGGCCGGGGCCATATCCGAAAGCGTCTCATTCCTGGACATGCTGGTCTGGTCAGTGGTCGCCCTCGTGGTCCAGGTCCTGGTGTTTCTGGCGCTGCGCAGCTGCTGTGCCGGGCTCTGCCGGGGGATAGCCGACGACCAGCGCGCCCCGGCCATCCTCCTGGCGGTGCTCTCGGTGGCGGCCGGGATACTCAGCGCCGCCTGCATGACGTACTGATCCCCCCTTTTCACAGGGCAACCGGCGGCTAACCCTGAAAACGGCAGGTTGGCCATGAAGGCACGGAGAAAACCAGGAAACCCTTTACCAGAAAACCACGTGCCACAACGGAAGCCGCTCTCGCTTGGTTACCTCCGTTGCTCTGCGGCACATGCCTTTTCCCGGTTCAGCCCTTCCGCGTGCGCAGCGTCGTCACGGTCTCCCCGCCGATGCCCCAGTTGTCCGTCTCCACCTCGTCGATCACCACCACCGTGGTGGCCCGGTTCTTCCCCAGCACGTCCACCAGCAGTTGGGTGGCGCCCTCGATCAGGCGCGCCTTCTGCTCGGCGGTCGCCCCTTCACGGGTGATCCTGATGTTCACGTACGGCATGCCGTGGCCTCCTCGAAAAAACGGTAGCGGCCCGGTCTGCCCGGCCGCCGTTGCGTCAGATGAACCCCTGTTCCTTGACCTCCGCCTTGAGCCAGGCATACACCACCGGCGCCGCCACCAGCCCCACAAGGCCGAACACCGCCTCCATGAGCAGCATGGCGCTCAGGAGCTCCCAGGCGGTCGCCTGCACCTCGTGCCCCACAATCCTGGCGTTCATGAAGTACTCGGCCTTGTGGATCACCACCAAAAAGAGCAGCGAGGCGGCGCCGACCCCCAGGGAAACCCCGAGGCTGATCACCACGATCACCGTATTGGACACCAGGTTGCCCACCACGGGGAGCAGCCCGACGGCAAAGGTCAGCAGGACCAGAACCGTCGCCATGGGGAGGCGCACGCCGCAGAGCGGCAGGGCGATCAGCAGGTAGACGGCGGTCAAGGTGGTGTTGAGGGCGGAAATCTTCACCTGGGCGAACACCACCTTGTCGAAGGCGGTGGTCAGGGCGCGCAGCCGGGAGCGCAGCGCCGCCACGAACGGCGGCACCTGGTCGTGCTCCTTGAAGTGATGGACGGCCGCCATCCCGCCGACGACCATGCCCAGGAGGATATGGGCAAAGACCTTGAGCCCCTCCATGCCGGCGATGGAGATCTTCTGCACATGGTCGCCCACCATCTCGGCCATCTGCTGGCGCAGCCCCTCGATGGTCGTCGGCAGCAGCTCGGCAACCGATGCCGGGAGGGTCCGGCGCAGGCTGTCGAGGGTCTCCATCACCATGGCCAGGAGGGCGCCGACGCCCTGGCTGCTGCCGACGAAGGACCAGACGGCGGTGCACACGCTGATGAGGCCGGTGATGACGCACAGGACGACGACACCCAGGGCGACCGTGTGCGCAACCCGGTTCATGTTCCGGGGGAGGTGGCGGGCGAGTTTCAACGTCAGTACATACACCGCAAGCCCGGCAAATGCGGCCGGCAGCAGATGGAAATGGAGGACGGCCACGGTGGCCGTTACGGCCAGGACATAGCTGATCGTGGTGGAGCGGGGCATGGGTACCTTCTCACATGGGTTGAAATTCGGAGAGGATGGGGGTGGCCCCCATCCTCTCCGGTACGGCTTCCGGGCCGTCAGGCCCCGCCGGGATGGAGAAACAGGTTCGGGCCGCCGCGCACCTTGCCCGCCTCGGCCATGAGCATATCCAGCGCCAGGCTCGCCAGGTCGTCGGCCGTGGCCTCCATGGCGCCGTCCTTGCCGAGGTAGAGCAGCTTCAGGTAGGTGTTGCACCCGGCGCAGCTCTCCGCCTTGATCGCGCCGTTGCTCCCCTCCAGGCTATAGTAGCCGATCCCCTCGGTGGCCTCGCAGGCGCTACACTTGATCCGCACCATGTGCCACTGGGAGGCGCAGAGGGAGCAGGAGAGGTAGCGCAACCCCTGCTCCGTCCCGTCGGCGCGCACGATGCCGGCGGCCGGGTGCGACCCGCACACCGGGCATACCCCCCCCGCCTCCAGCCGGGCAAAGGCCTGCTCTCCCACGGCCGTCGCCAGGTACACCCAGTAGACCTGCAGGGCTGCGGCCACGAACGGCAGCTCCCGGGGAGGGGCCGCGGCCAGGTCGCCCGACAGTATCCCGTCTGCCATCTCCTCCAGCCTGTTTTCGGGCAGAGACACCAAGCCGTCTACGGTCTCGCGGACAGCCGCCGGCACGTCCGCCCCGGCCATGCGGCGCAGGATCAGGGCCAGCCCCTCGCGCCAGGCCGGGTTGCGCGGCCAGGAACGGACGGCCAGAAGCGGCATGCCGTGCCGGCGGCAGAGCGCCTGTTCTTCGGGGGTGGGCAAAGGCAGCGGGGGGAACCGGTCCAGGGCCTCCTGCTGGGCATCGGCCAGCAGTGCCAGAAAGCCCAGATACTCCCCCACGGGATGGCCGGGGGCAAGCACCCGGAAACGCTCGGCGCGACGGGCAAACAGGTCGCGGCCGGGGAGGAGCAGAAAACGGATCTCCCCGGTCGGGGGCGCAATCTGACCCGGTTCGAGGATGCGGGTTTCGGTGTTGTTCATTTGTCCCCTCCCGTCATCTGCCGGAACCATGCCGGGTGGTGCTGTTTCGCCCAGGCGCGCCTGACCTTGCCGGACAGCATGGCGCCGATGCTCTCCTTGGTCCAGATGGCGAGGTAGATGTGCCCCATGATCAGGGAGATCATCCCCGCCCCGGTCGCCGCATGCACGACCGCGGCCAGGCGGATCACGACCGGGGGGAAGAGAAACGAGAAATAGGCGCGCCACATGACGATGCCGGAGAGGACGAGCAGCGCCATGCAGGCGGCCAGCAGCCAGAACAGAAGCTTCTGGCCGCCGTTCAGTTTGCCCGCTTCCGGCATGTTCCGGTGCTCGCCGAGCATCATCTCGTGGGCATGGCGCAGCCACTCCCAATCACCCGGCGTCAGGAGGCACAGTTTCCGGAACCGGAAGAACATGCTGCCGAAGAAGCAGATGAGCGCCACCCCGATGAAGGGGTGGAGGATGCGGGTCCAGACGCCGCCGCCGAACAGCTGGCTCAGGGGGAAGAAGAACGGGTGGAACAGCGCCAGGCCGGTCAGGGCCAGGAGGATGAAGGTAAGCGCCACCAGCCAGTGGTTGAGCCGCTCGGGGGCCGTATAACGGTCTAATTTTTCGGGATCTCGTTTCATTCCTCGAACTCCTTCTCGATCTCCTCCGAGACCTCGTTGGGACCCTTGGTCACGTAGTGGACAAACGCGCCGGCGGCGACCGCACCCAGCGCCAGGGAGGCCAGCGGCTTGGCGGCCCCCTTCCAGAGCTCGACCAGGGGGCCGATGGAGGGGTCCTTGGGGAGGCCGCTGTAGATCTCGGGCCGGTCCGCGTGGTGCAGCACGTAGATCACGTGGGTGCCATCCACCCCTTTGGGGTCGTAGACCCCCGCCTTGGCGAAGCCACGGCTCTTCAGGTCCGCGATCCGCTCCTCGGCGTGGTGAAGCATCGCCTCCTTGGAACCGAACACGATGGCGCCGGTGGGGCAGGTCTTGGCGCAGGCCGGCTCCAGCCCCACCGCCACCCGGTCGGAGCAGAGGGTGCACTTGTAGACCTTGCTGTCCTTTTTGGAGAGGCGGGGGATGTTGAACGGGCAGCCGGTGATGCAGTAGCCGCAGCCGATGCAGTTTTCCTCGTGGAAATCCACGATGCCGTTGCTGTACTGGACGATGGCCCCCGGCGCCGGGCAGGCCTTGAGACAGCCCGGATTGCCGCAGTGCATGCAGCCGTCCTTGCGGATCAGCCACTCGAGCTTGCCCGGTTCCAGTTCCACCTCGGCGTAGCGCATCACGGTCCAGGAGTTTTCGGTCAGGTCGGTCGGGTTGTCCAGGACGCCGTGGTTTTGGCCTACGGCGTCGCGGGTGTCGTTCCACTCCATGCACGCCACCTGGCAGGCCTTGCAGCCGATGCACTTGGTGACGTCGATCAGCTTGGCCACCTCCAGCGCCTGGCGTTGGCCCGGCGGAGGGGTGGTGGTGGCGGAACGGCGGGTGATGTCAAGGGATTGCAGTGCCATGAGCCACCTCCTATGCCTTCTCGATGTTGACGAGGAACGACTTGAATTCCGGCGTCTGGGTGTTCGCATCGCCCACGAAAGGGGTCAGGGTGTTGGCCAGGTACCCGCTCTTGGCAACCCCCTTGAACCCCCAGTGGAACGGGATGCCCACGTGGTGGACGGTCTTGCCGTTCACCTGGAGCGGCTTGATGCGCTTGGTCACCACCGCCACCGCCTTGATGAAGCCGCGGGCGGACCAGACCTTGACCCGGTCCCCCTCCTTGATCCCCTTTTCCCTGGCCAATTCCTGGCTGATCTCCACGAACTGCTCCGGCTGCATGATGGACGACAGCTTGGTGTGCTTGGTCCAGAAGTGGAAGTGCTCGGTGAGGCGATAGGTGGTGGCGGCGTAGGGGTATTCCTTGCTCTTGCCGAAAGCCGCCAGGTCACCCTTGAACACCCGGGCCGCCGGGTTGCTGACGACCTTCGGGTGCAGGAGATTGGTGTCGATGGGGGTCTCGAAGGGTTCGTAGTGCTCCGGCAGGGGCCCTTCCGCCATCTTGTCCAGGGCAAAGAGCCGCCCCACGCCCTCCGGGAGCATGATGAACGGGTTCATGTGGTCCGCGGGGTCGGAATCGGGCTTGAAATCGGGCACGTCGGGGCCGGCCCACTTGCTGCCGTCCCAGTACACCAGTTTGCGCTTCGGGTCCCACGGTTTCCCGGACAGGTCGCAGGAGGCGCGGTTGTACAGGACGCGCCGGTTGGCCGGCCAGGCGAAAGCCCAGTTGAGGGTGTTGCCCAGCCCCGAGGGGTCGGAGTTGTCCCGCCGGGCCATCATGTTCCCCTTCTCGGTCCATGCCCCCGAATAGATCCAGCAGCCGCACGCAGTGGTGCCGTCGTCCTTGAGCTGGGCGAAGCCGTCCAGTTGCTGCCCCTTCTTCAGGATGACCTTGGTCGGGTCCTTGGGATCGGCCAGGTCCGCCAGGGCCTTGCCGTTGTACTCCATGGCCAGTTCCTCGGGAGCCGGCGCATGGGGAATCTTGTAGTTCCAGGTGAGGTTCATGAGCGCGTCGGGGAAGGCGCCCCCCTCCTTCCGGTACAGTTCCCGCAGCTTGAGGAAGAGTCCGGCGATGATGTCCACATCGGGCCTGGCCTCTCCCGGCGGTTCGGCGCCCTTGTAGTGCCACTGCAGCCAGCGCCCGCTGTTGGTCAGCGACCCGTTCTCCTCGGCGAAGCAGGTGGAGGGGAGACGGATCACCTCGGTCTGGATCGCGGCCGGGTCCACGTCGTTGTATTCCCCGTGGTTTTCCCAGAAGCACGAGGTCTCCGTGGCCAGGGGGTCGATCACCACCAGGTATTTCAACTGGGACATGGCCTTGATCAGCTTGCCCTTGTGGGGGATCGACCCCAGGGGGTTGAAGCCCTGGCAGACGTAGCCGTTCAGCTTGCCCTGGTGCATCAGCTCGAACACCTGAAGCACGTCGTACACCTTGTCCAGCTTGGGCAGCCAGTCGAAGCACCAGTTGTTCTCCTTGGCCGCCATGTCGCCGTACCAGGACTTCATCAGGCTGACGTGGAACTTGGCGTAGTTCTGCCAGTAGGACATCTGGCCGGGGCGCAGCGGCTTGAGGGCCCGCTTGTCGATGTACGCCTGGTAATCGGTCTCCTTTTCACCCGGCAGGGTGAGATACCCGGGCAGGAGGTCGGACAGGAGCCCCAGGTCGGTAAGCCCCTGGATGTTGGAGTGGCCCCGCAGGGCGTTGATCCCCCCGCCCGCCATGCCCAGGTTCCCCAGGAGGAGCTGCAGCATGGCCGCGGTGCGGATCATCTGCGACCCCACCGAGTGCTGGGTCCACCCCAGGGCGTACAGGAGGGTCAGGGTGCGGTCGGGCGCCGCGGTGGTGGCGATGGTCTCGCACACCTTGAGGAAGGCGTCCCTGGGCGTACCGCAGGTCGAGGTCACCACCTCCGGCGTGTAGCGGGAGTAGTGCTGCCTGAGCAGTTGCATGACGCAGCGGGGGTGCTGCATGGTTTCGTCCACCCGGGCAAAGCCGTCCGGCCCGATCTCGTAGGACCAGGTTGAGCGATCGTACTTGCGCGTGGCCGCGTCATAGCCCGAGAAGAGCCCCTCGTCGAATTTGTACCCTTCATTGACGATGAAGGTGGCGTTGGTATAGGCCTTGACGTATTCGTGCTGGATCGTGTCGTGGGAGAGCAGGTAGTTGATCACCCCCCCCAGAAAGGCGATATCCGTGCCGGTACGGATGGGGGCGTAGAAGTCCGCCACCGATGCGGAACGGGTGAAGCGGGGGTCCACCACGAGGAGCGTGGCCCGGTTGTGGGCCTTGGCCTCGGTCACCCATTTGAAGCCGCAGGGGTGCGCCTCGGCGGCGTTGCCCCCCATGACGATGATGACGTTGGCGTTCTTGATGTCAACCCAATGGTTGGTCATGGCACCGCGACCGAATGTGGGGGCCAAACTGGCCACCGTGGGTCCGTGTCAGACTCGGGCCTGGTTGTCGAACGCCAGGGCTCCCAGGTTGCGGATGACTTTCTGGGTGATGTAGCCCGCCTCGTTGCTGGAGGCGGAGGCCGCCAGGAAGCCGGTGGTCACCCAGCGGTTGACCGTGGCGCCGGCGGCGTTTGTGGCGATGAAATTTTTGTCCCGGTCGTCCTTCATCAGCCGGGCCACCCTGGTGAGTGCTTCGTCCCAGGAGATGCGCTTCCATTCCTTGGAACCGGGGGCCCGGTACTCCGGATACTTGAGCCGGCTTTCGCTATGGACGAAATCCAGCAGCCCCGCCCCCTTGGGACAGAGGGTGCCGCGATTCACCGGATGGTCCGGGTCGCCCTCGATGTGGAAGATCGCCGACTCGGCGTTTTTGGCCCGGTCCCCCAGGCTGTGCATGATCAGGCCGCAGCTCACCGAACAGTAGGGACAGGTGTTGCGGGTTTCGGTGCTGCGGGCCAGCTTGAAGGTGCGGACCTCGGCCTGGGCCTTGCCGGGTGAAAAGCCCAGCATGGCGATGCTGGAACTGCCCAGTCCGCCGGCGGAAATCTTGAAAAACTGTCTTCGTGTCACGTTCATTGCCACGCCTCCTCAGGATGGTCGGATGCCGAGAATGTTGGTCAACATGCCTATTTTCATAAGCTACTATTCTATTGCCACAATGACCAAACATCAACCCCCGCTAAAAATTATTTTGGTCTGAAGAAGGCCACAACACCAAAGGGACACCCTTCAGAACGCCCCTTTCCCTGCAGGATGCAACGATAATTTGACACCGGCCCCCAGAGGTGCACAGAAATGAATTTTCGGTCAGAGGGAGGCGTCACGGCCATGGGGCAACGGCAGGAAGGACTCAAAACCAGGGAGCGGGAGGGAGGGAGGCACCTTCGCCGAGTGGCTTGACAAAGCTGCTTAACAGTGTTAATTACAATAACAATAGTACTCCACGGAATAAAGACGGGCCATCCCATGGGCATAGTCGAACGAAAAGAACGGCAGAAAGAATCGCTCCGGCAGGAGATTCTCGACGCAGCGCGGGAAATCCTCCTCGCCGAGGGATATGCCAAGCTGTCCATGCGCAGCATAGCCAAGCGCATCGAGTATTCCCCCACCACGATCTACCTCTATTTCAAAAACAAGGACGAAATCCTCTTCCACCTCTGCGACGAATCGCTGGAGCGCCAATTCGAGGCTATGGATGCGGCGGCCGACGACAAATCATCCCCCCTGGCGCGGTTACGCGCAACGTTGCGGGCCTATATCGATTTCGGCCTCTCCGAACCGGACCGCTACCAGATTACCTACATGACCGATATTTCCCCGTATGTCAGCGTGACCAGCATATTGAACGAAGGGAGCTTCGGCAATAAGCTGCTCGAATTGGTGCGGCGGCGGCTGAACGACGTACTCGTGGAATCCGGGTCGGCCCTGGACCCGGAAAGCGTCTTCCAGGCGCTCTGGGCCCATAGTCACGGCCTCGTGTCGCTTTTGATAAGCTGCCCCGACTTCCCCTGGGTTGAACGGGACAAGCTCATTGGAACGAACATCGATATAAGCTTGAAGGGGTTACTGCGCTGACCCGCCGTCGCGCGACTTTTTTTTACCCAGCAACTTAACACTGTTCTTTTGATTCACAGTGCTAATCGACACACATTACGGTAGAGAACACATTGGAGGAGTCAGCAATGAAAGCAGTCGTTCTATTTCTGGCAGGGGTGGTGGCCATGACGCTTCCGGCCTGTTCATCGGGCAAAAAGAGTGAACAGGGCGCCGCTTCGGCGATACCGGTGAAGATCGGCACGCCGTACCATCGGGAAGACCGGCAGGCCGTGTCGGTCAGCGGGACCACCGCCGCTCCGGATGCGCCGGCAAATGTTTCGTTCCTCGTATCCGGCAAGGTGATCCAGGTCGGCCCGCGGGAAGGGGACCCCGTCAGGAAGGGGCAACTGCTGGCATCGGTCGATCCCACCGATTACCGGCTGGCCCTGGCAACGGCCACGGCACAGGCCGACATGGCCCGGGTCGCCTGTGAACGTGCCGAGGACGAGCATCGGCGGATGAAGATGCTGTTCGACTCCAAGAGCCTGGCGCCCAACGACTACCAGAAATTCAGGGCCGCATTCGAATCCGCCCGGCAGCAGGTGGAGCAGGCCGCTGCCTCGGAAAAGCTGTCCCGGAAACATGTGGCCGACGCAACGCTCCACGCCCCCGTCAGCGGGTTCATTGCCAAACGCGCCATCGAACCGGGCGAAATGGCGAGCCCTGGACGCCCGGTCTTTGAAATCGTCACGCTGGATACCGTAGAGATCAGCGTGGGGGTCCCCGAGACCGACGTGCACCTCGTCCGGGCGGGGCAGAAGGCCGAGGTTACGCTGCCGGCATTGCCGGGGAGATCATTCGAGGGGACCGTACGTCTCGTCAATGTTTCCGCCGATCCCGGCACGCGCACCTATATGGCCCGCATCAGCGTCCCGAACCCGAAACACGAGCTCAGGATCGGCATGGTTGCGGAAGCGCACATCCGCGGCGACAGGACGGTAAAGCTGCTGACCCTGCCGGTGGAGGCCATCGTGCGCGACCCGCAGGGCGCCACCATGGTCTACGTCTACTATCCCGCCCAGGGCCGGGCGTATGCCAAACGGGTCGAAACCGGCGCCATGCACGGTAAGGAGATCGAAATCAAGGGGCTCACGGGGGACGAGCCTGTCATCCTTGCCGGCCAGGAGCGCCTCCGGGACGGCGCCCCCGTTTCCGCCATACCGGCCGGGGAGGTTCCCGGAAAGAAGACAGCGGCACCTGAAAAGGGGGCGCGGTAATGAATCTGGCCAAGGCCTCCTTACGTTATCCGACCGTTACCGTGATCCTCGCGGCACTGCTGGTCATCGTCGGCATCCGCGCGTTCCTCGTCATGCCCCGCACGGAAGACCCCACCATAACGATACGCACCGGCCTGGTGCTGGCCCTCTACCCGGGCGCCACATCCGAACAGGTGGAAAAGCAGGTCACCAAAACCCTGGAAAAGCATATCTTCAAATTCCCCGAAGTCAGGAAGGGCAAGACCTATTCGACGAGCCGCCCCGGCCTGGTCGCCATCAATGTGGAGCTTGAGGACTACGTAAAAAATGCGGATCAATTCTGGGCCAAGCTGCGCAATGAACTGAACGAGGCCCGGGCCACGGAACTGCCCGACGGCGTGCGC
Source organism: Geobacter sp. FeAm09 (assembly GCF_008330225.1). Classification (NCBI taxonomy): domain Bacteria; kingdom Pseudomonadati; phylum Thermodesulfobacteriota; class Desulfuromonadia; order Geobacterales; family Geobacteraceae; genus Geobacter; species Geobacter sp. FeAm09. Next base: position 3,910,971 of record NZ_CP042466.1, on the reverse strand, counting down.
GGCCCCATGGTGAACTCGGATTTCGGCGATACGGTGGCCATGCTCATCGCCGTGCACGGGAAACGCTACGGCTACCGGGAACTGCGCGATTACGTGGACCGGATTCAGGATGAGCTGCGGTCGGTCCGGGATATCGGCAAGCTGGCCACCTATGGCGGCCAGAGCGAGGAGATCCTGATCACCAGCAGCCTTGAGCGGGTTTCTCAGTATTTTGCCGATCCGTCCCGGGTGGTCCAGGCGCTGCAACAGCAAAACATCATCGCCGGCTCCGGGAACTTCGAGGCGGCCCATGCCAAGATCCCCCTGCGCACCACCGGCTTTTTCACCACGGAGGAGCAGATCCGCTCCACCATGGTCGATGTGTCCAAAACCGGGCAACCGGTCTACCTGCGCGACTTCGCCACGGTCGAACGCCGCTATCAGGACCCCACCTTTCTGGTGCGCCACGACGGCGAGCCGAGCATCCTTCTGTCCGTGGAGATGCAAAAGGGGAAGAACATCGTCCAACTCGGGGAACAGATCGACCGGGTCTTCACCCGCCTGAAAAACGCCCTGCCGCCGGACGTCCAGCTCGAATTGATCGCCAATCAGCCGGCGGTCGTGAAAAGCCGCATGACGAGCCTGAGCCACGAGTTCCTCCTGGCGATCGGCTCCGTGATCCTCGTGACCGTCATCCTCCTGCCGATCCGCGTTGCCGTGATCGCGGCCCTGGCCATACCCATCACGCTGTGTGCGACCCTGGGGGTCATGAACGCCCTGGGCATCGCCCTGCACCAGGTTTCCATCGCCGCCCTGATCGTGGTGCTCGGGATCGTTGTGGATGACGCCATCGTCATTGCGGACAACTATGTGGAGCTTCTCGACCGGAAGGTACCGAAAGCCGAGGCGGCCTGGCGTTCGGCTACCGACGTGGTGGTCCCGGTATTCACGGCGACGGTGACGATCGTCTTTTCCTTCCTGCCGCTCCTCATCATCAGCGGGTCGGTGGGTGAGTTCATCATGGCGCTGCCGCTCACGGTCGCCATCGCCCTGACGGTCTCCTTCATCGTGGCGGTGCTGTTCACCCCCATACTCTGCCGGTTCTTTATCAAAAAGGGGCTGCACGACCACGAAAACGGGGAAACGAAGGGTGCGAAAAAGACGTTCAGCGTGCTGGATGCACTCCAGGCCGGCTACAAGATCCTGATTGCCCGGTTCATGGCGAAAAAGAGGTTTGCCGTACTGCTCGGCGCCGGCGCCTTTGCCGCCGGCGTGCTCCTCTTCGGGACCGTGCGGGAGCAGTTCTTCCCCTCCGCCGAGCGCAACCAGTTCGTGATCGACGTGTGGATGAGCCAGGGAGCGCGCATCGAGAGCACGGACGCGGTAATGCGCCGCATCGAGAGCCACCTGGCGAGCAGGCCCGGGATCACCCACTACGCCAGCTTTGTCGGGCAGAGCGCCCCGCGCTTCTACTACAACGTGAACCCCCAGTTGCCGGACGCGGCCTATGGCCAGTTCATCGTCAACACGAAATCTGTCGAAGCGACGCCGCTGCTCGTCGACGAACTGCGCACCAGCCTGGCCAATCTGGCCCCCGAGGCGCTGGTCATCGTCAAGGAGCTGCAGCAGGGGGAACTGCTGGAAGCCCCGATCGAGGTCCGCATCTCCGGCGACGATATCGGCGAACTGAAGCGCCTGGCCGCCCAGGTCCAGACCATCGTTTCCGCCGTCCCGTACGCCCAGTTTGTCCACAACGATTTTTTCAACGATTCGTGCCTGGTGGATGTGAACGTCAACAACGAACTGGCGAACCGGCTCGGCATAACGAACTCCTCCGTTTCCCGGCTCTTGAGCGGCGCCCTTGACGGCGGCCCGGTCAACACCCTGTGGGAGGGGGACCGGCCGGTGAGCATACTGCTTCGCCTCGACCAGGGCTCCCGCACCTCGTTCGCCGATGTGCAAAACGCCTACCTGACATCCCGGCTTACCAACGCCAGCGTGCCGCTCCGCTCCATTGCGACCCTCCAGCCTGAATGGCAAACCAGCCGGATTGTCCGCCGCAACGGCGTGAGGACCATCACGGTGCGAGGTTTCGTCAAGCAGGGGTGGTATGCCTCCGACCTGTTGAAAACCGTCCGGCCGCACATAAAAAACCTGCCGCTCCCCCCGGGCTACCGGATCGAATACGGCGGGGAAAGTTCCAACAGCGAGCAGACCCTGCCGGAGATGACAGTGGCCCTCGGCATCAGCCTGCTGGCCATCTTCCTGGTCCTTCTCGTCCAGTTCAGGACCGTGAGCGAACCTCTGGTCATCATGTCGTCCATACCGTTGGCCCTGCCCGGGGCGGTGCTTGGCCTGTTGCTCACGCACAATCCCTTCGGCTTTACCGCCTTCATGGGGATGATCAGCCTCTGCGGCATCGTGGTGCGCAACGCCATCATCCTGGTGGACTACATCAAGGAGAAAATAGCCGAGGGCGAAAGCCTGGAGCAGGCGGCAAGGGAGGCGGGGGAACGCCGGCTGCGTCCCATCTTCCTGACGACCATGGCCGCTGCGGTGGGGGTGACGCCCATGATCCTCTCCGGGTCCAGCCTCTGGAGCCCCCTGGCCAGCGTCATCGCGGTGGGGTTGATCCTCTCCATGTTCTTTACGCTCTTGGTGGTGCCGGTCCTCTACGTGCTCGTCATGTCGCGGAGGAGGGGGGCCGCCCCCCCTGCCATGGCCGTGATCCTGGCCGCGGCCGGCCTGCTGGCGGCCGGAACGGGGCAGGCTTGGGCGGAGCAGGTGAAGCTCACGCTCCACGAAGCGGTGGACCTGGCGCGGAAACAGAATGCCGCGCTGAAGATCTCCCAGGCAAAGGTTCGGGAGAATCGGCAGCGCCTTGTTTCGGCCCGGGCGGACTATTTCCCCCGGCTGTCCAACACGACGTCGTATGTGGGCGTTTCCGACCAGGAACTGGTCACCGTACCCGCCGGCAGCCTGGGCACCATCCCGGGAGCAGGGCCCTTTCCGTCGCAAACCACCACGCTCCGCCAGGGTGCCGCCGCTACATTGCTCAGCACCACGACCCTGAGCCAGCCGTTGACGCAACTGTTCAAGGTCCACGAAGCCAACAAGATTGCGGATACGGACCAGAAGATCGCGGAAGCGGACGCCAGGAAGGCGGAACATGAGGTGATCCTTGGGGTACACCAACTCTATTATGGCGTGTTGATCGCCCACAAACAGCAAGAGGCGGCCCAGGCGGCAGTGGCGGCTACACGGGAAGAGGTGCGGGAAAGCGAGGATGGCGTCAGGGCCGGCAATCTGCTCGATGTCGCGGCAGCGGGCAGCCGCGTGCAGAGCCTCCAAAGCAGGCATTCGCTCCTGGCCGCCGAGATCCTGATAACCGATTTGACGGCGGAACTGAACGACCTTCTGGGGCTTGCGCCGGATACGGAACTGATTCTGGCGACGGTGGCTGAAGCGCCGCCCGCCCCTCAGCCCCTCTCCGGGTATCTCCGGGACGCGCTCTCCCGCAATCCCGAACTGCTGGCGGCACGGGGTTCCGTGATAAAGGCCGGCCATGCCGTGAGCGCCGCCCGTGACGAGTATATCCCGGATATCAGCCTGTTTGCCCGCCACACCTATCAGGACGGCGTGCCGTTCCTGGTGCACAACATCGGAACCTTCGGCGTGCAGATGACCTGGAACATCCTCGATTGGGGGAGCCGCCGGGGCGTCGTCGGCCAGCGCAGGGCGCAGATGACCCAGGCCGAGGAAAACGTGAGGCGGCTGGAACAGCGGATAGCGGTCGACGTCGCCAAGGCGTACCGGAAGCTGGAACAGACCCGGCTGATGGTGGATGTGGCCCGGGAGGCGCTGCAACTGCGGAAGGAGCAACTGCGCCTGAGCGCCAACCGGGTGAAGGCCGGGGCCACCACGGCAGCCCGCCATGCCGAATCGGTTGCCGCCGTCGCAAAGGCCGAGGCCGATGAACTTCAGGCTGAGTTGGGATACCGCCTTGCCCAGGCGGAGTTGGAGCGGATCGCCGGCGAGGCTGGCCATTAAAGAGCGGGACAGCGGGAGGAGCCCATGGAGGAAGGAGGGGAAATTCCACGGGCTCCAACTGTGCAGGCCGGGAGCGGTAGCCCCGGTCCGCACACGACGACGCTAGCGGCGAACTTCTTTCATGATTCCGGAATGACCACCATCCTGCAAACAGCCACGATGGTTCCCGAATCCTTGTCTAGAATACGTACATGAGTCTCACACCCGAAATATTTGCCTTGGGCCCATTCTCGGTGTCGACCGTCGCGGAATAGTCAACCATCGCCTGCAGATCGTCAGCTATCTTGTAATTGAAGCTGACTCCGACCCGATGTGACTGGGTCCTATTGTTGTCGGAGACCCCGGCTGTGGTGGTCTCGCCGCCGTTTTGATAGGTATAGTCGGCGGAGACAAAAAATTTGGGGGTTACGTCGTAACTCAGGTGGCTGTTAAGCTGAAACAGCGGACGTTTGGATAACCGCCCGGTGGAGTTGTCCTCATTGTCCGTGTAAAACTCCACGGAAGGTTCCAACTCGAAGAGGAGCTTTTCGCCGATGCCCTGGGCTAATCCCAATTCCTCTTTGAAAGCCCAGACGTTGTTCCCCGGATTCAGTGCGTTGTTCTTGTTGTATTGGCCGATCGGCATCGAAACGTACTGGGTGAAGCCAACCCAGGTTTTTGAGGCCGGATTGCTGACCGGCCAGATGGTTGACACCAGTGACGGGTCCATCACGCCGGAGCTGGACATGGTGCCATTCAAGGTCTGATTGTTGTAAAAACCCAGCACCTGGTAGTCGATCGGCATGTTGAACAGGGTGTTGAAGTAGACGAACCTAAAGAAGCCGAGGTCCTGTGTATAGTTGAAGCCACTCGTGCGCTCTCCGCCGACATAAAGGCTGTCGGCAGTAATGTGCTTGTAATAGGTCAACATTACCTTGGTGCCGGATGGCGCCGGAAGGTAGTCTCGGGCGTTGGTGTCGCCGCCATGCGACACAGTCGGGGACAGCAGTAACAGGCATGCGAATAGAGCTCTCCATAAAATTTTCATCTGAATCTCCCTGTGATGTGACGAAGCCTCATCGATTCGTCATAATCTGGGCCCGGTAGTGTGAGATTCTTTGGCAAAGGCTCGGCCGAAGCAGGGACAGCCTCAAGGTCACCTCATGATACGGGGCGTGACGTTTGCCGGTCTCAAATCTTGAGCGACGGGACCGCTTTGTCGATGTCGCCGCCTGCCGCCTTGATGCCGGCCAACCGGCCAAAGGTGAGGCAGCGACCGTGCCCGATACCTGGGCAGATCGTTGGGTAATCATTGGCAAAGAAGTCGCCTTGGGCGGCGCCGACCACGTACAGCCCCTCGATGGGATTGTCGTCCTTGTCCAGAACCAGCAACCGGCTGTCCGTGTGCAGGCCGCCACACATGGTAAGGACCGTGCTTTGCAACTTGCCCGCATAGAAGGGAGGCTTCACGATAGGCGTGAGCAATTTCGCACGCTTGCCGTAATCAGGATCGTCTTGCATCTCGTAAAGGTCGTTGTACCGCTTGACGGCTTTTTTGAGGTTTCCGGCAGGGACTCCCATTTTTCTTGCCAACTCTTCAAGTGAATTGGCGACCACGACTTTGCCATCCTTGATGTGTCCTTCCTGGATAGCCTTTTCCATGCGGATATCGAAACCCTTGCCCCACGGCTGGAAGGTCTGGCCGAAGAACAGCCCCCCTGCGATGTTGTTATCGACCTGCTCTTTCACCTGTTCGGCCCAATCCCGGTCATAGACGGACCATGCAATACCGTGCGGCTGCAACTCCTTGGTGCAGCTCTTGGACTGCGTGTTCACGTCTTCATTCTTGAAACGCTCGCCGTTGGCATTGACATGGAGGAAACCGTAGCTGGCCGCCCCGGCCTCGAGATGAATAACCGCAGCGTGCGGTTCGTGTTTCTGCATGGCTCCGCCGGCATGCATGGCCATGATCAAGCCGTCACCGGTATTACACTTGTTCGGGAAATATATCTGGGCGTCGGCGTGAAGAGAGAACGGGGAGTAGCGCTTGACCATCTCCTTGTTCGAGGCGTAGTCGCCAGTTGCTATGATAACGGCGTTGGCGGTGTACTTGGTGTAGTTCCCCGCCTTTCCCGCTATGATGCCTGTCGCCCTGCCGTTGTCACCGGTCAGGACCTGCACGGCTGGCGTCTTGTAGCTGATGGTTACCCCCAACTCCTTGGCCGTCTTCTCAAGCACGGGCAGAAGGACGATGTTGCCGACCCCTTTGGCGCTGCCGTTGGCATAGGTCAGGTCCGCGCCACGCTCGTGGACGAAATGGGTAACCGGATATTCGGTGTAGTCAGGCCCCTTGTAATAGCCTTCCCACAGCGCCGCCGTGAGGCCGTTCTTTTGGCAAATGTCCATCATCCAGTCCATGCAGGCGCCGCTTTTGTGGGCGAAGTCCCAGAGAAGCTTTTCGTCGACCCGTCCCTGGGCCCACGCCACCCAAGCCCGGATGATCTGGCGGTAATCGGGACTGACCCCGATCTGCTTCTGGATCTTGCTGCCAAACGCGGCGATATGGCCGCCGCGGGCAGCCCATATGTGATTTTTGTCGACCAGATGAACCTTTGCACCTTGCTCAGCGGCTGAAATTGCTGCCACGATGCCGGAAAGCCCCGCTCCGATGACGACAACGTCCGTTTTGATTTCCTTCTTGATCTCCCCGGCAGTGATCTTCACCTTCTTCTCCCAACTCCAGCCGCCGCACTTGGGCTCTGCATAGGCAGCCGGAATATCGCCGGCCACACTTTTCACGGGCATGGCGCTGGCGACAGCCAGACCAGCCAGCGTCGCCGTACTACCCTTAAAAAAATCCCTGCGTGAAATACCGTTTTCTGTATTGTTTTCCCTGTTCATGATGTCCCTCCGCTATTTGTAGTAACACTCTGTCAAGCTTTGAACTGAAGGCCGCATGGCATATGGATTACATCTTTTCCCTCCTTTCAGCATTGCCGGCGCAATATCCAGCACCGTTTTTTCAGCCTCACGTTTTGGGATTTGGGCAACCACCTACTTGACCTTTATGCCGAACTTGTGGCACTCGTTGCAGTAAAGCTCACCCTTCGCATGTATCCTGTGGCAGGCCAGACAATCTATTTCGCCATAATGCGATTCATGTACATTTGCCATAACCCCCGGCGCTACCTCGGTCGGCCTTATCTTCACGACTTCCCCGTGGCACGATATGCACACCTCCTTGGTCGGGGGAAATGCCGGCTCGGATGTTTCATGGCATGACCTGCAGTCAAGCTGATTGGCTCGATGCTTGCCCGAAACAGATCTCGGCTGGCCAAGTGCGTAGGCGGCGTTAACTGCAAAAATGCTTGTCACTAACAGAACTATTTCCTTTCTCACTCCATCCTCCCTTGTTCAGGCGTTTCATAGTTTTCGCATTATTGTGCAACGCCCATGCCACGAGCACTCATGCATAACATACTGTATTAACATTATTTTTTGTCTTGCCATTGACGTTGTTGTTCTATTATGCAAATATTCAGTTGCAAAATAGAACACATGTATTCATATGGGCACCGTCCTGAAACGAGTAGGCTGTGGGAGGAGGCAGGGGTATGGATGTTGAAGAGATCAAGGATGTAAATCTCGAGCACCTTTTGACCTATGACAGCGCCAACGGCATCGTCCGTTTGATGGACCGCAGGGTCCTGCTGTTTGACGCAACGGCACTCGGCCTGCTGCGGGCGGAGCTCATCAAAACTCTGGGTCACACCGCAGCCAGGACGATCCTCACCCGATTTGGATACGCACATGGCTGGCGGACGGCCGAGGTCCAACGGGCCCAATATCCGCACATTTACAACAACCTCCACGGTGGAGCCTACATACACGGGCTCTGTGGGCTTACCAAGTCGTACGACTTTCAGCATACCGACGGCACTGGACCGGAGCCGCTCTTTCAAGTCAAATGGGCGAACTCATTTGAGGTCGAACAGCACCTGCTGTACATCGGAAAAGCCGAAGAAGCGGTCTGCTGGACCCTCACCGGCTTTGCCAGCGGATATGAGTCTTACAAGAAGGGGCGTGAGGTATACTTCATCGAGCGGGAATGCACGGCAAAAGGTGATGCGACATGCCAGATGGAGGGTAGATACAAGGAACAGTGGGGACCGGAGTACAAGGAGCAGCTTTCCTTTTACTGTTTATCCTCTGTCGATGAGAAACTCCAAGAATTGACAAAGAAACTAAAGAAGACCGAGCATAATATTGCCAGCAGGCAGCGACAACTCGGCTTACTCGAGAAAACTGACGAAGAGCAGTTCGGTGTCATCATACGCAGCAAGGCTATGAAGCAGGTCATCGACCTGGCAAAGCACGTCGCGCGGGTCAATGCACCGGCGATCGTGATGGGCGAAAGCGGTACGGGGAAGGAGCGCATCTCGCAGATAATACACAGTCAGTCGAACCGGAAAGCAAAACCGTTTATCGCCGTAAACTGCGGCGCTCTTACTGAATCGCTTCTGGAGAGCGAACTCTTTGGACACGCTAAAGGCGCTTTTACTGGTGCAGACCGGGACCGTCCCGGCATATTCGAGGAGGCCTGTGGTGGCACGTTGTTTCTCGATGAAATCGGGGAAATCTCGCCAGGCATGCAGGTAAAGCTGTTAAGGGTCCTGCAAGAAAAGGAAGTACGGAGGGTGGGGGAAAACAAGGTTCGTCCGGTTGACGTGAGGATCATTGCGGCAACCAACCGCAACTTGGCCGACGAGGTAGCGGCGGGTCGCTTCCGGTGCGACCTCTATTATCGGCTCTGCGTCATTGAAGTGATGGTGCCAGCCCTCCGGGAGCGCCCGGAAGATATCTTGCCCCTCGCCCAGATGTTTCTACAGCAGTACACCAAGGACATGAGCCAGAAGGTGACGAGGTTCTCCCCTCAGGCATCAGAGTGCCTTCTGAACTACAGTTGGCCGGGAAACGTGAGGGAGTTGCAAAACGTTGTGGCGAGAGGCGTGGCGCTTTGCAGGGGGAAATACATCGAGTTGGATGACCTGCCGAAGCATATCCAGACCATGCAGTCGATATCGGGTTATTCGTCAGGCAGCGGGGTCAAGAAGCTCGAAGAAGCGGAACGAGATTACATCATGGCTGTCTTGCGCGCCTCCGGCGACAACAAACGGCTTGCCGCCAGCCAGTTGGGGATTAGTCCGTCGACGCTGTACCGCAAGTTGACACGCTACCTGTAGTTCGGCCATTTCAATTCAGGGTCGCTTGCATTGGAAGATTTCCCACTGTTTTGAAAAGTTAAACGACCCGTAGTTACGGGCCGTTTAAAAGAACAGCTATTATCCTTCAATGTGGGGTAAAGAGCCAACTGCGGCCACCTGCAAACCAGGAATCAAATATCCAGATTCACCACATTGAGCGCATTGTTTTCGATGAAGTCGCGCCGCGGCTCCACCTGGTCCCCCATGAGGATCGTGAAGATCTCGTCCGATTCCACGATATCCTCGATCTTGACCTGGAGCAGCACCCGGTTGTCCGGGTTCATGGTCGTCTCCCAGAGCTGCTCGGGGTTCATCTCGCCGAGGCCTTTGTAGCGCTGGATGGAGAGCCCCTTCTTGGCCTGTTCCAGGAAGAAGGTGAGCAGCTCTTCGTGGTTGCTGGTTTCCAGAAGAAGCTTTGCCCCCTCCTGCTGCTCGAGGAAGGCGCGGCCGTCGGCCATGGTCTCCACCACGCGGCGGTGATTCTCCACCAGGAGCTCGTATTCGTGGGTCGAGAGCACGGACAGCACCTGATGGTCGATGATGGCCCGGATATTGCCGATGCGGAAGGTGATCCGATCCTCCTCCACCTGGTAGTCGGAACCGGGGGAGAGCGCCTTCATGGCCTCCAGATACGGTTCCAGGCCGGCAAGCTCCTCCACGCCGGCCGGCACGTTGCTGCGGATGGTGAGGGAGAGGAGGTCGCTGGCGATCCCCTTCTTGACCACCTTGTCGAAGATGGCGCGGTTCTCGATGAGCTGCTTGATGACCGGGATGATCTGTTTTCCGATATAGGTCCGGTCCCCCTTCTCCAGGCGCAGGGTCAACTCCTCGGTCCCCTCCTCCAGCAGGAAGTTCTGCATCGCCGCTTCGTTCTTCAGGTACATCTCCTTCTTGCCGCGCTTGACCTTGTAGAGCGGCGGCTGGGCGATGTACAGATGCCCCCGCTGGATCAGCTCCTGCATGTTGCGGTAGAAGAAGGTCAGGAGCAGGGTCAGGATGTGGGAGCCGTCCACGTCGGCGTCGGTCATGACGATGATGCGGTGGTAGCGGAGCTTGGAGATGTCGAAGTCGTCCTTGCCGATGCCGGTGCCCAGGGCCGTGATCAGGGTCCGGATCTCCTGGGAGGAGATCATCTTGTCGAAGCGGGCCTTCTCCACGTTGAGGATCTTTCCCTTGAGCGGCAGGATGGCCTGGAACTTCCGGTCGCGCCCCTGCTTGGCCGAGCCGCCGGCGGAATCACCCTCGACCAGGTAGAGCTCGCACATGGCCGGGTCCTTTTCCTGGCAGTCGGCCAGTTTGCCCGGCAGACCCCCCATGTCGAGGGCACCCTTGCGCCGGGTCAGATCGCGGGCCTTGCGGGCCGCTTCCCGGGCCCGGGCCGCGTCGATGGACTTCTCCAGGATCCGCTTGGCGATCTGGGGGTTTTCCTCCAGAAACTGGGACAATTTGTCGTTCAGCAGGGTCTCCACATACCCCTTGACCTCGGAGTTGCCCAGCTTGGTCTTGGTCTGCCCCTCGAACTGGGGCTGGGGGATCTTGACCGAGATGACGCAGGTGAGCCCTTCCCGCAGGTCGTCGCCCGAGATGGTCACCTTGGCGTTTTTGAGCAGGTTGTTGGCCGTGGCGTAGCTGTTCATGGTGCGGGTCAGGGCCGCCTTGAAGCCCGCCAGGTGGGTTCCCCCCTCGTGGGTGTTGATGTTGTTGGCAAAGGTGAAGATCTTCTCGTCGTAGGAGTCGTTGTACTGCAGGGAGACCTCGGTCTCCACCCCGCCCTTTTCCCCCTTGATGTAGATAGGTTTGGGGTGCAGCGGCGTCTTGGTGCGGTTCAGGTACTCCACGAATGAGTTGATGCCACCCTCGTAGTAGAACTCGTGGGACTTGTTCTCCACCCGCTCGTCGGTAATGCTGATCCTGACGCCGGCGTTGAGGAACGCCAGCTCGCGGAGCCGCTGGGAGAGGACGTCGAAGGAATACTCCGTGGTCTCGAATATCTCCTCGTCCGGCATGAAGGTGACCTTGGTGCCCCGTTTCTTGGTCTCGCCGGTTATCTCCAGGGGGGCCTGGGGGTCGCCCCGGCGATAGGACTGGCGCCAGACCTTGCCGTCCCGGCGGATCTCCAGTTCCAGCCACTTGGAGAGGGCGTTGACCACGGAAACCCCGACGCCGTGCAGACCGCCGGAAACCTTGTAGGAGTCGTTGTCGAACTTGCCGCCGGCGTGCAGCACGGTCAGGACGACCTCGGCCGCCGATCTTCCCTCGGTGGGATGCATGTCGGTGGGGATGCCGCGGCCGTTGTCCACCACCGTCACCGAGCCGTCGGTGTTGATGGTTACGCTGACATTGTCGCAGTGGCCGGCCAGGGCCTCGTCGATGGAGTTGTCCACGATCTCGTACACCAGGTGATGCAGGCCGGCGCTGGAGGTGGAGCCGATGTACATGGCCGGGCGCTTGCGTACCGCAGCCAGGCCTTCCAGAACCTTGATGTTCTCCGCTCCATACTCTTCCACATCTTGCGTCGTGTTATCCAATTGTTCACTCATGCGGTTCATTTCCCTCAAACGTCAGATTGCCGTCTTCCACACGGAAAACGGCGCAGTGTGCAGCAGCGCCCAACAGGGCGGGTGATCGTTCCGTGGTGGTGATAAACACCTGGATCTCCCGGGAGAAGAGAAAATCCATCAGGTTCCTGTTCCGGCGGGCATCGAGCTCGGAACTCATGTCATCCAGCAAAAGCAGCGGCGGCTCCTGGAAAATAGCCTGGAGATTGTCCACCTCGGCCATCTTCAGGGCCAGGACGAAACTCTTCTGCTGTCCCTGGGAACCGAAACTCTTCAACGCCCGGCCGTTCAGGCAGAGCATCAGGTCGTCCCGATGGGGGCCGGCCGTTGTCGTGCCGTACCGTTCGTCGCTCCGGGCATGCCGGGCGAACAGCTCCAGCAGCTGGCCGCGAATGGCCTCCCGTTCTCCCGCCTGCACCCCCTCGGGCTGATAGCTGATGCCCGCCGTCTCCCGATCCCCGGAAATGGTGGCATAGTGCCGCTCAAGCATGCCGTTCAACTGCGCCACATAGCGCAGCCGCCGTTGAATAACCTCGGCCCCCGCCTCGGCCAGCTGTTCGGTCCAGGTATCCAGCCCGGCCCGGTCGGCGCTCTTCAGGAGATGGTTGCGCTGCTTGAGGATCCGGTGGTAGCCGTGCCAGCTATGAAGGTAGCCGATGTCCCCCATGTAGACGGCCCGGTCCAGATAGCGCCGCCTGGCGTCGGGTCCCAGCCTGACCATGCCGGTATCGTCGGGTGAAAAGACCACGGCATTCAGCCTGCCGTGCAGGTCCGACGCCCGTTGTATCCCCTTGCCGTCAACCTCTACCCGGCGGCCGGCGGCCTCCAGGGTCAGCCTGATGCGGTTCAGCGTCCCGGCCGACTGGACCTCGCCCTGGATCTGGGCGATCTGCCGGTCATGACCGATAAGTTCGGGAAGGCGGGCCGTTCTGAAAGAGCGGGGGCTCCCCAGCAGGTAGATCGCCTCCAGGAGGTTGGTCTTGCCCTGCCCGTTGAGCCCGTAGAGCAGGTTAAAGCCCGGGCCGGGGGTGATACGCACCGCCCCGATATTCCGAAAACCGGCAACAGCCAGGTGTTTGAGCAGCATCCCGCTCTGCCGCTAGAGTCTCATGGGCATGATCACCGCCAGGAAACTGTCGGAAGCTTCCGGCACAATGATCGAGGGGGAGAGTTCATCCCGGAACTTCATCTCCACGCTGTCGGTTTCGGCCACGGCCAGCACGTCCAGGAGATAGCGGGCATTGAACCTGACCGAGATCGGTTCGCCGTCGTACGCCACGTCGATATCCTCCATGGCGTCGCCCAATTCCGGGTTGCTCGAGGATATCTTCACGCCGCCGGAGGATATCTCCAGCATGATCCCCTTGAACTTCTCGCTGGAGAGTATGGCCATCCTGCGGACGGAGTGGGTGAAGTTCTCCCGGTCGACCGTGACGATGCGATCGTTCGCCGCGGGGATGACCCGGTTGTAGTCCGGGAACTCTCCGTCCACCAGGCGCATGACCATGTAGGAATCGCCCCGCTTGATCACCGCGCTGTTGTCCATGAAACCGAACAGCAGGGTGCCGCTGTCCTCGTCGGTGATCTTTTTCATCTCGTAGATGCCCTTTTTGGGGAGGATGACCCCCTTCAGGAGTTCGGGACCGGCTGTCCCCTTGAGGGCTCCGGTGGCGATGGAGAGACGGTGGCCGTCGGTGGCGACCATTTTAAGGGCGTTTTCGCCGCTGTCGGTGACCTCGACCTTGGCGAAGATGCCGTTTAAGTTGTATTTCGTCTCGTCGGTGCAGATGGCGTAGGACGTCTTTTCGATCATGCCTTTCAGCAGGGCACTCTCGATCTCGAAGAGGTTTTCTTCCTTGATGTCGGGAAAATAGGGGAATTCATCGGGAGACAGCCCGACGATGTTGAATTGCACCTTGCCGCATTTGATCTCCACCCAATCGTTGTCCTTGGTGGAAAAGACGATGGACTGGTTGGGGAGTTCCTTGACGATCTCGTACAGCTTCTTGGCTCCGACCGTGATCTTTCCGGGTGTCGCGACTTCGGCGGGGTAGGTGCTCTTCATCCCCACCTCCAGGTCCGTGGCCGTTACGTGCAGCGCGGAACCGGTCGCCTCCAGAAGGACATTGGAGAGGATCGGCATGGATGTCCGTTTTTCGACGATGCCCTGAATCTTCTGCAGCGACTTGAGGAACAGTTCCTTATCGATTGTAAATTCCATCTGTCACTCCTTACAGGAAGATGTTTTATCTATAAATCTTAAAACCTTTGTTCTTGTTGTTGGTCCTGTTGATATGGGTAAAACCCCGCAACATAACGTTTTGGCGGGATATTTTCCTTTTAAGCCCTGTTGACAACTTTCGGCCGCACGGGGCGGTTATCAACAGGACGGCGGTTATGCACAGTTATCCACACGCCGTCAACAGGGTTGTCTCATTTCAATAGCGCCTGCCTGATATCGTCCACCATCTTGAACAGTTTCTGATCGTCGTGCAGCGCCTTGTCGATCTTCTTGGTGGCATAGATGACCGTCGAGTGGTCCTTGCCGCCGAACTTCGAGCCGATGTCGGGGTAGGAGGACTTGGTCATGTCCCGGCAGAGCCAGATGGCTATCTGGCGTGCCTGTACCAGGTTTTTCTGCCGTTTCTCCGATTTCAGATCGGCTATCTTGATGCCGAACTGATCCGCCACCGCTTTTTGTATCAATTCTATGGTGATCTCTTTGCGCCGGTCGCCCAGGATGTCCTTGAGGCTTTCCTTGGCCATTTCCAGGGTGATGGGGATGTTCTGCAGGCTGCTGTAGGCGCCGAGCCTGATCAGCATGCCTTCCAACTCGCGTATGTTTCTCGTATCGCTGGAAGCGAGAAAATAGGTGACATCGTCGGGAAGGCGGATCTTGGTCACTTCCGACTTTTTCTTGAGAATGGCGATCTTGGTTTCCAGGTCGGGAGGTTGAATATCCGCGATCAGCCCCCATTCGAAACGCGAGCGGAGACGTTCCTCCAGGTCCGATATCTCCCGGGGGAACTTGTCGGAGGTGATGACGATCTGTTTGTGGGCCTCGTGGAGGGCGTTGAAGGTGTGGAAAAATTCCTCCTGGGTCCCGGTTTTCCCGGATATGAACTGGATATCGTCGATGAGGAGCACATCCACGTTTCTGAACAGGTTTCTGAACAGATCCATCTTTTTGAGACGGAGGTGGTTCACCATCTCGTACATGAACTTCTCCGCCGAACAGTAACAGACGTTCAGCGAGGGTGACGTACTGCGGATGGTGTGCCCGATGGCGTTCAACAGGTGGCTTTTGCCCAGGCCGACGCCGCCGTAGATGAAGAGCGGGTTATAGGTATCGGCCGGATTGTGGGCCACCGCCATGGCGGCCGCGTGGGCAAAGTGGTTGCCGGTGCCGCTGACGAACAGATCGAAGGTGTATTTGGAGTTGAGGGGGGTAATGGTCGAGTCCAACTGGGCGCTCTTCGCCTGTTCGGCATCTTCCTGGTGCCCCTTGATGATGAGGTCTTCCGCTAAAAGGTCTTCGGTCTCCCTGGTGTGGTCCCTGACCACGAAGGCGAGCGAGAGGTTGTGTCCCGAAGTCACCGACAGGGCGCCGAGGATGACCTTCTGATAGTTCTCTTCCAGCCAATCCTTGAAAAACGAGGTGGGAACGGAAAGGTAGACCGTAGTGCCATCGTGATGGCTGTAGCTTACCGGCTTGATCCAGGTGGCAAAATCTCGCTCGGAAAGAACTTTTTCCAGATTTTCGGCGGCTTGTTGCCAAGCTTCATGCATATTCACATCACATTCTCATTATCAAAGGGATGGCGGTTCAGTGGGGTTATCCACAATGGTCGCAGGTGACAGATTACCAGTGGTATGAGCTGCTTTTACGTCGCGGACCCTTATGAATATCAACAGTTATCAACATAATTTTCAACACCTGTTGATAACTTATAACACAATAAAATCAAAAAGTTATGCATACTTTGCTGAATATTAAGGACTTTTTTCGGCTAGGGCAGATTAACAGAGGCCGGGCCATTTTTCAAGGCAAAACACCTGGGAGCGAACGCTCCGGACGAGTAATAATTTTCTTGACAATTTCAAGGTGATATGATTAAAAACTCATTTCCTGATACAATTACTTAGAGGAGCGTATGATATGAAAAGAACATTCCAGCCCAGCAACACTTCCCGCAAGCGTACCCACGGCTTTTTGGTGCGCATGTCCACCAAGAACGGCCGTCTCGTGATCAAGCGCAGAAGGGCCAAAGGGCGTAAGAGCCTGTCCGTTCGCATTGCAACCAAGTAATACTTGTGGGAGAGCGGAGCGCCGGCTGTTTCCAAAGTCGGCTCGGCTGAGGAAGCGTTTCGAATTCCTCAGGCTTTTGGACTCTCCCCACAAGTTTGCCACCAAGGGGTTCCTTGTCGTCTGGCAGGAAAATGACGGCGGCCAGGCGCGCCTGGGGGTCACGGTCAGCAAAAAGGTCGGCTGTGCCGTGGTTCGCAACAGGATCAAGCGATATACCAGAGAAACATTCAGGCAGGTGCGGCTCCTTCTACCGTGCGTGGATTTGAATGTCGTGGCACGACGCGAGTCTGCGGCGATGGACTTCGGCGCTGTCCGACGAGAACTTGAAAAGGCCTTCAGGCATATCGGCACATCCCCATGCTCAAGCGCGTTGCGCTCATCGTAATCAGGCTGTACCAGAAGCTGCTCTCGCCGCTTCTTCCGCAGACCTGCCGGTTTTATCCCTCCTGTTCCGAGTATTCCCGCGAATCAATTATACGGCATGGCGTTGTCAGGGGCGTTTGGCTTACCCTGGTCAGGCTCTGCAAATGTCACCCCTTTCATCCGGGCGGGTTCGATCCGGTACCTTAATCAAGAGAGCACCACTGGAGCTTTTATGGAAAAGCGCGCATTCCTGGCAGTCATTCTTTCAATAGCGGTTTTCTACGTTTTTACCACGGTCTTCGGCCCGGGAAAAACACCGATCCCGCCTAAAACCACCCCTGCAGCCAGCTCCGCCGCGCCGTCGGCGGCCCCGGCCGTTGAGCAACCGGCCCAGCCGGTCCCGTCACCGGCAACCGGCGCCCCGGCCCAGGCTGCCCCGTCACCTCAGACCGTTGCCAAGGACGTGACGGTGGAGACCGGTCTCTATACGGCGGTTTTCTCCGGGCGGGGCGGCAGCCTCAAGAGCCTGACCCTCAAGAAGTACCGCGAACAGAACAGCCCGACTGCCCCGCTCGTGGTTCTCGGGACCAGCGGCGGCTCCTCGCTCTTCACCTTCTCCACCAGGGGGGCCGGCTTCAACCTCCCGGACGGCACCGTCTTCGTGCCGGATGCCGACGCCCTGGCCCTGGTCGGCGGCGAGAGCCGCCAGTTGACGTTCAATTACGTGTCGGGCCAGGGATTCACCGTGCGCAAGGTCTACACCTTTACCGGGGACTCCTACGGCATCAAGCTGGACACCCAGGTGTTCAACAACTCCGCTGCCCCCCTGGTCGGGACCATCCAGCAGGTGATGACCTATCCGGCCGAGCACAAGGTTAAGGACAACCGCCTGGATACGGCCGGTTCGTACCTCTACTCCGACAACGGCCTCAAGGCGGACAAGGCCAAGGATGTGGCCGCGGCTTCGAAGAAGTATGACCGGGCCGTCCTGTGGGCCGGCTTTGCCGACAAATATTTCCTGAGCGCCCTCCTGGCCGAGAAGGGGAGCATCGCATCCGTCGAATTGAAAAAGAACGCAGCCGGACTCCTCGAGTCCGTCGCCTCGGCCCCGCAGTTCACGATCAATCCGGGCCAGGCCGCCACGGTGACCCAGCGGCTGTTCGTCGGCCCCAAGGATATCGACATCCTCAAGGCCCAGGGCAATGCGCTGGAACAGTCCCTCGACCTGGGGTGGTTTGCGGTCATTGCCAAGCCGCTCCTGTACACCCTCAAATACTTCTACCGCTATGTGGGCAACTACGGCATCGCCATCATCATCATCACCATCATCCTCAAGGCGCTGTTCTTCCCCCTGACCCACAAGAGCTACAAGTCCATGAAGGGGATGCAGAAGATCCAGCCGGAGATGAACAAGATCCGCGAGAAGTACAAGAACGACCGTGACGCCATGAACAAGGCGGTCATGGAACTGTACCGCGACCACAAGGTCAACCCCCTGGGGGGCTGCCTGCCCATGGTCGTCCAGATCCCGGTGTTCTTCGCCCTCTACAAGGCGCTCATGTTCTCCATCGAGCTGCGCCATGCGCCGTTCTTCTTCTGGATCACCGACCTCTCCGACAAGGACCCCTATTACGTCACCCCGGTCATCATGGGGGTCACCATGTTCGTGCAGCAGAAGATGACCCCCTCCCAGATGGACCCGGTCCAGCAGAAGATGATGCTGGCCCTGCCGGTGGTGTTCACCTTCATGTTCCTGAGCTTCCCCTCCGGCCTGGTCCTGTACTGGCTGGTGAACAATATCCTGACCATCGGCCAGCAGATGTATATCAACAAACTGGTCAAGGATTGACGACCGCCGTGGGTTACGGCACAGTCGAAGCGCCCCTGCACCGCACGGGCGCTTTTTGCTTTAACAGGTTGTTGAAAAACAGCCATCTCGCCGCCATCCTCGAAAGCCCTTTTGTGCGGCGTAGCGCCCCTCATCCTATCCTTCTCCCAAAGGGAGAAGGGATACCGTTACCCTCTCCCTCCGGGAGAGGGTGGCCAAAGGCCGGGTGAGGGCCTCCGCAGGACTTGTCTAACGGGTACGACGATCTGACTATTTTTGAACAACCTGAGTTTTTGAACAACCTCCTAGGGACACCGTGCATGGACTACATCGCCGACCTGCATATCCATTCCCCCTTTTCCCGGGCCACCAGCCCGGAGAGCAGCCTGGCCGGCCTGGCCGGCTGGGCGCGGGTCAAGGGCATCCAGGTGGTCGGCACCGGCGACTTCACCCACCCCGGCTGGTTCCGCCGCCTCAAGGAGGAGCTGGAGCCGGCCGAGCCGGGGCTGTTCCGCCTGAAGAACGAGGCCGCCGTCGCTTCCCCGCTGCCGGGGGTGGCGCCCCTTGCCGGCCCGGTACGCTTCCTCCTCTCGGCGGAGATCAGCAGCATCTACAAGCGCCACGGTGTGGTGCGCAAGGTCCACAACCTGCTCTATGTGCCGGATTTTGCCTCTGCCGAGCGGCTGAACGCCAAGCTGGCCGGCATCGGCAACATCGAGTCCGACGGGCGTCCCATCCTGGGTCTGGATAGCCGCAACCTGCTGGAGATCCTGCTGGAAGAGGCGCCCGAGGGCTTCCTGGTGCCGGCCCATATCTGGACCCCCTGGTTCTCCCTGTTCGGTTCGAAATCCGGCTTCGACGCCATCGAGGAATGCTTCGACGACCTGACGCCCCACATCTTTGCCCTGGAGACCGGGCTCTCGTCCGACCCGGACATGAACCGGCTCATATCCGGCCTGGACCGTTTCGCCCTGATCTCCAACTCGGACTGCCACTCGCCCTCCAAGCTGGGGCGCGAGGCCAACCTGTTGGCCACCGACCTTGATTTCTTCGCCCTGCGGGACGCCATCAAGGGGAACCGGCGGGATACCTTCCGGGGCACGGTGGAGTTTTTCCCCGAGGAGGGTAAGTACCATGCCGACGGCCACCGGGCCTGCCATGTGTGCCTGGACCCCGTGGAGAGCCGCAGGCTCGGATTGCGCTGCCCGGTCTGCGGCAGGCCCCTGACCATCGGCGTCTTCCATCGGGTGATGGAGCTGGCCGACCGGGAGAAGCCGCTCTACCGCCATGACTCGCCCGAGGTGTTCAGCCTCATCCCGTTGCCCGAGGTGCTGGGGGAGATCGTCGGGGCCGGACCGGCCTCCAAGGGGGTCATGGAACAGTACCGCCGCACCATCGGGCTGTTCGGGTCCGAATTCAACCTGCTCTTGCACGTCCCCCTGGACGAGATCCGCCAGGCCTCGCCGATCCTGGGAGAGGCCGTGGGGCGTATGCGCGCCGGCAATGTCATCCGCACGCCCGGTTTCGACGGCGAGTACGGCGTGATCAGGGTTTTCGAGGAGGGGGAGGTCGGGCGGCTGGCCGGCCAGGGGAGCCTGTTCGGCGACGGCCCACCGCCGCGCCGCCGGAAAAGGAAGGCCGAGGCCGTGGCGTTGCCGGCGTTCGCCGCTGCCGGGGAGCCCGTGGACGACGTTCCGGGGGCGGCCACCGGCCCCAACCCGGAGCAGGCGGCAGCCATCGCCGCCACGAGCCGGCATGTCCTGGTGGCGGCCGGACCGGGCACCGGCAAGACCTCTACCCTGATAGCGCGTATCGCGGCGCTGCTGGAGGCGGGAAGCGACCCGTCCCGCATGGTGGCCGTCACCTTCACCGTCAAGGCGGCCGACGAGGTGCGCGAGCGGCTGCTGAAGCGGGTGGGACCGGCCGCCGAAGCGGTCTTCGTGGGAACCTTCCACCGATTCTGCCTCGACCGGCTCCGCCACGAGACGCCCGGCCTTGCGGTGGTCGGCCCGGAGGACCGGGAGCGCCTGTTCAAACGTCTCTTCCCGGATCTGGGTGCGGCGGAACGCAAACGTCTGGGCGAGGAGTTGGCCGGCCATTTCGTGCGGCCGGAGGGCGCAGCCACTGAACCTATCCGGCGCTACCTGGGCGAACTGGACCGCCTCGGTGCCCTGGACCTGGACGCCGTCATCCCGGCGTTCGCCCGGCGGCTGGGCGGGGAGCCCGAACTGCGCCGCCGGGTTTGCGGACCGGTGGAGCATCTGTTCGTGGACGAGTTTCAGGACCTGAACGCCAGCCAGTTCGACCTGGTATGCATCCTGGCCGACCAGGCCCGCGTCTTTGCCATCGGCGATCCCGACCAGGCCATCTACGGCTTCCGGGGGAGCGACCCAGAGTTTTTCTTCCGCTTCGGCGGCATGGCCGGTGTCGAGCGGATCTCCCTGACCCGCAACTACCGCTGTCCCGTCCCGGTCATCGCCGCGGCAACGGCGGTCATCGCCCATAACGGCCGCCGCAGCGGACTGCCCCTGGTCGCGGCTTCCGAACGGCGGGGGGGCATCGAACTGCACACCGCGCCGTCCGGGGCGGCCGAGGCCGAATTCATCGTGCGCCGCATGGAGGAGCTGCTGGGGGGGATCGAGCACTTTTCCATCAATTCCGGCCGGGGGGGCGATGGCGGAACGGGAAGGGGCTTGAGCTTCGGCGACATGGCCGTACTCTTTCGGCTCGGCAGACAGGCCGAGGAGATCTCTGCCGCCCTGGCGCGACGCGGCATCCCGTTTCAGCAGGTGGGGGTGCCCCCCTTTTACCTTGCTGCGGAGATACGGCCGGCCTACTATTGGGTGCAGGCTGCCGCCGGGTCGGAGACCATAGCCGAGTGGCTGCAACTGGCAGGCGCCCTCCCGGGCATCGGTGCGGCAAGCATCGGCCGCCTGGAGGCGGCGCTCCCCCTGACGGGGGATTTTTTCGCCTCCCTTGCTCCCCTCGACCTCTCCCGGGCAGTGCGCGGCGGGATCGTTGACCTGATGCAGGCCCTGGACCGGTTCCGCGCGGCCGCGGCCGACAACGGCCTTGCCGCGGCGTTGCTCCCGGTCCTGCCGTTGTTCGCCCTTGATCAGGCTCACGCCGCCACCGCGAGATTCCTGGAGCTGGCCGGCAGTTTCGGCCACGATCTGCCGGGCTTCGCCACCCACCTGCGCCGCTACGCCGAAGCAACGGTCTACGACGAGCGGGCCGAGGCCGTGGCCCTCATGACCCTGCACGCCGCCAAGGGGCTGGAGTTTCCGGTGGTCTTCCTGGCCGGCGCCGAGGAGGGGCTCCTCCCGTGCACCCTCTGGCGCGACGCGGATACGGAGGAGGAGCGGCGGTTGTTCTATGTCGGCCTTACCCGCGCCAAGGAGCGTCTGCTCCTGACCGCTTCCGCCAACCGTTCCTGGGCGGGTCCCGCCCCCGCCAGCTGTCACGGTTTATCGCCGAGATCCCGGGGCCGTTGCTGGCGGAGGCGCAGGCCGGGCCGGGCAGAAAAGCGAAAAGGACCGGGGGGCCGGGTCAGATGGACCTGTTTTGACGCCCCGGACCCAACAAGGAAGCAGCCATGTATATTGAGGACACCATCGCAGCCATCAGCACCCCCCAGGGGGAGGGTGGCATCGGCATCGTGCGGATCAGCGGCAGCGGGGCAGAAGCCATCGGCCTGCGGCTCTTCCGCTTCCGCAAGGGTGCGGTATTCGTCAGCCACTTCCTGCACTATGGTGCCGTGGTGGCGCCCGATGACGGGGCCGTGCTGGACGAGGCCATGGCCGTCCTGATGCGGGCGCCCCATTCCTACACCCGTGAGGATGTGCTGGAGTTGCACTGTCATGGCGGGATGCTGGTGGTGGAACGTGTCCTGGCCGCGGTCCTGGCCTGCGGCGCGCGGCTGGCCGAACCAGGGGAGTTCACCCGCCGGGCCTTTGTCAACGGCAGGATCGACCTGGTGCAGGCCGAGGCGGTCATGGACGTGATCGCCGCCAAGACCGAGGCGTCCCTTGCCCTTGCCCAACGCCAGCGGGCCGGTGCGCTCTCCGACAGGATCGAGGCCATCCGCCACGGCTTGACGAAAAGACTGGCCTTTGTGGAAGCCTTTATCGATTTCCCCGAGGACGACATCGGCGAGGCCGACACCGTGGCCCTGCGGGCGGGTGTGGGCGAGGCCCTGAACGAGATCGGCACCCTGCTGACCGGTTTCGATGAAGGGCGTATCCTCAGGGAGGGGATTTCCGTGCTGATCGTCGGCAAGCCGAACGCCGGCAAGTCCAGCCTGCTCAACCGCCTGCTCAAGGAAAACCGCGCCATCGTCACCCATATCCCCGGCACCACCCGCGACATCATCGAGGAAACGGTGAACCTGGGGGGGCTGGCGGTGCGTCTGCTGGACACGGCCGGCATCCGCCACACGGATGATGTTGTGGAGCGGGAGGGGATCAGCCGCACCCTGGACAAGATTCCCCAGGCCGATCTGGTGCTGTTCGTCCTGGATTCGGCGCGCCCCTTCGGCGACGAAGACCGGCTGATCCTGGATGCCGTGCAGGGGAAAATCACCATAGCTGTTTTGAACAAGAGCGATCTCCCCCCGGCCCTTGATCTCCCCTCCGGCATGGGAGAGATGCCCTGCGTCGCCCTGTCCGCCGGCACCGGCGCGGGCATCGATGAGCTGCGCGAGGTGATCCGCACGACCTTCCTGCACGGAGCGGCCCTGGACAGCCGCGAATTCGTGGCCATTTCCCGAGCCCGTCATCGCGACGTCCTGGTCTCGGCCCGGTCGGCACTCCACCGGTTTCTCTCCGGCCTGGACGAGGGGCGCGAGCTGGAAACCCTGGCCATTGATCTGCGCGACGCCCTGTCCGCCGTGGGGCAGGTCACCGGCGAAACCACCACGGACGATCTCCTGGACGTGGTCTTTTCGTCATTCTGCATAGGTAAATGATATTCCTGTTTCACGTGAAACATGGTGAGAGCCTGGAACCGTGACGCCTCCCTGTCTCTCTGGCCCGGAAGGCCTCTGCCGTTGCGCTTTGAGAGTTTGCGGCATCGGACGGGGAACGGGCCAGGTGACGGGGCTGGTACGACATGGCGGCGTGCGGTCCCGGCTCTTCCGGATACTGCGGCTTTCCGGCATCACGGATTCAGGCGTGTTTCACGTGAAACATGGCGACGATTTGAACCTGTGGCGTCTCACCACCTCCGCTGGCCCGGATGGTCTCTGCCGCCGCGTTTTAGGGGTTTGTGGCACCGCGAGGGGGCGGGCCGCGTGAGCGGGCTGGCACGACACGGCGGCGTGCAGGCTCCGGTTCTTCCGGATACTGCGGCATTCCGGCGTCACGGATTCAGGGAGGATATTGATGCACTGCTATGAAACCATATATGACGTGATCGTGGTCGGGGCCGGCCATGCCGGCTGCGAGGCCGCCCTGGCGGCAGCCCGCATGGGCTGTTCCACACTGCTTTTGACCATCAATCTGGACGCGGTGGCGCTCATGTCCTGCAACCCGGCCATCGGCGGTCTCGCCAAGGGGCACCTGGTGAAGGAGATCGACGCCCTGGGGGGGGAGATGGCCCGGAACATCGACGCCACCGGCATCCAGTTCCGCATCCTCAATACCCGCAAGGGACCCGCGGTGCGCGCCTCCCGCGCCCAGGCCGACAAGCAGCTTTACCGGCTGCGCATGAAGCGGGTGCTGGAGCAGCAGGACAACCTGTACCTCAAGCAGGGGGAGGTGACCGGGCTCTACCTGGAGGGTGAGGAGCTGCGCGGTGTGGACACCCGCGCCGGCATCCGCTTTCTCGGCACGACGGTCGTCCTGACCACCGGCACCTTCATGCGCGGCCTGATCCACATCGGCCTGACCAACTACCCTGGCGGCAGGGCGGGGGACCTGCCGTCGGTGGGGCTTTCCGACCAGCTCGGACAGCTCGGCTTCCATGTGGGGCGGCTCAAGACCGGCACCCCGGCGCGCCTGGACGGGCGGACCATCGACTTCTCGCGGCTGGAACCCCAGTACGGGGACGACCCGCCGGCGCCGTTCTCCTTCGCCACCGAGCGCATCATCCTGCCCCAGGTGCCGTGCCATATCGCCTACACCAACCCACGCTCCCACGAGATCATCCGCTCCGGCCTGGACCGTTCGCCACTGTACGCCGGGGTCATCGAGGGGGTCGGGCCCCGCTACTGTCCCTCCATCGAGGACAAGGTGGTGCGTTTTCCCGACAAGGAACGCCACCAGACCTTCATCGAGCCGGAGGGGTTGGAGACCGTGGAGGTCTACCCCAGCGGCATGTCCACCTCGCTCCCCATCGATATCCAGATACCGTTTTACCGCTCCATCGAGGGGCTGGAGCGGGTGGAGATCATGCGGCCGGCCTATGCCATCGAATACGATTACGTGGACCCGATCCAGTTGCGCGCCTCTCTTGAAACCAAGCTGATCCGCAACCTCTATCACGCCGGGCAGATCAACGGCACCTCGGGCTACGAGGAGGCTGCCGGGCAGGGGCTGATGGCAGGGATCAATGCCGCCTTGCGGGTCAAGGGCAGGGACCCGTTGGTGCTGGGCCGCAGCGAGGCCTACATCGGGGTGATGATCGACGACCTGGTCACCCTGGGTACCAAGGAGCCGTACCGCATGTTCACCTCGCGGGCCGAGTACCGCCTGCTGCTGCGCGAGGACAACGCCGACATGCGCCTGCGCGAGAAGGGGCACGCCGTGGGTCTGGTGCGTGACGAGCTCTACGGCAGCTTCCTGCGGAAACGGGAGATGATTGCCGCAGAGCATGAGCGGATCTGTTCCGGCCGGCTGGCCATGAATGACCGGGAACTGGAATTTTTGGCCCGGCACGGCTTGGGGGACATCCAGAAGGGCACCACCCTGGAGCAATTGCTCAGGCGCCCCGAGATCACCTACGGGGAGCTGGCGGAATTCGACGACGTTTCACGTGAAACGTCCCCCGAGGTGCGCGAGCAGGTAGAGATCCAGGTGAAATACCAGGGCTATATCGAGCGGCAGCTCGAACAGGTGGAGCGGGCGCACAAGCTTGAGGGTACGCAGGTGCCTGAAGATCTGGACTACTTTTCCATCAACGGGCTCACCACCGAAGTGCGGGAAAAACTGGCCAGGAATCGCCCCGGCACCCTGGGCCAGGCTTCACGCATCCCGGGCGTGACGCCGGCCGCCATCTCGGTGCTGTCCATTGCCCTGAAGACGAGGAGCGGGAAACAGAGCGGCCGGGAAGCCGGGACGGAGGGTTCGTGATTCGTCGCATACTGGAACAGGGGGCGCGGGAGATTGGCCTGGAGATTCCGGAGGAGCATATCCAGGCCTTCGAACTCTTTGCCGACCAACTCAAAAAGTGGAATCGCAAGATCAACCTCACCGCCATCGTCTCCGATGAGGAGATTGCGGTGAAGCACATCATCGATGCCCTGGTGTTTGCCGGATCCGTCCGTGACGGTGAGCGGGTGCTGGATATCGGCTCCGGGGCGGGGGTGCCGGCCATCCCCCTCAAGATTGTCAAGCCCGCGCAGCCGGTCACCTCCGTGGATGCGGTCGGGAAAAAGATCCTCTTCCAGCGGCATGTGGCCCGTCTTTTGAAATTCTCCGGCTTCGAGGCCGTTCACGCACGGGTGGAGGAGTTGTGCCGCACACGGGGCCACGGCTTCGACCTGATTACCTCCCGGGCCTTTTCGCGCCTGGAACAGTTCGTCGCCCTGGCTGCACCGCTCTTGGTGGAGACCGGGCGGTTGGTCGCCATGAAGGGGCCGGGCGTCGCCGGGGAGATCCGGGCGGATGAGGAGCGTCTCGCCGCCCTGGGGTTTGAAATCGTGTCGGTCACACCGTACCGGCTGCCCTTCGACAAGGGGGAGCGCAACCTGATCGAGATTGTCTCCCGCAAAGCCGCTTAAAATGGGCATTCGCGAGATGAAATCCCAAAATGGCCCGCTGGCGCTGTTTTGGGAGGTGATCCATATGCATGACAGTCTTGGTCATCAAAGTGCGTTCTGGGCCAAATTTGGGCGTTTTGCCCGGGAAGCCGCCGGAAACCGGCCTTTTGGCATAGAATGAAGTTGCAGCCGGGCCGATTCTGCACTAAAGTGACAGTAGCAGGCAGTACATTTACGATTGGAGATGAGCCATGAAGAAAATCATCTGTCTCTTGATGATGGCGGCGCATCTTTCCGCGTGCGCCACCTACGAGAGCCGTTCGGTTTCGTTCCGGCCGCCCCAGGACTACGTAAACTACCAGGACGTTGCCGGGATGCAGGTGGGGGCAGAGGCCTTTGTCGACCGGCAGCAGGCCGAAGACGCGTTTGGCTTCAATGTCCGGGATGCCGGACTTTTGCCCGTGCTGGTCGTCATCGACAACAAGAGCGGCCAGGGGATCGAGGTCGTGTCCGGCCAGACCTTTCTGATCGACAATTCGAACCGCTACTGGAAGCTCCTCTCCAACCGCGAGGCCGTGGACCGGGTCGATAAGGCTACCCAGGCGGGGGCCATCACCAGCGGGGCGGGCAAAGGTGCTGCCTGGGGGGCCGCAGCCGGCGCGCTGCTGGGCTTGGCCATAGGGATCGTGTCCGGCCATGATGCCGGCTCGTCCCTGGTCAAAGGGGGCGTCCTGGGTGGGGTGGGCGGTGCCGTCATCGGCGGCGCCTCCAAGGGCGACGACCGGGAACGGGAATACAAGATCGCCGACGACGTCCGTGAAAAAGGGATGGAAGGCAAGATCATGGCCGCCGAGGCCCTGGCCTCCGGCTTTATCTTCTTCCCGGGCGAGGCGGAATCGGTCAAGGAACTCCGCCTCCAGGTCCGGTTCCGCGAGAGCGGCACGGTGCGCACGCTCAACCTGAGGCTCAAATAGACATGGACGTTCGCATCTACTATGAAGACACGGATGCCGCCGGCGTGGTCTACCATGCCAGCTACCTTAAATTCTTCGAACGGGCCAGGACGGAATATTTCCGGGAGCGCGGCCTGGGAGTGGCGGAACTCGCCACGGCCGGTTTCGTTTTCCCGGTGATCAGGATGGAGATCGACTTCAAGGCGTCTGCGCTGCACGACGACCTGCTGTCCATCGTTACCCGCCCGGAGCGGGTCGGCGGCGCGTCCTTCATCGTCAGGCAACAAGCGGTGCGGCCGTCGGACGGCAGGGTCCTGGCGGAGGCGGTGGTCACGCTTGCCTGCATCAGCCCGGAACGCCGGGCGCGGCGGCTTCCCGACGAGGTCAGGCGCGTGCTGGAAGAGGGGGCGGTGCAGGGGCAATGATGATGCAACAAACCACGGATACCGCCCCTGGGCGGCGCATGGAGCGCGAGGAGGCGGTGCGGCTGCTGGAAAGCGCCGAACTGCTGGAACTGGGAAGCCGCGCCGACAGGATACGCCGCACGCTCCACCCGGAAGGGGTGGTGACGTTTGTGGTGGACCGCAACGTCAATTACACCAACATCTGCACCTCGAAATGCGCCTTTTGCGCATTCTACCGCGATGGCGGCGCGGCGGACGCCTACGTGCTCACCCAGGAGGAAATCTTCGCCAAGATCGAGGAACTGGTAAGGCTGGAGGGGACGCAACTCCTCATGCAGGGGGGGCTCAACCCGGACCTGAAGATCGGCTTTTTCGAGCAGTTGTTCCGCGAGATCAAGTCCCGGTTCCCCTCGGTGCAGAACCATTCCCTCTCCCCGGCCGAGGTGGTCAGCATCGCAAAGAGTTCGGGGCTGTCGCTGGACGAGACCCTCGGGCGGCTCCACCGGGCCGGCCTGGATTCCATACCCGGCGGCGGGGCCGAAATCCTGGTGGACGAGGTCCGCGGCGCCATCTCGCCCAACAAGATCGGCTGGCGCCAGTGGGCGGAGGTCATGTCCCGGGCCGCGGGGCTCGGCATGCCGACCACGGCCACCATGATGTTCGGCAGCCGCGAGAAGCCGGAAGACATCGTCGAGCACCTGTTCCGGGTGCGGGAGATCCAGGACCGGGGCGGCTCGTTCACCGCCTTCATCCCCTGGACCTATCAGCCGGGGAATACGGAGCTGGGGGGCGATACCGCCACCGGGGTCGAGTACCTGAAGGTGCTGGCCCTGGCCCGCATCGTGCTGGACAATATCCCCAACATCCAGGCCAGCTGGGTCACCCAGGGGGCCAAGATGGCGCAGGTCGCCCTCTTCTTCGGGGCCAACGACCTGGGGGGGACCATGCTGGAAGAAAACGTCGTTGCCGCAGCCGGTTGCAGCTTCCGCATGTCCCGGGAAGAGATGATCGACCTTATCCGCGGGGCCGGCTTCCGCGCCGCCCAGCGCACCACCACCTACCACATCGTAAAGGAGTTTCCGGCTTGACACATGCAAACCGGCAGGCCGGAACGTGCGAAATCGTCACTACCGCAGCACGCCTGAAAGAACTGGCAGACCACCTCTGCCGGCACCATGAATTGGCCGTGGACCTGGAGATGGATTCGCTCCATCACTATCGGGAGAAGGTCTGCCTGATCCAGGTCTCGACCCGGAACGAAAGCTGGCTGATCGACCCGCTGGCCGTGGAGGACCTGTCCCCCCTGGCCGCGCCCCTGGGCAGCCCCGCCATCCTGATCGTGATGCATGGCGCGGATTACGATATCCGTTCCCTGCACCGGGATTTCGGCATCGAAGTGGGAAACCTGTTCGACACCATGATCGCGGCACGCTTTCTGGGCATCAACGAGTTCGGCCTCGCCGCGCTGCTCAGGGCGCGCTTCGGCATCGAGCTGGACAAGAAATACCAGAAGGCGGACTGGAGCCAGCGGCCGCTCAGCCCGGAGATGTGCGCCTATGCCTCGGCCGATACCTCCGATCTGCTCCCCCTGTATGACCAACTGCACGGCGAGCTGGCCGGGAAAGGCCGTCTTGCCTGGCAGGAGGAGGAGTGCGCCCTGGTCTGCCGGGCCCGGGTGAGCGAAAAGGAGGGGCCGCTGTTCCTCTCCTGCAAGGGGGCGGGAAAGCTCAAAGGGCGCAGCCTGGCGACCCTGGAGGAGCTTTTGCGCTACCGCGACCGCCAGGCGCAGCAGATGGACCGTCCCCCCTTCAAGGTGATGTCGGCCGAGACGCTCCTGGAGGCGGCGGAGAAGAAGCCCCGCTCGTTGAGCGAACTTTCGGGCATCAAGGGGATGACCCCCAAGCAGCTCCATCGCCATGGCACGGCCCTGCTGGCGGCTGTTGCCGCCGCCCTGGAACTGCCCGAGGAGCGTCTGCCCCGGTTTCCGCGCACGCGGAAGGAAGACCCCGGCGAGGGGGCCAAGGAGCGGCTCAAGCGGCTCAAGTCGTGGCGTGAGCAGTCGAGTGCGGCCCTGGGGCTGGAGCCGGGGGTGATCGCTCCCAACTGGCTTCTGGAGGCGGCGGCGGATATGAACCCCGTTTCGCTCGCCGGCCTGGACGTGATCGCCGGGATGCGGGAGTGGCAAAAAGGGCTCTACGGAAAAGAATTGATCGAGGTGCTTGAAGCTGATGGACAATGAAACACGCACGGAACAACCCTACCTAAGTATCGTCGTGCCGGTCTATAACGAGGAGGGCAATCTCGCCCCCCTGATGGAGCGCCTCTATCCGGCGGTCCAGGGCGTCGGCAGGCCCTTCGAGGTCATCTTCACCAACGACGGCTCCCGTGACCGCTCCCTGGAGATCCTGCGCCGGATGGTGCAGCAGTATCCGGGGGTCAAGGTCATCGAGTTCAACGGCAACTTTGGCCAGCACATGGCCATCCTGGCGGCTTTCGAGATGTCCCGGGGAGAGATCGTCATCACCCTGGACGCCGACCTGCAGAACCCCCCCGAGGAGATCCCGCGCCTGGTGGCGGAGATCGAAAAAGGGCACGACGTGGTCGGCACCATCCGCCAGAAACGCCAGGATTCCTTCTTCAGAAAGTTCGCTTCGCGCATCGTGAACATCACCACCAACCGGATCACCGGCATGCAGATGCAGGATTACGGCTGCATGCTGCGGGCCTACCACCGTTACGTGGTGGACAATATCAACCGCTGCCGTGAATCCACCACCTTTATCCCGGCCCTGGCCCAGACCTTCGCCTCCAACCCGACGGAGATCGAGGTGGGGCATGCCGAGCGGATGGAGGGGGAGAGCAAGTATTCGTTCTACCGGCTCATCAGGCTCAATTTCGACCTGATGACCGGCTTTTCGGTGGTGCCGCTGCAGATCTTCGCGCTGTTCGGCATCAGCACCGCCCTCTTCTCCCTGGTCTTTGCCCTGTTCCTGCTGGTGCGGCGCTTCATCGTCGGGGCGGAGGTGGAGGGGGTCTTCACCCTGTTCGCCATCCTGTTCTTCTTCATCGGCATCATCATCTTCGGCATCGGCATCGTGGGCGAATACGTGGGCCGGATCTATCAGGAGGTGCGCAAACGGCCCCGATACGTGGTGCGGCGGACCTACGGCTTTGAAGAACAGGCCGGACTCTGATACGGCGGCCGCCGGCCCCGGCCGGTCCCACAATCCGGCGCAACCCGCCGCAATAGAGGAAAAACGGTGCAAGCTGACAAACTGATAATCTGCGCCTACCATAATGTAGGCTATCGTTGTATAGAGGAACTGGTGCGCCAGGGGGCGGATATCGCCCTGATCTTCACCCACGAGGACTCCCCCACGGAGGAGATCTGGTTCAAGTCGGTGCGGGAACTGGCGGAGCGCCACGGCATCCCGTACCTGACCACGGACATCTCCCTCCCGGAGAACGTGGAGCGGGTGCGGGCCATCGGGCCGGATTTCCTCTTCTCCTTCTACTACCGCACCATGATCAAACCGGCGGTGCTGGAGATCCCGAAGCGGGGGGCGTTCAACCTGCACGGCTCGTACCTCCCCAAGTACCGCGGCCGGGTGCCGGTCAACTGGGCGGTGATCAACGGCGAGAGCGAAACCGGGGCGACCCTGCACCATATGGTGGAGAAGCCCGACGCCGGGGCCATCGTGGACCAGGAGCGGGTGGAGATCGCCTTCACCGATACGGCCTTCGATGTCTTCAACAAGATTACCGATGCGGCGGCGGCGGTCATGGCCCGCGCCTGGCCGCTGCTCAGGGAGGGGAGGGCGGCGTGCCGTCCCATGAACCTGGCAGAGGGGAGCTACTTCGGCGGCCGCAAGCCCGCCGACGGCCGGATCGACTGGCAGCAAAGCGCCGTGCGCATCTATAACCTGATCCGGGGCGTAGCCCATCCCTACCCCGGCGCGTTCAGCCACCTGGCCGGCGAAAAGGTGATCATCTGGTCCGCCTGGCCGGTCGAAGGAACCGGAGAGCCGGGGCGCATCGTGTCGCACCGCCCGCTTCTGGTCGGCACCGGCGCAGGGTTGCTGGAGATCCGGTCGCTCCAGGCGGAGAACGGGGACGAGATGTCCGCAACGGAATTTATCACGGATGCACGGCAGTTTACATAACAGACTGTTGAATAACTCAGGTTGTTCAAAAATAGTCAGATCGCCGCACCCGCAGGAAGACCCGAGGAGGCGTAGCAGGCCTACTCCGCCGAAGCAGCTTTGGCTGCGAAGGCCGGACGCTACGCCGCACGAAGGGCCTTTCGAGGACGGCAGCGAGATGGCTGTTTTTCAACAACCTCTTAAGGAGAAAAAGAGCATGAAAGTATTGATCCTCGGCGTTAACGGTTTCATCGGCAACGCTCTGACCCACCGCATTCTCACCACCACCGACTGGGAGGTCCACGGCCTGGACATGGCCTGCGACAAGCTTGAGCGTTCCCTGGGCGCCCCCCGCTTCCATTTCCTGGAGGGGGACATCACCATCAACAAGGAGTGGATCGAGTACAACATCAAGAAATGCGACGTGGTGCTGCCGCTGGTCGCCATCGCCACGCCGGTGACCTACGTCAAGGACCCGCTGCGCGTCTTCGAGCTGGATTTCGAGGAAAACCTCAAGATCATCAGGCTGTGCCACAAGTACAAGAAACGGGTCATCTTCCCCTCCACCTCAGAGGTGTACGGCATGTCCCCCGACCGGGAGTTCGATGAGGACAATTCGCCCCTCATGCTGGGACCGATTGCCAAGGAACGCTGGATCTACTCCTGCGCCAAGCAGATGCTCGACCGGGTGATCTACGCCTATGGCATGCACGAGGGGCTCCGCTTCACCCTGTTCCGCCCCTTCAACTGGATCGGCCCCAAGCTGGACAGCATCCATACCGCCAAAGAGGGAAGTTCCCGGGTCCTGACCCAGTTTTTGTACGACATCCTGGCCGAAGAGCCGATCCAGCTGGTGGACGGCGGCAACCAGCGCCGCTCCTTCACCTTTATCGAAGACGGCATCGACGCCCTGATGCGGATCATCGAGAACAAGGACGGCTGCGCCGACGGCAAGATCTTCAACATCGGCAACCCGGCCAACGACCTGTCCGTCAAGGAGCTGGCCCACAAACTGCGCGACATGGTGGCCGAATTCCCGCTCTACCGGGAAAAGGCCGAGAAATGCCGCATCGTCGAGACCTCCTCCGACCAGTTCTACGGCAAGGGGTACCAGGATATGCTGACCCGCGTTCCCTCCATCCGGCGCGCCAAGGAATGCCTGGGATGGGAGCCGGTGACGAGCGCCGACGAGGCCCTGCGCAAGACCCTGGAATTCTACCTGGTGGACGAGCGGGAGAAACTGTCGGAATTTCTGTAACTCCAAAATTGCCACAGAGCCACGAAGACGCGGAGATAAAAACAATACGTATGGTGGGGCGCCTGGAATACAAACATGAAACATCATGCTTTACGTATCGTTAATGCAGAAATGAATCCGGTGAAACCTCTGTGCCTCTGTGTCTCCGTGGCAGGCGAGCAGTAAGGTGTCCGACCGTCGGGGTTTCACGCTGTTGGAGCTGGTGGTGGTGCTGGCGGTCATCGGCATGGTGATGGCGCTGGTGATCCCGCGCCTGCCCACTACGGAGGGCGAGGATCTGAAAACCTCGGCGCGGACCCTGGCCTCGACGCTGCGCTACCTCCAGGACCGGGCGGCCACCACCGGGATCGTCTACTACCTGCGCCTGGAGCCGGGCACGGACACGGTCAAGGTCCTGCAGGCGGCGGGCGACGGGAGCGAAATGGAGCCGACCGACCCCTTCCTGCAACAACGCCCCACCAAGGAAGGTGTGGTGGTGGCGGACGTGGTCATCCCGCGCCTGGGCAAACTGAACGACGGCCAGGTGCGGCTCGACATCGGCGCCGGCGGCCTGCGCGATTTCGTCACCATCCACCTGCGCTCGGCGGGCGGCGCTTTCTGGACGGTCATGGGCTTCCCCTCCAGCGGCAAGGTCAAGATTTACCAAGGCTACCAGGAAGACGCACTATGAGAGGATTTACCCTGCTGGAGGTAATGGTGGCCCTGGCCATCATGGCCAGCGTCATCCTGACGGTGCTGGGGGCGGTCAACTACCACCTGACGATCATTACCAACGAACGGGACAGCACCGCCCTGACGCTTCTGGCGCGGGCCAAGATGGCAGAACTGCTGCAACAGAAAAGCCAGGGGCAGACGCTCTCCGAGAAGAGCGAAGGGACCCTGGCCCCGGCCCACCCGGAACTCTCCTGGCGGGCCGAAGTCACGGCCACCGACCTGTCCGTGCTCCAGAAACTGGTGGTGCGGGTATGGCGGACCGGCGACAAACGGGAGGTGGCGCTTGAGTGCTATCTCACGCAATAAGGGCTTCACCCTCCTGGAAGTGCTGATCGCCGTGGTCCTGCTGGGCATCCTCACCGCCGCCCTCTACGGGAGCTACTTCACGGTGCTGCGTGCCCGGGAGCGCTCGGCGGAGGGCATGGAGGCGCGGCGCGAACTGGGGAACACCCTGGACCTCCTGCGGCGGGAGATCGGCTCCGCCCTCTACAAGAGCACGGACAAGAAACTCAAATTCATCGTCGAAGACCGGGACAGCTTCGGCCGTCCCGCCTCCAACCTGGAACTGACCACCCTGGCGCCCCCCTCCACCCTGAGCACGGCCCAGAAGGAATCGGGCACCATCGACGTCCAGTACCGCATGGTGGAACAGGAGAACCAGCGCCTGCTCCTGACCCGCAAGGAACAGGACGTCCTGCTGGACACGGCCACCACGGTGCCCGCCTACCCGCAGATGGAACGGATCAGCTCCTTCCTGGTGGAATGCAGCAGCGACGGCGGCACCACCTGGGTGAAGAGTTGGGACACGACCCTGAACGGCAAACTGCCGAAACTGGTGCGCATCACGGTCCAGGTGGAGGAAGAGGGGGCGCTGGTGGCGTTTACCGTCTATACGGCCCCCCGGGTGGGTGGCACGTGAGAGGCGAAAAGGGCTTTGCCCTGGTCCTGACCCTGGTGGTCACCGCCCTGATGGTGGCCGCCGCCGTGGAACTGATCCACCAGGTATACGTGGACACGTCGCTCAACCGCAGCTTCCGCGACGGCCAGCAGGCCTCGATCCTGGCGGAATCGAGCGCCTATGGCGGCATGGCCCTGCTCAAGACGCTGCTGGCGAAACAAAGCTACACCTCGCTGTCGGACACCTGGGCCCTGCCGTTCAAAATGGATGACGAGATCGGGCGCATCGAGATCATCACCACCGAGGAGAGCGGCAAGATCAACCTCAACGCGCTGGTCCAGTCGAACAACGTGATCAACGACGACACCCTGGCGGTCCTGAAACGGCTGGGTGCGCAACTGGACATCCCGGAAAGCGCGTGGAACGCCCTGGCGGACTGGCTGGACAACGACGACGTGCCCCGCTCGGGCGGCGCCGAGACCACCTACTACAAGAGCCTGAGCCCGTCCTACGCGGCGCGCAACGGCAGTCTGGCGACGGTGAACGAACTGTCGCTGGTCAAGGGCTTCACGGCGGACGTGGTCAACAAGCTCAAACCGTTCGTGACCGTCTATCCCAACAAGGCCGGGGGCCTCGGCACCAGCGTGGCCGTCAACGTGAACACCGCGCCCAAAGAGGTGCTCATGGCGCTGGACAGCAGCATCACCGCGAGCGTGGCGGAGCGGATCATGGAGGAACGGCGCCTGACGCCATTCAAGGCCATCGGTGAGCTGTCCCGGGTTGACAGCCGGTTGGCCGCGTCCCTGGCCAAGACCGGGAAGGTCCAGGGTAAGGTATTCAGGATCACGGCCAAGGGATTCGTCAAGGAGGCGGCCCGCACCGTCGAGGCCGTGGTCAACGTGGACGGCACGACGGAGATCCTCTCGTGGCAGGAGTTCTGATGCCGGCCGGCCGCACTGCCGCGCCTGCTGCACCCTGCGCCCCAGCCCTTCCGGTGCCGGCGGGGATGCCGCTTGTCCCTTGCGTCGTCAACCCGAGTACGGCGATTGCCGCTCCAGGAGCCCATGGCCATACCGACTGACATCCAAAGCCAGGTGTACAACCTGCTCTCCCAGGCCTCCAACCTCTCGTTCGTCAGCGCCGAGCAGGAGGCGGGGGCGCGGGTCAGCTTCGTCCCGGGCCAGCAGGTGAGCGCCGAGGTGCTGACGACGCTGCCGAACAACCTGACCCAGGTGCGGATCGGCACGGAACGCTTCAACCTGGCGCTGCCCATGACGGTCCGTTCGGGGCAGACCCTGGAGATGACCTTCGTTGCCGGGGAGCCGCGCTCGACCTTCGCCGTGGCCCGCCAGGGCGTCGCCGCCCCGCCGGTCAGCCTCTCGGATGCGTCCCGGCTGCTGAGCCTCCTGGTCGGCAGCGAGGAGATCGTCGATCCGAATCTTCGGGCCTCGCTTCTGAGCATCAGCGACATGCTGCGGCGTTCGCCGGGGGAGGCGGGCGTCCTGGCCAATCTGATGGACGAGGCGCTCACCTACGGGGCGGCCCGCGAGGGTGACGCAGCGCCCACCCTTCTGCCGGATGTCCCGCTCCAGCAGGGGCGCGCCGGGCAGCAAGGGGGGCACCGACCGCCGGACAGGGGGCGGTCCCCGAACAGGCCCGCCTGTCGTCCTTCGAGGCCAATGCGGCCCAGATCCTCCAGAATGTCGCCCGCAATTCCCGTTTCGACCTGACCGAGGCGGCCAACCAACCGGTAACCCCGCTCCCCCTCATGCCGGGGGAAGAGGTCGATGCCGCGGTGCTCGGCACCCTGCCCGGCGGCCGGGTGTTCGTCCAGCTCGCGGGGACGTCCTTGGAACTGATGATTCCCCGGGCGGTCCAGACCGGGGACATCCTCCGCCTGACCTTCATCACCTCCGACCCCCGGCCGCTGTTCGCGCTGCAACGGGCCGCCGCCGGGGTTCCCAGTTCCCTCAGCGAGGCGGGCCGGTGGCTGAGCGCCCTGGAGCACAGCGAAGGGGGCGCGTCGGCGCAGCAGATGTACGTGCTGGAGCGGTTGAACACGGTGTTGAAAAGCCTGCCGCCGGACTCCCCGGCCTTTACCGCCATTCAGGACGAGGCCATCACCTACCAGACGGTGGCGCGCGGCCGCCCGGCCGTGGACCAGCAGCCGGCCCAACCGGGGGGCGCATCCCAGGCGGGCGCGGCCGCCGTGCTGAACCCGCAGCCCTCCCTGCAGCCCGGCAGCGGCATCGTCCTCAGCGACGACATGGCCAAACTGCTCCAGGCGCTGATCAAGGGGAACCGCCTGGCGCTCCTCGAGGCCATCAACCAGCAGGCCGCCGGTGCCGGTCTTTTCCCGGGCCAGCAGGTGAAAGGCGAGATCATGACCTCCCTGGGCGGGGGGCGCTTCATGGTGCAGGTGGCCGGCCAGGCCATGGAATTCATGCTGCCCAAGGGAATCAAACGGGGCGACATGGTGACACTCTTCTTCGTCGCCGACGATCCGCAGCCCACCTTCCTGATGACCCGCTTCGGCAAGCCCGGCGATGCGCGGGTCAGCGAAACCGGCAGGTGGCTGAGCGGTTTTCTCGGCGCCGCGGGCGAGCAGATGGCGGCCCGGGAAACCCTGGGAATTTTGAGAACCCTGCTCTCCGAACCACCGAGCGATGCCTCCCGGGTGAGCCGGCTTTTGCAGCAGGGGTTGCGGGAAGGGGGCCTGTTTTACGAATCCCACCTGGCGCGCTGGTTCGGCGGCGACTATCCTCTGGAGGACATTTTGCGGGAGCCCCAGGGACGGTTGTCCTCTCTCCACCGCCCGCCCGGGCCGGAGGCGGGCAACCCGGCGGCGCCCGACATGGGGCTGGCCGGGTTGAAGGGTGGCGCCATGGAGGCCATGGAGGCTGCGCTCAAGAAGGCCGGCACCGCCATGGCCCATGAGGGGGTCGTGGACCAACAGGCCCTGCCGGTGGTCAAGGAGCAATTGGCGGCGCTGCAGAGCGGGCAGGTCCTCTTCCGCGGAGATCTGATGCCGGGCCAGCAACTGGAGTGGTCGGTGCGGGAGCGGGAAGCGCACCGCAACGAGTCCGGAGAACAGACGCGCTCCTGGGAAACGTCGCTCACCCTGGAGATGCCGAAACTGGGGCAGGTCACGGCCAGCCTGAAGCTCGACGGCACCAGGGTGAGCATCGAGCTGAACGCCGCGCTGCCGGACTCTGCGGAGTTTCTGACGGCCGGCATACCGCGCCTTGCCGAACAGCTTGAGGCGTCCGGGCTTACCCCCTCGGAGATCGGCGTGACCCATGAAATCCCGTAAGGACGAAGAGCGCCGCGCTGCAGCCCTGACCTACAAGCAGGGCTATTACGCCCCGGTGGTCGTCGCCAGGGGCAAGGGGGTGATGGCCGAGGCGATCATCGCCTGCGCGCGCGAAGCGGGGGTCTATGTCCATGAGTCGCCGGAATTGGTCAACCTGCTGATGCAGGTGGACACCGATGCGTTCATCCCGCCGGAATTGTACCGCGCCGTGGCCGAGGTGCTGGTGTGGCTGTACGGAATCGAGCAGGAACGGCAGTGAAAGATAGTTTTTCATACCGAGGAGGAAACATGCAGATCAAATTCGGCACCGACGGCTGGCGCGGGGTCATTGCCCGTGATTTCACCTTCGACAACCTGTCCCTGGTGGCCCAGGCCACCATGGATTATCTCAACCGCGACGGCTTGGGCGACAAAGGGCTGGTAATCGGTTATGACCGGCGTTTTCTTTCCCGCGATTTCGCCCGGCGCGTGGCCGAGGTGGCGGCCGGAAACGGCATCCGGGTCCGCCTGACCGACGGCTATGCGCCCACGCCGGCCGTGTCGTGGGCGGTTCGCGAGTCGGGTGCCGCAGGGGGCGTCATGATCACGGCGAGCCACAACCCGCCGGAATACAATGGGTTCAAGGTCAAGGAGGCATTCGGCGGCTCGGCCCGCCCCGCCACCACGAAGGTGCTGGAGGAGATCGTTGCCTTCAATGCGGCCAACGATCGCCGCGTGGTGGCTATCCCCTTCGACGAGGCCCTGGAGAAGGGGCTCATCGAGATATTCGACCCCTGCGAGGGGTATTTCCGCCAGATCGGCCGCTACGTAGACCTGGAACTGATCGCCAGGGCCGGCATCCCGGTC
Organism: Geobacter sp. FeAm09; assembly: GCF_008330225.1. Taxonomy (NCBI): domain Bacteria; kingdom Pseudomonadati; phylum Thermodesulfobacteriota; class Desulfuromonadia; order Geobacterales; family Geobacteraceae; genus Geobacter; species Geobacter sp. FeAm09. The sequence goes on along the minus strand of NZ_CP042466.1, from coordinate 3,872,195 downwards.
GTGGTCGATCCGATGTACGGCGCCGGGTCGGGTTTTCTCCCCCGCCTGCTGGCCGGGGTCCACGAGATCCACAACAGCGAGAATCCTTCCTTCGGGGGGCAGCCTCCCGAGCCGATCGGCGAACATCTCGCGGAACTCTCGGCGCTCCTCAAGGGGGGGCATACCGGGTCGGGCTGGCTTTGGACGGTGACGCCGACCGGATCGGGGCGGTGGACGAAAACGGCGATTTCTTCTCGTCCCACTGCATCTTTACCGTTATCCTGCGCCATCTCATCGAGCACAAACAGTTGCGGGGCGGCGTGGTCAAGACCGTTTCCACGACCCGCATGGTGGACCTGCTGGCTCGGAAATACGACCTGCCGCTGTTTGAAACCCCCATCGGCTTCAAGCATATCTGCGAGCTGATGCTGGCGGAGGATATCCTCATGGGTGGCGAGGAGTCGGGCGGCCTGGGCGTCAAGGGACACATCCCGGAACGGGACGGCATCCTGCTCGGGCTCTTGCTTCTGGAGGCCATGGCGGTCAGCGGCAAAGGTTTGCGCCAGCTGCTTGACGAAACCATGGAGGAGATCGGGCACTTCTCCTATCGCCGGATCGACCGGCGTATCGGGAACGACGCCAAGGAACGGCTCATTGCCCGCCTGAAATCGGCCCCGCCGGCCGAGATCGACGGCCGTCGGGTGGCCACCGCCAACTTCAGCGACGGTTTCAAGTTCATCTTCGAGAACGGCGACTGGCTCCTGATCCGTCCTTCGGGCACCGAACCGGTCCTGCGGCTCTACAGCGAGGCCGGGACCCGGGAACAGGTGGACCGGTTGCTGCGTGCGGCGGAGGTCCTGGCGGCGATTTGAGGCACAACCGCCGGCCCGAACGCCCTGCGCGCGACGCGGAAAAAATATACGATATAAAATTAATAACTTGACATATCGCCAGATTATTTTTTATATCAGTGAACCACAATTGCAAATCGGCCATCAGAGGGCAAAGCATGGGCAACCGTGTGACGCAAAGCCACCTGTCCAATACTGTCTTGGAAAGAGGGGTTATAAGATCGGTTCTCGGTTCATGATGAAGAGCCTACTGCGGTTATCTGGGTAGGCTTTCTTCATTGTGCACGTCCTGCCGCCGCGGAATGCCGCAACCCCATTTCCAAGATTAGAAACATGATAAAATTTGGATGAATTTTATCGTTTTTATGGTATTAAGTTCCCACGTGCACATTCACGTAATTTCTAAGCCCAACGGGATACTTGAAAGAGGAGGATTACTGGCATGGCGAATATACTCATCGTTGACGATTCTTCCACAATGCGCAAGATCATTTCGCGTTCGCTTCGGCAGGCCGGCTTGGCGGTCGATGAAATATACGAGGCCGGCGACGGCATTGAAGGGCTGAGCGTGCTGGCCTCCGGCAAGCCGGTTACGCTGATCCTCTCCGACATCAATATGCCCAACATGGACGGCCTGGAGTTCATCAAGCAGGTCAGGGCCAACGGCAACACCGTCCCGATCGTCATGATCACCACGGAGGGGGGCGAAGAGATCCTCAAGGAAGCCATCGCGAGCGGTGCCAGCGACAGCATCAAAAAGCCCTTTACGCCCGAGCAGTTGCAGGAAAAACTGGGGGGGCTGATATGAGCCTTAACGCCGACATCGCCGGCACTGCCAGGTTTACGGAAGAGCAGCTTGCCCGGTACGTCATCGATGCCACCAAGGACGTCTTCTCCACCATGGTCATGATGGACCCGGAGGACGACTATCCCCTCAAGGACCCGATTCATCGCTTTCAATGCAGCATCACCGGTATGGTGGGGTTTGCGGGCATCTATTCGGGGGTGATCTCCATCCACTGCCCGGTCGCCCTGGCCCTGCAGATCACCTCCAGCATGCTGGGCATGGAATGCGAGGAGGCCAACGAGGACTTGAACGACGCCATCGGTGAAATAGCCAATATGCTGGGGGGAAGCGTAAAGCAGGTGCTTTCCAAGGGAGGGATGGACGTCAAGCTCTCGATCCCCACGGTTATTTCCGGCGAAGATTATACCGTCAATTCACTCTCCGACATCGACTGTGTCGTTATCCCGTTCAAAGTCAACGACAACAGGTTTCTCGTCGGGCTCACCCTCAAGAAAGAAGACTGACAACGCTTTGCGGGCGCAGGCGTAACCGTTGCGGCCCAATGCTTGATCGCGAACCGGAAGATAGCCTCTGATGGATGGATATACCACGCTACATGAGATGTTGGCCTCTGCCCTGAAGCAGGCTGGTGAGGAAAGCGGCATGCTTTTGGGGCAGGAGCTCGCCATTGCCCTCTCTGATTCTCTCACTACCAGCAAGACTTCCTACTTCGGCGGCCTCGAGGATGCCTGCTTCGTGATCGGCGTCGAGTCGCGGGAGGCCTACACCGGGCAGTTTTACCTGCTGTTCTCCCTGCGCGACGCCATCGTGATGAGCAGCATCCTGCTGGGTATCCCGCCGGCACGCATCCAGGAGAAGAAGCGTCTCTGCATCATCGAAAGCGATGACATCGATGCCTTTGCCGAGATTGCCAATATGATCAACGGGGCGTTCAACACCGTTTTTCAGGGCAGCCTTCCCAACAAGGTGCATCTGAAATTGCTTTCGCCCAAAAAGTTCATCCCCGAAATCGATGAATTGAGCGAAAACGAGCCGCTTCCCGAAGGCGACTACCTAATGTTCCGCTCGAAGCTGGAGATGCCGGACCAGGAGTTGAACTATCTGGACGTGCTCATCCCCGTCGGCCTGGGCAACCAGTTCGACCCTCCCAGCGAGGAACCGCCCGCGCCCCCCGTCGAGGAGGAGCCCCCCGCGCCCGCCGAGGTGGGGGATGCCGCGGTGCCGCCGCAAGCCAAGGCCGGCGAGGGGGTCGCCCCCTCCCCCGAAGAGGAGCCCGGCTCGGCAGAGGCCGGGATCGACAGCGTCGTGGTGCTGGAGGATGACAACGACGCACGCCACCAGATGGTGACGGCGGCTGCTGTGACCGGTTACCAAGTGGTTGAGGGGACGCTCAATGCCGACATCAAGGAGCTCTTCTCCGGCCGCAACGTGCGGCTGGTGCTGATCGGTTCGCAGGATGCGAACGACCACGAGCTGGCGGTCTGCATCAAGGTCAATGCCATCCGCCAGAACTCCCCGCCGCCGATCATCATGAGCGCTCAGCGCTGGACCCGGACGGCCGTCCTGAAGGCATTGAAATACGGAGCCCGGGAGATTATCATCAAGCCCTGCAGCGAAGAGGAACTGGTCGCCAAGGTGCGCAGGTTCTGCAAACCGCCGGTGCAGTGACGGTCCGTGACGGTCGGGGGGATGCCAGTATGTTGTCTTATCGGTACGGCATAGGTGCGCTGACGCGCGGCGTGATGGTGGCGAAAGCGGCCCTGCCGCTGGCATTGGCGGCCGTTTGTGCCGTTGCGGCGCTGCTTCCGGCGCCGGCCCAGGCCTCCATCCCCAACCGGGTCTTTCGGGTCGATATCCGTCCCAAGCAGGGGTATACCCGCATCATCCTGCGCCTCAAGGACAACCCGCAGTTTTCCGTCGTGTCGCTGCCCGGCAACCGGTTGCGGCTCACGCTCCAGGACACGGACGGCCCCCTTTTCCACAAGTATCGGCGCTATTCGGATACCAGCATCGGCGGCTTGCTGTTCTCCCGGCGTGGGACGGACCTCCGGGTTACGTTTCAGGCGGCTCCCGGGACGGGATGGCGCGATGCGACGGTGGACGGCACCTGCGCCATTGCCCTGGATGTGGGCAAGAAGTTCACCCCGGCGCCTCCCCGCCTGTTCATTGCCGGCCGTGAGAGAATCTGGAACGGCGTGGAGAAGCTGGTGCGGGATTTCGATCCGCCGCTGAAAACGGATATCCCCTTTGTGCCGACCGACCGGCAGATTTTGAAGAATATCCTCAGCGACAGCGACCAGCAGGCCTTTATGGCGGCCGAGGCGGCGCTCTACAAGGGGCCCCTGACCGAAGCCGAGGACGCCTTCACCCAGTTTGCCGGGCGGCAGAGCGCGGTGAGGCCGCTGGCGCTCTACCGGCTTGGCGAGACGTGGTACAAGCTGCAAAAGTACCCCCAGGCCCTGGCCGCCTTTCGCGAAGCCGAAAAGATCTGGCCGGCGTTTCTGACCTTCAATCCGAGCGTCACGTTTTATTACGGGGACAGTATCGCCCGCAGCGGAGACCTGGCCGGTGCCCGGGTGCTCCTTGCCCGCCTGATCGCCCGGCTTGCCGACAAGAAGTACGCCCCGACCCTGCTGGTGCGCCTGGCCGATATCCTGACGCGCCAGGGGCACGACCGGGAAGCCCTGGCCATCTACCGCACGGTTGCCGACAACTTCCCGGACAACAAGGCCAATCAGATGGCGCAGTTGCGTCTGGCCGACCGCGATTTTCTCCGCACCTCCCCGTGGGACTACCAGCGCCTGAGCGATCTTTACCTGAACATCTCGCGCCAGAGCAGCGATGTGGATATGCGCGAGGAGGCCCTGTTCAAACATGTCCTGCTCCATGCCATTCATGGTGAGGCGTCCGACGCCCTGCAGCAGGTCGTTTCGTTCCAGAAGCGGTTCCCGCGCGGGGTCTATGTCACCGTGTGCCGGACCATCCGGGAGGTGCTGGTTGCCCAGGTGTACCACGAAAACAACTGGGGCAAGGACGCTCCGGGGCTGATCAGGTTTGTGGAGGAGCACCAGGACTACCTGGCCGCCTGCATGGAGGCGCCCGATTTCCTCCCGAATGTGGCCAAGGCCTACGACGAGGCGGGCCGGCCCATCGAATTGATCAAATTTTTCAGTACCCTCCTGGACCACCAATGGGTGGGGGCCAATGCACCCTATCTCTATGAGGAGATAGCTTCCAATGCGGATCTCCTGGGGGACAGCGTCCTGGCCGAGAAGACCCTGCGCAGCTTTTTGCGCAAATACCCCACCCATCCCCGGGCGCGGCTCATGCTGGAGCGCTTGGGCGGGGTGTATTTCCTGGGGGGAAAATATCAGGAGGCCCGGGACACCCTGTTGTGGCTGCTCAACAAGAAGGAGCACGCCCAGAGGAGCGAGAGCTACTACTATCTCGGCCGTTCCCTGTGGGAACAGAAGGGGACCGTCCAGGCCGGCAAGGCCATGGATCTCTATATTGCCGCTGCCGGCCGGGATGCGAAGGATGTCCACCTGCTGCCCGACGCCTACTACGTGGCGGCCTCGGCGCGCCTGGCGGCGGGAGACCGCAAGGGGGCCCTGCGCATACTTGACGCCGGCATAAAGCTGCCCGATAACGAGCGCAACGACGAATTTCTCTACAAGGCGGGGGAGATCACCGCCCAGGAGGGGAAGAAGCAGGTTGCCCGTTCCTATTTCGAGCAAGTGGTGAAAAAGGGCAAGGACGATGACTGGAAAAGGCTGGCGCAACAGGCCATCGAGTCGTTGGACCTGGGGAGTGCCAAGCGGTAGGCGTCGAAGTGCCGGGGCTGTCAAGAATCAGACCTAGTCAAAAAACCGACACGAATTGTGACAAAATTGTGCATGGCGGCTTTTGCCTGACGATGATATAAAAGATGGCATTTCCCGCAGGCCAGGCGCCCTTTTGCCGTAGGCTGCAAGCTGGGTACGCTTTTTGCAAAAAATTCCAGTCGTTCGCGATCTGTCAGGGAGGTTTACAGCATGCCGGTTACCGGAATTTTTGGCACGACGATTGACGTGCTGAGCAAAAGCATTGATCTGCGGACCAAAAGCCAAAACCTGATTTCGTCCAATATCGCCAATGCGGAAACCCCCAATTACATCCCCAAATCGCTCGATTTCGAGCAGGAATTACAGGAAGCGGTCAAAAACGGCAGCAGGGGAACGCCGGCAATCACCCATCCGCGGCATCTGCCGCTGCGGGGGGGCGGCACGGGGCTCCAGTCCGTGACCGGCCAGGTTGTGGAAACCCCCGCCAAGACCCCCGGCAACGACGGCAATGCGGTGGAGTTGGAGAACGAGATGGGCAGAATGGTGGAAAACCAGATCATGTACAACGCCTCGGTCCAGATGCTCGCGAAGAAATTCGAGGGGCTGCGTACGGCGATCAAGGGAGGTAACTGATGGATTTTTTCAGTTCCATGAATATCAGCTCCTCGGCCCTTACGGCTGAGCGGACCAGGATGAACCTGATCTCCAGCAATCTGGCCAATGCCTCATCGACCCGGACTTCCGAGGGGGGCCCCTATAAGCGCAAGGATGCGGTCTTTTCCGCGACCCCCGTGGAGAGCCGTTTCAACCGGGCTCTGAACAGTGCTGCCGGCCAACAGACCCGCCAGGTGGAGGTCTCCGAGATCGTCGAGGACCAGAATCCCCCGCGCATGCAGTACGACCCCGGCCATCCCGACGCCAACGCCCAGGGGTATGTGGCCATGCCCAACGTGAACGTGGTGGAGGAGATGGCCGACATGATCACCGCAAGCCGCAGTTATGAGGCCAACGTGACGGCTGTTCAGGCAGCCAAGAGCATGGCCCTTAAGACGCTTGAAATCAGCAAGTAGTTTTCCGGCCTGGCCTGCGCACCCCATGTGCGTGGCGGGTTGAACCTTCGGGAGGTTTCGTGTGGATGTAAAAGGTATAGAAAGCGGCCTCGGCCTCGGTGCGGCATTCCCGGGGACCAGCGGGGTGAAATCGGCGTCTGCGCCCGAAGGGGCCGGAAAATTTTTCAGCGAACTCGTCTCCAAGGTCAATGACCTGCAGACCCAGTCCGACCAGGCCATCCAGGGGCTTGCCACCGGTGAGAACAAAAACCTCCACGAGGTCATGATCACCATGGAAAAGGCCAGCATCTCCTTCCAGTTTCTGGCCCAGGTGCGCAACAAGGCCGTGGAGGCCTACCAGGAAGTGATGCGCATGCAGGTATAGGGCGTTAGCCCTCGACTCGCCGTGGAGCAGCAGTTGCAGAGAGACCCCGTTTCCCATATGCACCCGAAAGGATGTTAGCGTTCTACATGCCCGAAGGATTCCAAAGACTTATAGAGCCTTTCATGGCGTTGTCCCCCGGCAAGCGCATGCTCATCGCCGGCATTGCGCTGCTGTCGGCGCTGGCCTTCGCCGTGCTGATCTTTGTCGTCAACCGTACCGACTATAAGCCGCTCTTCACCAACCTGACTGCGGAAGACGCGGGGGAAATCGTAAAAAAACTGAAGGACGCCAAGACCCCGTATCAGATCACGGCGGACGGCAAGGGAATCCTCGTCCCGGCCGAAAAGGTCTACGAGATGCGGCTTTCCCTGGCGTCCGAGGGATTGCCCCAGGGGGGCGGCGTCGGTTTCGAGATCTTCGACCGCAAGAATTTCGGCATGACCGAGTTCGTCCAGAAGCTCAACTACCAGCGTGCCCTCCAGGGGGAGCTTTCCCGTACCATCTCCCAGCTCGCCGGCGTGGAGCAGGCCCGCGTCCACCTGGTGATGCCGGAGAAATCGCTCTTCAAGGAGAATGAAAAGCCCGCCACCGCCTCCATCGTGCTCAAGATGAAATCGAGCCGTTCCCTGAGCGACAACGAGGTCCAGGGGGTGGTACACCTGGTCGCCTCTTCCATCGAAGGGATGGACCCCGAACATGTCACGGTCCTGGACAGCCGGGGCAAGATCCTCAGCAAGGGGGGGAGCAGCGACCCGGCGGCCCGCATGACCGCGTCCATGCAGGATACCCAGCGCGCCTACGAGAAGAACGTGGAAGAGCGCATCCAATCGCTGCTGGACCGTATCGTCGGATCGGGCAAGACGGTGGCGCGGGCCACGGCAACCTTCGACTTCAAGCAGGTGGAGCGGGTTGACGAGAAGTTCGACCCGGAGACCATCGCCGTCAGAAGCGAGCAGCGCACCGAGGAGAAGGGCGCGTCCACCACCGCCATCGCCGGGGTCCCCGGCGTCCAGACCAACCTGGGCAAAACCGCCCCGAAACCGGCTACGGCTTCCGGCGGCGGCTCCAAGAACGACGAGACCCTCAATTACGAAGTAAGCCGATCCACCTCCAAGACCATCGAGCCGGTGGGGACCTTGAGCAAGTTGTCCGTTGCCGTCCTGGTGGACGGCAAGTACGAGACACCCGCAGCCGTCAAGGACGGCCAGGTGGCCAAGGCCAAATACGTCCCCCGTTCGCCCGACGAGTTGCAGAAGATCGATGCCCTGGTCAAGAGCGCCATCGGTTTCAATGCCGAGCGGGGGGACCAGTTGAGCATCCAGAACATCCCGTTTCAGGACATGGGCGATGCCGGCGCCGCCGAAACGTCCTCCTGGTGGAGCAGCCCCTTCTTCATGGCGCTCTACAAGAACCTGCTGATCGGCCTGGCCTTCCTGGCCATGGTCCTGTTCGTCATCAGGCCGCTGCTCAAATCGCTCAAGGTGATAAAACAGCCGGCGTTCGAGTCGTTTGAGCCGATCGGCGAGGTGCCCGACAAGCTCTCGTCCGCCGAAAAGGCCCAGATAGCCATGCAGGTGGCCGAACAGCAGAATCTCATCGAAACCGCCAAAAAGGATCCCTACCAGGTCGCCCAGATACTGCAGAACTGGTTGGGGGAAGAGAACAACTAAAACCATGCAGAGAGACGAACGGGTGCATTCATGACGGGGTCCATGTCGGGGTCTGAAAAAGCTGCCATCCTGCTGCTCTACCTTGGTAACGAGGTTACCAGCAAGGTGTTCGAGCATATGGATGACGACGAGATAAAGAAGATCAGCAAGAGCATGGCCCACCTGGGGCATGTGCCGCGCAGCACCATCATGCAGGTGGTGGAGGACTTCACCGAGGTCATCAACCCCGAGGCCGGGATCTTCTCCCAGGGTGAGGAATTCGTCCGCAAGATTCTGGAAAAGGCCCTGGGGCCGGTCAAGGCCGATATGCTCATGGAGGAGCTGCAGGCCTCCAGTTACGGCGACCTGGTGGATATCCTGGGCAACATGGATTCCAAGAGTATCGCCAACTTCCTGTCCCAGGAACATCCCCAGACCGTCGCGGTCATCCTGGCCAAGCTGAAATCCAAACAGACCAGCGAGATCATCAGCCTGCTCCCCCAGGAGTTGCAGGCCGAAGTCGTGTTGCGGATTGCCGACGTGGAGCAGGTCTCCCCGGACATCCTCCAGGAGATCGACGACGTCATCCGGCGGGAGATCAAGTCCATGGGTGGCGTCCAGCGCTACAAGGTGGGCGGTGTCGAGAAGGTCGTGGACATGTTCAACCACTTCGACCGGAGCAAGGAAAAGCAGATCCTCGACAAGCTGGACGTGCTCAGCCCGCCCCTGGCCGAGATCATCCGCAAGCACCTGTTCACCTTCGAAGACATCTTCAAGCTGGACGACCGCAGCATCCAGGCGATCATGCGCGAGGTTTCCAACGACACCCTGACCCTGGCCATGAAGACGTCCGCGGACGAGGTCAAGGACAAGATCTTCAAGAACATCTCCAGCCGCGCGGCGGAAATGATCAAGGAGGACCTGGAGGTCATGGGCCCGGTGCGGCTCTCGGATGTGGACAAGGCCCAGTCGGAGATCATCAAGGTCGTGCGCAAGATGGAGGAAGAAGGCAAGATCGTGCTGGCCGGCCGCGGGGGAGACGATGTCCTCGTCTAAGATCTTCAAATCCGCGCAAACGGAAGGGATCGTGGTCACCGAGTACGCCTTCGGTCAGGTCGGCCAGGCGAGCGGCGGCGTCCAGGAGACCGGCTTCATCCCCATGGGGATCTTCGACTCGTCGGAGATCACCAGGGCACAGGCCGCCCCGCCCCCGGAAGAGGCGGCTCCGGCGGTTGTGGAACCCGCCGGGGTGGTCCTGACCGAGGAAGAGCTGGACCAGCAACTTCGCGATGCCTTCAACAGCGGCCTCCAGGAGGGAAAGAACCTGGCCGAACGCGGCCTGGTCAACGTCTTCCGCTCGCTCAGGACCGCGGCCGAGGGGATTCGCGATCTGCGGGAAAAGGTCATGCGGGAGTCGGAGGAAGAGCTCCTCAAGCTCATCGTCATGGTTGCCCGCAAGGTGATCCTGCGGGAAGTGAAGACGGACCGCTCCATCCTCGAACATATGGTCCAGACGGCGATTGCCGGGCTCTCCGAGCGCGACATGATCACGGTGCGCCTGCACCCTGACGATCATGCGATGATTACCAGCGGCCATGGGGATTTTTTCCAGCAGGAGCTGAAGAGCGACCGGATGAACTTCAAGGCCGATGCTGCCGTTTTGCCGGGCAACTGCCTGATCGACACCGAGATGGGCACTATCGATGCCAGCGTCGATGGCCAGCTCGACGAGATCTACCGCCGGCTGCTCGAGGAGCGGAGCCAGGCCCCGGCTCCCGGCGCCTGAGGCCGGGGAGAGCATGTCGCACCTCAACCTGAAGAGATACCGAACGGCGCTGGAGTCCGTCAAACCGGTCAAGCTGCACGGCAAGGTCACCCAGGTCGTCGGGCTGGTGATCGAGGGGTATTGCCCGGATACCTCGGTGGGGGCCATCTGCGAGATCAGGCCCCAGAGCGGCGAGCCTATCCCGGCGGAGGTGGTCGGCTTCCGCAACAACAAGACCCTCCTGATGCCGTTGGGGGAGTTGCGGGGGGTGGGGTTGGACAGCCTCATCTCCGTCCGGCGGGAAAACGCCTCGCTGGGCGTGGGGCCGCTGATGCTGGGCCGGGTGATCGATGGGCTCGGCAACCCCATAGACGACAAGGGGCCGATCAGGGTGGAGGAGGAATACCCGATCTACGCAACGCCGGTCAACCCCATGACGCGGCCCCCCATCAGGAAGCCGCTCGACCTGGGCATCCGCAGCATCAACGGGCTCCTGACCTGCGGCCAGGGGCAGCGGGTCGGCATCATGGCCGGTTCCGGGGTCGGGAAATCGACACTGTTGGGGATGATTGCCCGCTATACGGAAGCGGATGTCAACGTGATCGCCCTGATCGGCGAGCGGGGGCGCGAGCTCCGGGAGTTCATCGAGAAGGACCTCCAGGAGCAGGGGCTCAAAAAAACGGTGGTGGTGGTCGCCACCTCGGATCAGCCGCCGCTGGTCCGCATGCGGGGCGCCTACATCGCCACCACCATTGCCGAATATTTTCAGAAACAGGGCAAGAAGGTGTTGCTGATGATGGACTCGGCCACCCGTTTTGCCATGGCCATGCGCGAAGTCGGCCTGGCTATCGGCGAGCCGCCGACCACCAAGGGCTACACGCCGTCGGTCTTTGCCGCCCTGCCCAAGCTGCTGGAGCGCACCGGCAATTTCCCCGACGGGAGCATCACCGGCCTGTACACCGTGCTGGTAGAGGGGGACGACTTCAACGAGCCGATCTCGGACGCCATGCGCAGCATCCTGGATGGTCATATCGTCCTCTCGCGGAGCCTGGCGGCGCGCAACATCTACCCTCCCATCGATGTGCTGGCCAGCGCCAGCAGGGTCATGGCGGATGTGGCCAGCCGCGAGCACCTGGACTTGGCCGGCAAGTTCAAGGAGGCCCTGGCAACCTACCGCCAGTCCGAGGACCTCATCAACATCGGGGCCTACAAGGCGGGCAGCAACCCCGGTATAGATTATGCTGTAGCACGCCATGACGGCATGGTGACCTACCTCAAGCAGGCCGTCCAGGACCCGGTGTCCATGTTCGATGCAGTTCAGGGGCTCAAGAAGCTTTTCGAGGCCTGAACGGCAGACCGAGGTGAGCGTTGTGAAAGGCAATGGCTTCAAACTGGAGCAGGTGCTCAACTACCGCTGCGAGATCGAAAAGATGCGCAAGCAGGAGTTTGCCACCGCCAAGCGGGAGTTCGAGCACGCAGGGGACCGGCTCAGGCGGGAGAAAGAGCGTGTGGCAAACCTCGCCGAGGAATTCAGCCACCGCCAGGGCGAACTGGAAAGCATCCAGGAGATGCGCATGTACGCCGACTTCTTCGCCCGCAAGCGCGAAGACATCAAGCATCAAAAGGAACGGCTCGACCAGCTCGGCACCATCATGAACGATCGGCGGGATTTCCTGCTGGATGCGACCAAGGACAAAAAGGTGCTGGAATCGCTCAAAGAACAGAAGGCGAAAGAGTTCAAACAGATGATGGATCAGAAGGAACAGGCGTTTTTGGACGAAATATCCATCCAGAAAAAGGGGCCCAAGCCGTGATGTCCCGTCCGGTCAGATTATTGACGGCGGCCATCGTCACGACCGGTCTGGCCATGGGGCTGCTGCCCCCCGTGGCCGGGGCCGAGAGCGGGGGCGCCGCCAGGAGAGGAGCAGCGGCGGGCAAAGAATCCGCGCAGGAGCAGCCGTTCAACGCCTCCCGTGCCGCCCGCGAGGAAAAGGCCATCCAGGACGCGCGCCGCCAGCAGTTGGCGGTAAAAGAGTCCGCGCTGGCCGCCAAGGAACAGGAGCTGAAAAAGCTCAGCGCCAAGCTCGAAGCCCAGGTGAAGGCCCTGGAGGAGAGCAAAAAGAGGGTCGATGAGAGCATGAAGGTGCGCTCCACGGCCCAGAAAAAACAGCAGGACGAAAAGGTGCAGAAGATGGTCAAACTGTTCAAGACCCTGCGGGGCGAACAGGCCGGCCAATTCATCGACAGCTTGCACGAAGACCTGGCCCTGACGCTCTTGAGCCGGTTGGACACGAAGACGGTGGCGAAACTGGCCCCCTTCATCAACCAGCCGCGGGTCGTCAAGTGGATCAGCGAAAATCTTCGGGGAAAATAGAGAATCGGCTTTTATGGGCATGTAACTGTCCCTGCCTGTAAAAAATCTTTCGGGAAAGGAGGTGAGACAAAAATGGATACAGGACAGATGAGTATGATGCCGGCGAGTGCCGGTGCGCCAGCGCTGGCCGGTGTGCCGTTTTCCTCCCCCGCGGCCGGACTGCCGGAGGCGGGTGAACAGGCGGGCGGTCAATTTATCGGAGTGCTGCAAGGAATGACGGCCCAGAAGGCGCCCCAGGGGGCGGTTGGGCCAGCCGCCGGCAAAGACGCTACGGCGTCGGAGAAGGAGGACGAGGCCACAGCAGCGACGGCCGTGCAGGATGGCATGTCCGGGTTGATGGCGGGCTTGCTGAGTGCGCTGGAGATGACCGCCAAGCCCCAGGCAGCGGGCACGGTGCCCGATGTCGCGGTGCCGACGGCCGGCGCTTCGGACACGAAGTCACAGGATGTGGCGCTGGATGCGGACGGGGTGCAGTCGGCCCTGCTGGTTCAGATGAGCGGCAGCAGAATGCTGCAAGCCGACGGCACGACAGCACAGCAGACGCTTGCTGCGCTGGTGGCGGAAGTCGGCACGACAACGGGCGCTGCCCGGTCGGTCGTGGCGCTTCAGATGGACGGCAGCAGAATGCTGCAGGCCGATGGCACGACAGCACAGCAGACGCTTGCTGCGCTGATGCAGGAAATTTCCGCCGCAACCGATGGCGACGGAACCCCGGCAACACCGGCCGCGGGGGTGGACGGCGGGCAGAAGCCGGCCGGAAACGAAACGGCAGCCACTGCCGACCAGGCCGTTCTGGCGAAGGAGAGCCTGTTGCAAGGTCTTGCCGCCTTGGTGGGTGTCTCCCGGCAGGAGGCATCGGTTACGGAGCCGGTGGCAGTCCAGCCGGTAGTGATGGCGGCAGAGCAGAACACTCTGACGGTGACAGCCGGTGCCGTTTCCACAGAACGTGGTCAAGCGCCGAGCGAGCAGAAAAGAAGTGCCGGCGAGGCGGCATTCTCCCGTGCCGGTTCGAGCAGCACACCGGGGACGGTCTCCGCAGAGGTCATGGCGGTACATTCCTCTCCAGCCCCGGTGAACGGAGAACAGCAGCAGGCAGTGATCCTGCCCCGCTCCGCCTCCCTTGAGGCCGCGCTGGCAGGGGACCCCGCCCAGAAGGACGGCAGCACGGCGGAGCTGGCCCAAACAGCTTCACCGGCACCAGTGGCGCAGAATGCGCAGACAGCGGGAACCCTCCCGGCTTCCGCAGGGAAGGCCCCACTGAATACCCGTTTGGAAGAGGCCGCTCTCGTTGACCCGGCAACGGTTTCCCCGGATGGGCACCTGCCGGACCAAGCGGCGGCAATCACCGACACCCGCACCAGCCGCATGGGCGAAGGAACGCGCTCGATTCAGGCGGGAGTTGTGTCCGAGGCCGGGAAAAAGAGTGCGGAGCTTGGCGGGGACACCCTCCAGACCCGCGTTGAGCGTGGCGTGGTGGCAAAGGCCGTGGAAAGTGCCGTGAATGACGTGGCACAATCGGCCGGCGACGCACCGACCGGCGACGAGTTCAGCGGCGGCGAACAAGGTGCGGCGGACCAGTTCACGAACGGTCAGGTTCACACCACCCCGGCACACCAGCAGGGGAAGATTGAAGGCGTAAGCGTAGCAAGCACAAACAGCGTTGCGACTCCGGTTCAAACCAACGGGCAGCGGTCCGAGCTTTCCGACCAGATCATGCAGCAGGTCAAGGACCGTCTCGTGAATCACGAGGTCAAAACGGGCACCGACCAGATCGTTCTGAAGCTTTCGCCGGAAAACCTCGGCGACCTGAAGGTTAATCTGAGTATGGACGGGCAACGTCTGAAGGTCGAGATCGTTGCGGAAAACCGCATGGTGCGTGACGCCCTGCTGCAAAATACCGACTCGCTCAAGGAGTCGCTGGCGCGGCAGAACATCAGCATGGAGTCCTTCGACGTGACGACCGGCGGTCGTGGAGCCGGCAACCCCGGCCAGGGGCAGCAGCAGGATGCCTGGCGCGAATTTGCCCAGCAAAAGCAGCAGAACGCCTGGCTGGCGTCAGGCGGCTACCGTCTGCCGGATGCTGCGGCAACGGCGGCAGCAAGCCGGCTGGCGTACCAGGCACCATCCCAGCACACGATGGTGGACCTTCATTTCTAAAAGAAAGAGAGGTGATTCTTCATGGTAAGCAGCGTAACATCGACAACCGATACAACCTCCGCCTCGGCCCAGATGAAAAAGGACCTTGGCTTTACCAGCGATGACTTTTTGAAGCTCTTCATCGCCCAGCTGCAGAACCAGGACCCCCTGAACCCCCAGGACTCCTCGGCATTCTTGAGCCAACTGGCCCAGATGTCCCAGGTGGAACAGGCGTATAACACGAACACGAACCTGACCAGCCTGCTCACGGCCCAGAACAACACGACCAGCATGAACAGCGTGTCGTTCATCGGCAAGACCGTCAAGGCCAACGGCAGCAGCGTGGCGCTCGACGGGACGTCGGCGGCAACGCTCCAGTACAACCTTTCCGGCGCCTCGGCATCGTCCACCATTACGATCACCGATGCCTCGGGGAACACGGTCAGAACCGCCACCGTCGCGGCGCAGTCCGCGGGGGACAACACCTATACGTGGGACGGGCGCGACAACAGCGGGGCACAGCTCCCGGCCGGAGCCTACACCTTCTCCGTATCGAGCACGTCGTCCAGCGGCTCCGCCCTGACGGCGACGACCTACACGACCGGCACGGTGGACGGCGTGGCCTTTGTCAACGGCACCCCTACCCTCACCATCGGCTCCGTGTCCGTGGCCTTGTCCGACGTCATCAACGTTAAGGGGGCGTAATCGGCAAAATGGTAGACCAGATATTTTTTCCAAACCCCGTCCAGCCGGGAAGGCAAGAACGCCCCCAGCCGCAGCAACCGACGAGCGGACAGGTTTCGGATTCTTCGTTTGCCCGTGTACTGGATGAAAAGCTCCCGACCCAGGGGGTAAAGTTCTCGCAACACGCCCAGGAGAGGCTCAAATCGCGCAACATCGTCCTCTCCGCCAACGACATCGCCAACCTCGAAGGGGCTGTCAACAACGTGGCCCAAAAGGGTGGCAAGGAATCTCTGGTCATGATGAAGGATGCGGCACTGGTGGTGAGCATCACGAACCGCACCGTGGTAACCGCACTGGACAGAAACCAGATGCAGGGCAACGTGTTCACGAATATCGATTCAGCAGTCATCATCTGATAACGAAACAGGGCTGGACCTCCTTGAGGAAGCCCCGAAGCGCCGACCGATTGACGCGCTTCACCCAAACCCACAAAGAATAAAGGAGGCATCACCATGGGTCTTACATCCGCAATGTTTACCGGCGTCAGCGGCCTTCTGGCCAACGCCGATGCGATCAACGTCATAGGCAACAACCTGTCCAACGTCAATACCGTCGGGTACAAGGACTCCCGTACGCTCTTTTCCGACATGCTTTCCCTGAACGTCGGCAACAATTCCCAGATCGGCACCGGCGTGAAGGTGCAGAAGATCGACAACCTGTTTTCGGCCGGGTCGTACGAGAGCAGCACGAACGTGACCGACGTGGCCATCCAGGGCGACGGCTTTTTCGTACTGGCCAGCCCCAATGCCACCACGGCTACCGCCTCGACGGCATATTACACCCGGGCCGGTTCCTTCCGGCTCGACAGCACCGGCCTCGGCCTGGTGAACCCCGACGGCTACAAGGTGGTCGATACGGCCGGCAACGCCATCGTGTTCAGCCAGACGGCGACGGACGCCAGCGGTAATACGCTCCAGTTCCAGAAGGTTTCGGCCATCGATTCGACCGGCACCATCACGCTCCTGTATGCGGACGCCAACGGCAATACGGCCACCCTCGCCTATGCCGGGGCGGGTGTTGCGCCCACGCCGGCCGCGACGGCGGTCAAGATTGCCGAGGTCAAAATCCCCAATCCCCAGGGCATGCTCAAGCAGGGGGGGACGCTCTTCACGCTGACCACCTCCTCGGGCACCCCGGTGGCCCCGGCGACCGGCGTCTTCGCCAGTGCCAACGGCACCAGCGAAAAGCTGCTCTCCAACGACCTGGAGTACAGCAATGTGGACATGGCGACGGAGTTCGTGAACATGATCGCCACCCAGCGGGCCTATTCGTCCAACTCCAAGACCATCACCACGGCGGACGAGATGACCCAGGAAGTGATCAACCTGAAGCGGTAATCGAACTGCCGGCAGGTGTGCGGAGGCGCGTCCCGCGTTGCAGAACGCGCCTCCGCATCGGTTTAATAGGTTGCATTGGCGGCGAATTAGTTTTAATAAGGTACTACTTGTCAACTTCATTGGAATCAGCATTGATGAGCACGGAGGAAGAAGATGGCCAAGGACGATCAGGCTGCTGTTGAAACGGAAGGCGGAGGCGGCAACAAGAAGCTGTTTATCATCATCGGGGCTGCCGTTGCAGTAGCGGTTATCCTGGGTGCCGTTGTCTTCATGTTGGGGGGTAAGGGCGACAAGAAGGATAAGGGCAAGGACGAGGCCAAGGTGGAAGGCAAGGCCGAAACCAAGGCCGAGGGCGCCAAGGGGGGCGAAGCGGGCGGCAAGGAAGGCGCGGCCGCCAGCAACATCTATCCCCTGGAACCGTTCATCGTCAATATCTACGACGGCCAGGAACTGCGCTACCTCAAAGTAAAGGTGGAGATGGAGATGGTCGGCGTCGGGGTCAAGGCGGAGATCGATGCGCGCCTGGCGCCCATCCGGGATTCGATCCTGGTGCTGTTGAGCGCCAAGACCCTTCAGGATGTCCAGGATGTCCAGGGTAAAAACCAGCTCAAGGAAGAGATCCTGGGGGCGATAAACAAGGTTCTTCCACCCGGCAAGGTCGCCAAGATCTACTTTACCGATTTCGTCGTCCAGTAGGGCCGCGCCGCCGATTATGGAAAAAATCCTCACAAAAGCGGAAATCGAGGCGCTCCTCAACGCCGTCTTCGACGGCAGGATCGAGCCGGAGAAGGAACTGGCCAAAACCGAAGGGACTGCCGTCAGTTACGACCTCTTCAACACGGAGGCCCACAAGGGGTTCGTCCCCAACCTGGACATCGTCTACGACAGCCTGATCCGCTATAATCGCGTCACCCTTTCCAATCGGCTGAGGAAGGTCGTGGAGATCAAGAAGGTCGGCGCCCGCTCCTACAAGTTCGACGATTTCCTCCAGACCCTGCCGTCGCCCGCGTGCATGGCCATCTTCAAGATCGAACCGCTGAAGGGGGCGGCACTGATCGCCTTCGACAGCCCGCTGGTGCTCTCCCTGGTGGACAGCCTGCTGGGTGGTGCCGGCAATTCCAAGGGACCGGTGGTCAACCGGCTGTTCACCTCCATCGAGGTCCGGCTGGTGGAAAAGATCGCCAAGGACATCCTGCAGGATTTCGAGAAGGCCTGGGCGCCGCTCTACGCGACCCACATGAACCTGCTGCGCATGGAGATGAACCCGCGCCTGGTCAACATCGTCCCGCCCGAGTACCAGATCGTGGCCATGTCGCTCAAGATCCAGATCGAAGAAACCGTGGGGAACATCGTGTTCGCCGTTCCCTACATGACCATCGATCCCATACGGGACAAGCTCAAGGCGGGCATGCAGTTCGACCTGATGGCCATCGATCCGCAATGGTCGTACCGGCTCTCGTCCGAAATCCTCGAGGCCCCGCTGGAGATCTCCGTGGAGATGGGCAATGCCAATATCTCCCTGCGGGAGCTGCTGGACCTTGCGGTGGGGGATACGATCATGCTGGATAAACCCTGTTCCAGCGAACTGCTGGTCAAGGTCGAAGGGATGCCGAAGTATGATTGCGTCCCCGGCATCCGCCATGGCAACAAAGCAATCCAGATAACCAAGATAAAAGGGGGCAGCAGTGAGTGACAAGCCTGAAGTGAACGAGTCGGAACAGGATAGGAAGAACCTCGACTTCATCCTTGACATCCCCTTGCAGGTGACCGTGGAACTGGGCCGCACCAAGCTGCTGGTCAAGGACGTGCTCCAGCTGAACCAGGGGGCGGTGGTGGAACTGACCAAGCTGGCCGGCGAACCTTTGGATATCTTTGTCAACTCCAAGCTTGTGGCCCGGGGCGAGGCGGTCGTCATCAACGACAAGTTCGGCGTGCGTCTGGTCGATATCGTCAGCCCCAACGAGCGCGTGGAGAAAATTTTGTGAGAGGTGCGGTAACCGCACTGCTCCTCTGCCTGCCATCCATCGCCTGCGCCGAAAGCACCACCGGACAGGAATTCAGCTTTTTCTCCAGCTTTCTCCAGATGATTGCCGCGTTGGCCGTTGTTGTTGGCCTGATCCTCGTAACGTGGCATTTTTTCAACAAGTTCACCCGGGGAGTGACGGCCGGCCGCTCCGCCACACGGCATATCCGCCTGGTGGAAAGCCGCTACATCGCCCCCAAAAAGGCGCTCATACTCGTTGAGGTGGGCGGGGAGTACCTGCTCCTGTCGTGTACCGACGACCGTCTCAGCCTCATCAAGCACATCGATATGCTCGAAGAGATAGAGGTACTCCCGGAGGGGAAAGACCCCGCAACCGGTTTTGCCGGGATTCTGGACAGGCTACGATCATGAAAATGAACAGTATGACAAAAAGGGTATGCTTTCTGGCGGTTCCCGCCGTGGTGCTGCTGGCCGCCGCCGTGGCCCTGGCCGAACCGCTGCCGTTCCCCTCGCTGAATATCGGCGTCGGCACGGCGAGCAAGCCGGGCGACGTCGCCATGACCATCCAGATATTCCTGCTGCTGACGGTGCTCTCCCTGGCGCCGGGCCTTTTGATCATGACGACCTCGTTCACCCGGATCTCGGTCGTGCTCTCCTTCGTGCGCACCGCCATGGGAACCCAGCAGGCGCCCTCCAACCAGATCATCCTGGCGCTCTCCATGTTCCTGACCTTCTTCATTATGAGCCCGGTTTGGCAGCAGATCAACAAGGAGGCCTACCAGCCCTGGAAGGCCCAGCAGATCACCCAGGACCAGGCACTGGAGCGGGCCGTCAAGCCGATGCGCACGTTCATGCTGTCCCAGACCCGGGAAAAGGACCTGGCGCTGTTCGTGAGCCTCTCCAAGCTGCCGCGCCCCAAGAATGCCGACGACATCCCGACCCTGACCATCATCCCGGCCTTCATGATTTCGGAGTTGCGGACCGCCTTCCAGATCGGCTTTCTGATCTACATCCCCTTTATCGTGGTTGACATGGTGGTGGCCTCGGTCCTGATGTCCATGGGCATGATGATGCTGCCGCCGGTCATGATCTCGCTCCCTTTCAAGATCCTCCTGTTCGTGCTGGTCGACGGATGGGGGCTGGTAATAGGGTCGTTGGTGAAGAGTTTCGGCTAACAACACGGCTCGGGGCACGGCCGCGGCAGTACCCGTCCCCGGGCCCCGCAGAGGTTTCCATGACACCCGAATTCGTCGTTCAACTCGCACGCCGCAGCTTTGAGGCGACGCTCCTGCTGGCCGCGCCGCTGCTCGTCTTCAGCCTGGTGGTGGGGTTGCTCATCAGTATCTTCCAGGCGGTGACCTCCATCAACGAGGCGACCCTGACCTTTGCCCCGAAGATCATCGCCGTGATGGTTGCCATGATCATTTTCTTCCCCTGGATGATGAGCTATATGAGCGATTTCACCCGCGAGGTGTACTCCTTCATCGCCACCATGCGGCGCTGACATGGTGCCGGCCCGCTGCCATGAAGGGCTGCCCGTGGCGAGCCCGGGACAGCCGCGTGCCAGCAGGCCGCAGGCGGGGGGTTAGGGCATGCTGCCGCTCCTCCCCTTCCCCTCCCCGCGCGAGGTGATCATCTTTGCCCTGGTGCTGAGCCGGGTGGCCGGCATCTTTGCCGCGCTGCCCCTCTTCGGCGGCCGCCGCCTGCCGATGAACATCAAGGCGCTTTTGGTGTTCATGATCACGCTGGTCTGCTTCCCGGTCCTGAAGATCACGCCGCCGCCGATGCCGACAGACGCATTCACGCTGGGGCTTCTGGCCCTGAGCGAGGTGATGGTCGGGCTGACGCTGGCGTTCATCGCCCAGATCGTCTTTGTGGCCGTGGAGTTCAGCGGGCAGATCGTCGGCATACAGATGGGGCTGACGATCTCCTCGATCATCGATCCCACCATGGGGACCCAGGTCCAGATCATGTCCGTCCTGCAGAGCCTGTTCGCCACGCTGCTCTTTCTGGCCCTGGACGTCCACCACGTCTTCATCCGGGCCGTCGTGGACAGTTTCAGCGTCATCCCCATCGGGGGATGGCACCTTACCGGCGAGCTGATCACCTTCCTGATCCAGCGGACCTCGGACATTTTCGTGATCGGCATCCGCCTGGCCGCGCCCGTCATGGTGGCCCTGCTGCTGGCCAGCGTGGCCCTGGGCGTCATGGCGCGGGCCTTTCCGCAGATGAATATCTTCATCGTCAGCATGCCCCTGAACATCGGGCTCGGCTTCCTCATCATGGGGGGAACGCTGCTGATCTTTTTCCATGTTTTGGAGGTGTCATTCGGCAACCTGAAGGGGCAGATCGATACCCTGTTCCGGCTGATGGCAAAGGGGGGATGACACCTGGCGGAAGATTCCGACAAGCACTCCAAAACAGAACAACCGACGGCAAAAAAACTCAGCGAAGCACGGAAAAAGGGGGCACCGCCCAAAAGCCAGGTGCTCACCTCGTCGCTTACCCTGCTGGCCGGGATCGTCAGTCTCTACATCTTCGGCAGCTACATGATGGACGGCCTGAAAAAGCACATGGTGGCGATCCTGAGCACCATGGGCACCTTCGACCTGACCGAGTCCAACATGTACACGCTGTCGCTCAAGCTCTTTGCCCTGGTGATCACCGTCATCGTCACGGCGATACTGGCGAATATCATCCAGGACAACGGGCAGATGGATTTCCGGACCGAGCGCCTCGAGTTCGACATCACGCGGCTCAACCCCATGAACGGCTTCGGCAGGCTCTTCAACAAGGACGCGCTGATGGAGATGGTGAAGTCGCTCCTCAAGCTCCTGGTGGTGGGCTACGTCACCTACCGGGTCATGAAGGACGAGAGCCAGAACATCGCGTTTCTGGCCGCGGCCGACATCGAGACGATCATCACCTATGTGGGGCACATCGCCTTCCAGATCATAACCCACGCCTGCGGGGTTCTGATCGTGCTCGGCGTCCTGGACATGATGTACGTCAAGTGGCGCTACATCGACAACCTCAAGATGACCAAGCAGGAGGTCAAGGAAGAGACGAAAGAGCAGGACGTCTCGCCGGAGATCAAGGGCAAGATCAAGAAGATGCAGTTCCAGATGGCGCGGCGCAGGATGATCAAGATCGTCCCGACCGCCGACGTCGTCATCACCAACCCGACCCACTACGCCGTGGCCCTCAAGTACGACCGGGAGCGGATGCTCGCCCCGGTGGTCATTGCCAAGGGGGCTGACGTGATGGCCCAGGCCATCAAGAAAATCGCCAAGGAGCACAAGGTCATCCT
>NZ_CP042466.1:2192500-2345000 GCF_008330225.1 Geobacter sp. FeAm09 | reverse complement strand
AAACATAGGTCTCTGCTAAGTCGTAAGACGATGTATAGGGACTGACGCCTGCCCGGTGCCGGAAGGTTAAGGGGATTTGTTAGGAGCAATCCGAAGCTTTGAACCGAAGCCCCGGTAAACGGCGGCCGTAACTATAACGGTCCTAAGGTAGCGAAATTCCTTGTCGGGTAAGTTCCGACCTGCACGAATGGCGTAACGATTTCCGCGCTGTCTCAACCAGTGGCTCAGCGAAATTGAATTCTCGGTGAAGATGCCGAGTACCCGCGGTAAGACGGAAAGACCCCGTGAACCTTTACTATAGCTTGACAGTGACATTCGGAATAGCTTGTGTAGGATAGGTGGGAGACTTTGAAGCTGGCACGCCAGTGTCGGTGGAGTCGTCCTTGAAATACCACCCTGGTTGTTTTGGATGTCTAACCTTGGCCCGTCATCCGGGTCGGGGACACTGTCTGGTGGGTAGTTTGACTGGGGCGGTCGCCTCCCAAAGAGTAACGGAGGCGCGCGAAGGTTCCCTCAGGTTGATTGGAAACCAACCGTAGAGTGTAAAGGCATAAGGGAGCTTGACTGCGAGACCCACAAGTCGAGCAGGTACGAAAGTAGGTCTTAGTGATCCGGCGGTTCTGTATGGAAGGGCCGTCGCTCAACGGATAAAAGGTACTCCGGGGATAACAGGCTGATCTCCCCCAAGAGTTCACATCGACGGGGAGGTTTGGCACCTCGATGTCGGCTCATCGCATCCTGGGGCTGAAGTAGGTCCCAAGGGTTTGGCTGTTCGCCAATTAAAGCGGTACGCGAGCTGGGTTTAAAACGTCGTGAGACAGTTTGGTCCCTATCTACCGTGGGCGTAGGATACTTGAGAAGAGCTGTCCTTAGTACGAGAGGACCGGGATGGACGTACCTCTGGTGTTCCAGTTGTGCCGCCAGGCGCAGTCGCTGGGTAGCTATGTACGGAAAGGATAACCGCTGAAAGCATCTAAGCGGGAAGCCTCCTTCAAGATTAGGTATCCCTGGGTGTAACAACCCCTGTAGGCCCGTTGTAGACCACAACGTTGATAGGCCGGGTGTGTAATCACAGCAATGTGTTCAGCTTACCGGTACTAATCGGCCGTGAGGCTTGACCATAAAAATAAAATACGGTCAGGGGGAAGGTTCTCCTTCCCCCGGGCCGGATATAAATCGACAAAACAACAAACCTAAACCACAATGCAATTGATAACGATTCGCATGGACGCATGAGAATGCATCCTTGCCAACGATTTCTCGGTGGCTATGCCGAGGGGGTCACACCCGTTCCCATCTCGAACACGGAAGTTAAGCCCCTCAGGGCCGATGATACTGCACGGGTAGCTGTGTGGGAAAGTAGGTCGCCGCCGGGAATAAATAGCAACGAGCCCTTCAGGAACAATCCTGAAGGGCTCGTTGCGTTTATACACTCCAAGCTCCATAAGACTCGACACGAAAAGGCTGCCGCTGCTTTACTCCCCCCACACCACGGAGGACACGGAGGACACGGAGGAAGCCACAAGACGGTACCGGATGCCGTTGTTCCCGCCGCTCCCCTCGTTGTGATTCTCCTCCGTGTACCTCCGTTAAAACACCTGTCGAAAGAACGCTTCAGTAAATAATCATGTATAGCTGCTATGCCACGCGCCTGAGTTCGGTGTCCTGAGTGTGGTTTAGGGAGTATTACGGATGTACGGCGAAGGGGATGAGCTTTTCGAGCGAATCAAGAACGACCGTTGCGGTAGAGAGGAGTTCTTTCGGGTAGCTGTTGGTAACGCCGATTATCTGCAGGCCGGCGCCTTGTGCGGCGCTGATCCCCGCTGGCGTGTCCTCGATAGCGACGGTGCGCTCGGGCGACAGGGGAGCGGTGCGGGAGGCGAGCTTTTTGAAGGCGAGACGATAGGTCTCCGGGTCTGGTTTGCTTTTCGTTACGTCATCAGCGGTCACGATGACGTCAAAGCAGTGGGCTATGTCGAGCTGCTGCACTATGGGAGCGATATCGGACCGCAGGGCGCCGCTGCTGATGGCCAGGGGTACCTGCATTTGGTGCAGCTTCGTGATCAGTTCCACGACCCCCGGGTAGCTTGTGATGCCATCCTGGATGACGGTCTGGAAGACCCGTGCCTTTTGCTCCACGAGGCTGGCAAGCGTCGCGGCATCGAGCGGTCTGTTCTGTGATGCAAAGGCCTCGATAAAAGCATCACGGTCATCAAACCCCATATAGGTGTCCACATACTGCTGCCACGAAAATCCGAGCCCCAGCGGTTCCAGGATGCGCTGGAACGCCTTGTGGTGCAACGGTTCCGTATCCACGATAATGCCGTCGAAGTCGAAGATAACGGCATCGGCCTGCAATCCTCCCGGAAAGATCACCATGTGCCCACCATTGCCAGACCTGCTCCATTCTCGAAGGCCTGAGGAACTATCGCCATCCGCTGGGCCGTTGCATGATAATGGGTGACGACCCGACCGCACAGTTCCCCCAAAGCAGCACCCATAATCACGTCGCTGGCCCAGTGTTTATTCTGGTACAGGCGCGAAAACCCGACAAAGGTTGCCGCCGCGTAATATGCGGTTTTCAGGGTCAGGCTCTCGGTGGTTGCAGCCATAACGGAGGCCAGGGCAAAGGAACTGGCGGTGTGCATGGACGGGAATGAATCGTAGTTGTTTTTAAACCGAAACGGTTTGAAGTCGCCTTTGGACATGGTCGTATCGGGTCGCCCCCGGCCGGTCGCTTCCTTGATCAGGAAGGTGGAGGCATCGGCCAGGATGAGTGATTCGCCCATCATTTCTCCGACCTCTTGCCACTTGGGGGAGTCTGCGGCCATGGCGCCGCCGTAGACCAGTGCCGCAAACCCCAGGTGCAGGAAGGGATCTCCTGCCAAAGAGCCGGCATCGGCTGCCTTGTCGAGAGAATTGCCCTTACGGGTTTGCAGCTTGTCGTGGATGTCCCTGTCAAACACGTAGGTAAGACCGACCGCCCCCGCGACCCCAATGGTAACGAGGATGTTGCCGTTATCGGTCTGAAACGGCGTCCGGGCCAGGTCAACAGTTTCATGCCCCAGCCTCGACAGACCACTGCCGATTTCGTTGCCGATGGAGGTTGTCCCTATTTCGGAGGCACATCCCAATGTCGGGATCAACAGGAGGATCGCCGTCAGGCCACAGATCGATTTTCTCAAGGGGACTCCACGAGCAGTGTAATAGGCCAATACGGCGGCACCGGCGGCAAGCGAGCCGATAATGTCGGCGATGAAGTCATGGATGTCTGCCTGGCGAGTTGTCGTCACCATGCCCTGCAGCACCTCGATCAGCCCGCCGAAGAGGATGGCGGCGCAGACGCCGGCAAGGAGCGAATACAGGCGGCTCGTGCCGTTGGTGGCATACACCGCCATGACCAGAACAACGGTTACAGCCATCGCCCCGGCGTGCTGGAATTTGTCCCAGCCCAGAGGACCCTCCAGATGGGGCGGGGCGGGCGTCAGACTGAGGAAGAGCACCAGGCAGATCCAGCCGAAGCAGGTGATGGCCCACAATCGCCGCGAGTTATGGCGTCTGGCCGTCATGGGATCTGAAGCGAAGCGAATGTTTGATGTCACGGATGATGGCGGCATCTTCAGGGGATAGTTTCGCAAGATACTCCTGGATAAAGATGACGAAAATGGAGGTGAAGAAAGCCGTCACCGCTGCGAGAACCACGATCATGGACCGCTTCGGCCTGCTCTTCTTCAAGGGAACGACCGCCTCATCCAGCACCTGCACGGACGAGGAGTCCTTGGCCTCGCTTATTTTCGCAACCTCGTACTGCTTGGTGAGTTGTTCGAAAATAGCCTCCTGTGTCTTAAGCTCGCGCATTTTGCGGACATATTCCACCCCCAGGCCGGGGATATTGCCGACCGCCGGGATCACGTCGCTGCCGCCGCTGCCGCTCATGGAGCCAAGCTGCCCCTTGAGACGGGCGATGCCGGCCTGGAGCGCCTTGACTTCGCTGCTCTCGTCGGTCATGGAATTGCGCAACGTGGCGAGTTGCCCCTCCTTGGTGATGATCTCCGCTTTCAGGCGTGCGATGCCTTCAATAGCCGCGCTGGCCTGGGAATCGACCTTGAAGGTCTTGTATTTTTCCTGGAAGGCCTTCATATCATTTTCGGCGTTGCGCAGATCCTGCTTCACCACGTCCAGCCTCTTCTCCAGGAACACGCGCTCCGCCCCCGCCTTGGAGAGGTTGAGCTCGACGCTGCGCCGCCCCAGCTCCGCCACGAAGGTGTTGGCCAACTGCGCCGCCTTCCGGGGGTCCTTGCTGTCGGCATCGATGCTGATGATGCCGTCCTTGCCGGCCTTGAATTTGACGGCGCCTTCCAGCCGCTTCCTGGCTTCGTCCATGGACTTGGCCTCGAATTCCTGCTGCAGGTTCAGCCGTTTGATGACGGCGTCCGCCACCGAGCGGCTTTTGAGGATGCCGAGGTAGAGGTCGGTGGAACCGCCCAAGCTCATGCCGCCCGCCAGGGATGCCAGGCCGCCGGCCTGGCTGAGCAAGGCGGAAAGGCCGCTGCCCGACTCCTTCTGGGGAGGGAGGATTTTTGCCGTGGCGGTATAGATGTTCTTCAGCGTCAGCGAATAGCAGACCGCCATGGCCACGGCGACGGCGCATATCTTGATGATGACCGACTTGCGTCTGAGGATCACCTGCAGGAGTGCGAGGAGGTTGATTTCCTCTTCTTCGGGGAGTTGGCGCTGCTCTTGGGCTGTATTCATGGGATCGCTCATCATTTGAGACCTACCAGGACCGTGCCTGCCGTCAGGGCGATCTGGGAGATAATCGTGGTGATATCCTTGATGTCCCGGAGCCAGGCCGTACGCTCGAGTTTTTGCGGCACGACCAGGGTGTCGCCCGGTTCCAGGTAGGACGCCATGAAGCTGCCGAGGGTCCATTGCTTGGCGTCGTCGCTCCACTTTATGCCGAAGGACGCCTGCTGCCGGCTGAATACCGTGCCGTCGGCCTTGATGATGAACATCTCGGCAACCTCGGCGTCATTGGTGGCGCCGCCGGCTTTGTTGAGATAACTCTCCACGGAACTGCTTTCGGGCACATAGACGAAGGAGATCGGATTGTACACCTGGCCCATGACGTTGACCACATTGGTCCGGGTGGGGACCTCCAGAATGTCGCCCCCCTCCATTTCCAGGTCGTAGCTGCTCTTCTTCAATTCCTCCAGTTGAGCAAGCCGGATGACCACGCGACCCTCGGCCTTGAGCTGCTTCATCCGCTCAAGGTCTTTTTGCAGGCCATCCAGGGCCGATTTTGTGGCTTCAAGCTCTTCCTTCGAGGCAGCGACCGAGGCCAGGGCGGCCTGCTTCTGGTTGATTTCCTTCTCGGTCTTGACGAGGATCTCGTCCATCCGCTTCTGTTGTTCCTTCTGAACGGATCTCCGGGTAAACTTGGCTCCTCTCAGATAGGCCTTTTCGGTGAAGCCGCCGGCACGGGCAATGACCGAACTCAGCTTTTCGCCCCTGGCCACGGAATAGACACCGGGATACTGCACCTCTCCCTTGAGCCGGACGAACTTATCCGTTGAATCTGTCCAGCCCACAATGCCGCGGACGATCAGCACGTCGTCCGACTTGAGGGACAGGTTATGGGCGGGATCGCCGCTGATGGCTTTGCCCAGGTCGATCTGCAGGCGTGATGCGGTCGCCTTGTCGCCGGCAACCTCAACCCGGCTGAGTTCTGCCATGTCGAGCAGCGCATTCCGTTTTGGGCTGCCGGCAGCGGAAACGAGATCACGCACCGTCATGCCGGGATGAAAGTCGTATTTGCCCGGATTGACGACGAACCCGTTTATGATGACGCTTTGTTTCTCCTGCATTTCCCAGCGTGAGGAGATCTTGACCGTGTCCTGCTCCTGCAGGGCGACATTTTCGGCTTCGTTGCCCTCAAGGGCTTTGCGAAGATTGAAATGCAGCATTTCCTTGTGATAATCGGGCAGGGCGAGACGGGTTATCTCGGCGGATTCAAGGTATGATTCCGGGAGCAGGTCCGCGAAGGACGAGATGAGATCCTTGACGCGCATGCCCTTGCGGAACTGGTATTCGCCCGGCCTGACCACATTTCCCTTGAGGCTGACGACCTGGCGGACCGCCTCCTGAACGGGGAATATCTTGACCATATCCCGGTCCTGTATCCCCACGCCGGCTGTCGCACCATCCAAATGGCCTTCCTTGGGTTCGTAATCAAGGGCGATCCTGGAATTGTTGCCGGAAAAACGTTCTATCTGAATCCTGCCGGTAAAACCGCTGGCGGTGATGCCTCCGGCCATCTGGATCACATCGGCCAGCGTCTGGGGCCCTTTGATCTCATAAATGGCCGGTCGTTTTACCTCGCCCGCAACGGCCACAACAGGGCCGATCACCGGAACAAAGATGGTGTCGCCATTCTGGAGGCGAACATCCTTGCTGCGATCACCGGAAAGGAACATGTCATAGAGGTCGATATTCTCTGCCGGCTTGCCGTTGCGGGTGAGCTTGATTACACGCAGTGACCCGTTTTTCGTCGGGCCGCCAGCCGCCGACAGGGCGTTGACAACCGTGGCAAGGGAGCTGATGGGGTAGCTGCCGGGTAATTCGACCTCGCCCACCACAAAAACCTGGATGGTCTTCAGCTTGCCAAGGGAGATATTCATGTCGTAGTTTTTGAAATATCGCGACACGGCCTTCTGAATGGCCTCCTTGGCCTTTTCGTAGGAGAGCCCCCATACCTTGACGACCCCTGCCCGGGGAATCATGACCTCGCCATTGCGATCGACGGTGAGGTTGTATCGGGCATTGATGGAGCCCCAGATGGAGAGATTGAGGCTGTCACCCGGCCCCATGACGTAATTGTCCCCCACAGGGAGGTTGTCCGTCGCTTCGAGCAATTGGGCGCTGTTTTTGAAAAAGTCGTAACCGAATTGCCGAAGTTCACGTTTGAACGGTTCCGGGGTAAGTTTGTCCTGCAAGGTCTGGTTTTTCCGGGAGAAGACCTTTTCCAGGGAAGAGCCGAGCTCTTCAGCGGGAAGGGGGATGATCTTGATCTCTTCCGATTTGGTGACGCGTTTTTGTTCGCGGTTTATGGCGATTATCTGAATGAAATAAACCTGGTGATTCCGCAAATCCCGAAGGGTATAGGTCGTGTCGTTTCCAACATCGATGGATTTGAGCGGCTTGTTTGGCGCGAGCCCTATCTGGACCCGGTACTGAACCGCTTCATCCTCCTGAGGCTTGCGATATCCCGACGGTTGCCAACTGAGGCGGGCCAAGCCGTCGCCCGGTTCCGCCTTTACCACCAAGCGGGTTTTTAACTTGTTCTTATCAGCGATAACCTTGCTGCTGTTGTCGGAGGTTCGCTTTTCGTCAGCTTGTGTCCCACCCAGCAGGTCATTGTCAAAACTTTCCTCGGGCGTCAGTTCCTGATCCCGCATGTTGCCGTCAGGCGAGGTTCGCTGGTCATCCTGAAAAGCACTGTTCGAAAGGGAGCGTTGATTGCCGGAATAGGTGCCGCTGTTCTGCTGGGGGGAATAGGTGTTCTGCTGGTAGGGATCTGATTGGGTCGTTTTTCTTGAGCTCTGTTCCTGGAAGATGCCGTCAGTCTGGTCCATGAAGCTGTCATTCGAGTCAAGCGGCCAGGCATTTGTCCCCGCACAGGCTGTCGCCAGAGCCGTTGCCAGAAACAGGTGCCGAAAGAGATATGGTGCTCGTGACATTTTACAAAACCCCACTGTCATATTTGTCTGTGTAAATATGAACTTGTATCACTTTATTGGGGGTGAAAGCAATTCAAAATCCTGCCGAGGGCCATTTGCCGTGCGATCAGCCGGCTACACGGTGCGTGCAACGTTCTTTTTCACGGCATGCAAAAAACCGTTTTTACTAACTAACTGACGTAGTAGTAAAAACGGTTTCTCGGTTACTCGTATATTTAATTTCTTAATTATGGGTTGGTGCCGAAGGCGAGACTCGAACTCGCATGGGCTATTGCCCGCCACCCCCTCAAGATGGTGTGTCTACCAGTTCCACCACTTCGGCAATTGAATTCAATCTAATAACATAACTGCGATGGGTAATCAAGTATAAAACTTGCGTATAAAACTATTTTTGCTGCTGGGGGGACGTTGCCGGTGCGCCTGGCAGGTCCGCGGGCTTGCCCTGCTGGGCAGGGGCCGCCGGTTGCGGCATCTGAACCGGCGCCTTTGTGGTGGTGGCGGACTTCCCTTTGCCTGACATGATCGAGGATGAAGACGGCTGGCCCGAGATGTAGGCTAACGTCAGTGAGGTCAGCATGAAAATGATGGCGGCGCCCGTCGTCATCTTGCTCAGGAAGGTGGTGCCGCCACCGGCGCCAAAAACCGACTGGCTGCCGCCGCTGCCGAATGAAGCGCCCATTTCGGCGCCTTTGCCGGATTGCAGCAGGACAACGGCAATCATGAATATGCTGACCAGAACGTGCAGTATCGTAAGGGCTATAATCATCTCGTATCCTCTGGAAGTTTAATGGGAAAAAAATTTATACCACAGGATTTTCAAATTTGTAAAGTTTTTATTGTCTTGAAAGGATGACGCCCCTACTCGGCAAAATTGGCTATGGCGGCGAACGACTCCGCCTTGAGGCTTGCGCCCCCCACCAGGGCGCCATCGATGTCGGCTTGCGCCATCAACCCCTTGACGTTGTCCGGTTTGACGCTGCCGCCATAGAGTATGCGCATGCCGTCGGCGCAGCCCTGGCCAAAGCAGCGCGCCATGAGGGCACGGATAAAGGCGTGCACCTCCTGGGCCTGGGCGTCGCTGGCGGTCTTGCCGGTGCCGATGGCCCAAACCGGTTCATAGGCGACGATCACCCCGGACAGGGCTTCCGGCGGGAGCCCTTCCAGGCCTCCCCACACTTGCGCCTCGATAACGGCAAAGGTCTTGTTCGCCTCGCGCTCGGCCAGGGTCTCGCCGACACAGACGATCGCGGTCAACCCGGCATTGATGGCGGCCTTGACCTTCCTGTTGACGGTCGCGTCGGTCTCGCCGAAATACTGGCGCCGCTCCGAGTGCCCGATGATCACATGGCTGCACCCGGCGTCTTTCAGCATTTTGGGGGCCACCTCACCGGTGAAGGCGCCTTCTTCCTCCCAGTAGCAGTCCTGGGCGGCAAGCCGGATGTTGGTCGCCGCAAGCGCGTCCGCTACGGAGCTTAAGGCCGTGAATACCGGGGCAACGATGATCTCGACCCCTTTGGTTGCGGCCACCAGCGGTTTGAGGTCATTGACCATGGCGGTTGCTTCGCCGATGGTCTTGAAGAGTTTCCAGTTTCCTGCAATGACGGGTGTGCGCATGGTTCCCCCTATTTTTTCGTCTTGATATCGAGGGCTTTTACGCCCGGCAGGATTTTGCCTTCCAACAGTTCCAGGAATGCGCCGCCGCCGGTGGAGATATAACTGACCTTTCCGTCGACGCCGGCCTTGCGCACGGCCGCATCCGTGTCGCCGCCACCGATGATGGTGGTGGCGTAACAGTTGCCAACCGCTTCGGCCACCGAGAAGGTGCCCCGGGCAAAGGCGTCCATCTCGAATACGCCCATGGGGCCGTTCCAGATGACAGTCTTGGCATCCCGCAATGTTTCGGCAAAGAGGGTCGCCGAGGCGGGGCCGATGTCGAGGGCCATCCAGCCTTCGGGTATCTCCTGTACGGCGGTGATGAAGTTGGTTGCCGTGGCTTCGAAGGCGTTGGCCACGATGCAGTCCACCGGGAGGTAGAAGGTTACCCCGCGTTTTTTCGCCTTGTCCATGATCTTTTTGGCGGTGGGGATCAATTCGTCTTCCACCAGGGACTTGCCGACAGAGTACCCCAGGGCCTTGAGAAACGTGAAGGCCATGCCGCCGCCGATCACGATCTTATCCACCTTGTTGACCAGTGTCTGCAACACTTCCAGCTTGCCGGACACCTTGGCTCCGCCGAGTATGGCAACCAGCGGGCGCACCGGATTGCTCATGGCTTTGTCGAAAAAGGTCATTTCATTGCGCATCAGGAATCCGGCCGCAATGGTCGGAATGCATTTGGTGATGGCCTCCACCGAGGCGTGGGCGCGATGGGACACCGCAAAGGCGTCGTTGACGTAAATTTCGCAGCCGTTGGTAAGCTGCTTGGCAAAGGCCGCGTCGTTTTTTTCTTCGCCCGGATAGAACCGGACGTTTTCCAGCATCACCACGTCGCCAGGCTTCATGGCGTCGAGCAGTGCGCTTACCTCGGGGCCAAAGCAGTCGGGGGCCTGCCTGACCTTTTTGCCGAGCATTTCCGACAGGCGTTTGGCGGCCGGCGCCATGGTGTACTTTGCGTTCTTTTCACCCTTGGGGCGGCCCAGGTGGGAGGCCAATACCACTTTTGCCCCCTGTTCCACGGCATACCTGATGGTCGGCACGGCGCCGGCAATTCGGGTGTCTTCGGTGATATTTCCCTTGCCGTCCTGGGGGACGTTGAAGTCGACCCGGATAAAAATTCTTTTGTCTTTCAAATCCTTGATCTGGTCGATATAGCGGATCGGCATATGGCCCTCCTCGAAAAAATGGTGCAGCGATGTGGCAGCAAAAAAAGAGGGGGAATCGGATTCCCCCTCAGGTGACTGCCACGTGGATGTGCTACTTCTTGGAAGCGATCAGTTTGAAAAGGTCAACCACCCGGTTTGAAAAACCCGCCTCGTTGTCGTACCAACTGATGACCTTGACCATGTTGTCGCCGATGACCTTGGTGCAGGAGGCGTCAACCGAGGAGGAAACCGGGCGGCCGTTGAAATCGACGGAAACCAGCGGTTCTTCCACATAGTCGAGGATGCCCTTGAGCGGCCCTTTGGCCGCTTTCTTCAGCGCCGCGTTGACTTTGGCGGCATCGGCCTTCTTTTTCAGGGTGGCGACGAGGTCGACGACAGAGACGTTCGGTGTCGGAACGCGGATGGCCATGCCGTCCAGCTTGCCCTTGAGCTCGGGAAGAACCAGGGAGACTGCCTTGGCGGCTCCGGTGGTCGTGGGTATCATGGAGAGGGCTGCGGCGCGGGCGCGGCGCAGGTCCTTATGGGGCTGGTCGAGGATGCGCTGGTCGTTGGTATAGGAGTGCACCGTGGTCACGAGGCCCTTTTCGATGCCGAAGACATCGTTGAGCACCTTTGCCACCGGCGCCAGGCAGTTGGTAGTGCATGAGGCGTTGGAGATGATGTGGTGTTTCTTGGGATCATAGAGGTGCTCGTTGACCCCCATGACGATGGTGATATCCTCGTTGGTCGCCGGTGCCGAGATGACGACCTTCTTGGCGCCGGCCTTTATGTGCAGCTCCGCCTTTTCCTTTGAGGTGAACAGGCCGGTTGACTCCAGGACGACATCGATCTTGTCCTTTTTCCAGGGGAGTTCCGCCGGGTCTTTGACCGCATAGATCTTTATCGCCTTGCCGTTGACAATCAGTTGATTGTCCTTCGCTTCCACTTTGCCGGGGAAGGTGCCATGTACGGAATCGTATTTGAACAGGTGCGCCAGGGTCGCCGCATCGGTCAGATCGTTGACCGCCACGAACTCGATGTCTTTGTCCTTGCACGCCGCTCTTAGAACCATTCTGCCGATTCTGCCAAAGCCGTTGATTGCAACCCGTAATGCCATGCTTCCCTCCTTTGGGTGGTATCTGGATGATGAATTGCCCTTGTCCGATTCATTGCATAAACAGTACAGCCCTATAATAATAAAACATCTTTACAAATCGTCAACCATTAATTTCCGAGCATTGGGAAGCGCGGCACGGGAAATTCTGAAATAACAATTCAGTTTTTTCTATATCATGGTATAATATTTTTTTTATTTCAAAATAACTTACCCGGACCACCAAACAAGGCCCTTTTGCTCCGATGAAGCAATCACTCGAGAAACGCATAATCCTGTTTTCCTTCGTCATTCTCTCGATGACCACCCTTGCCAACACCGGAATGGATATTGCCGTGTTTCGCAGGGACTACATCCAGGAGATGGAGCTGCGCTCCCAAGGCCTGGCGGCGGCCTTCAAGGCAAACATCGAGAAGGTGCTGGCCCTGGGGATCAATATTCGCGATGTGGCCGGCCTGGCGGACAAATGCCGGGAGATCGTCCAGTCCGATCCGGAAATGGCCTATTGCGCCATCAAGGGGAGGGATGGCGCCGTCCTGTTTGTCAGCGACAGTTCGTTCGCCCAGTTGGATTTTTCGCGCTCCGGAAGCGGGGAAGGGGAGAAGGGGGCACTGAACAGCAGCACCATAGAGGGGCCCAAGGGCACCTACTATGACACCCAGACTCCCGTCAGGGCCTTTGACGGCGAAACCGCGGCCTTCATCCATATCGGTTTCCCCCAACAGGTCATCGATCAGAAGGTGCATGCCATTGTCCTGCGATCCATCATCGTCTTTTTTGCCTTTTTCATCGCCTCCTTTGCCCTTGTCGTCTATTTCCTCAAACGCAGTATCATGGAGCCCATCTCGACCCTGCTCGAGGGCGTTACCCGGATCTCCCGGGGCGATTTCACCACCCCCATGCAGGAGTTGCCCGTCTACGAGCTCAACGAACTGAGCGTCAAGATCAATTCGATGGCCGCCGCGCTCGAAACCCGCGATACGGCATTGCGGGACAATTACAAGGAACTGTCGGCAACCCATTCCCAGCTTCACGATTCATACCTGCAGTTGGAAAAGCTCAGCCTGGAGCTGGAAAAATCGGAAGAACTCTATAAAAAGCTTCTGGAGGAATCGGGGGATGCGATCATCATCCTCGACCAGAACGAAACCATTATCATCGCCAACAAGATGGCCGAGGAGTTCCTCGGCTACCCGGCGGCCGATTTTGTCGGCAAACACGTTACCGCCCTGCTCCTGTTGCTCAAGCTCGAAAATATCCAGCATTTTCTCATGGACATCGCCGACGCCTTCCAGGGAAACCACATGTCGCGGGAAGTGGTCATTTTCAACAGCCGCCAGGAGCAGTTGGTAGGGATGATCCACGCCAGTTGCGTCACCATGGGGGACAACAGCCTGCTGCAGGTCATCATACGGGATGTCACGAAGGCGCGGGAAACCATCACCAATCTGGAAAAGAGCGCCGCCGGCCTGGCGCGGTTGAACCGGATGAAGGATTCGTTCCTGGGGCTCGCTTCCCACGAACTGAAAACCCCGCTGACCGTTGTCATGGGGTATGCGGATCTGCTGCAATCCGACCTGAAGGACCAACTGCCCGCCGCGGCCAACGAGATGGTCCAGAACATCTCCAACGCGGCCGCACGCCTTGACACGGTCATCAAGGACATGATCGACGTGTCGAAAATCGATCAGAAGCAGCTTGACCTCAAGCTCGAACTGGTGGATGTGAACGGCCTTGTGGAGGAAACCATCCGGGAGTTGCGTTTTTTCTTCGCCTTGCGCAAGCAGGAGATCACGGTCGCGCTGGACAATTCCCTTCCCATGATCCGCGGCGACAGGACGCGTCTGCTCCAGCTATTGTCCAACATTCTGGGCAATGCCATCAAATTTACCCCGGATGGCGGGAACATATCCGTCAGCACCTCTCTCAGGTATCTGCTGCGGGATCCGCAGGTGGCCGGGTTCGACGGTGTTTTTTCGTCGAATGCCGGCAAGGAGCAGGAGGCGTTTCTTGAGATTATCGTGTCGGACACCGGAATCGGCATTGATCCGGACGACCAGACGCGCATCTTCGACAAGTTCTACGAGGTGGGCAATATTGAAGAGCACAGTTCCGGCAAGGTCGCCTTCAAATCCCGGGGGGCCGGACTTGGGCTCTCCATCGCAAAGGGCGTTGCCGAAATGCATGGCGGCTCCATCTGGGTGGAATCCCAGGGCCAGGACCAGAGCACGTGCCCCGGAACCACGTTCCATATTCTGCTCCCCATAGAATCGTTGTCATTGGCGGATGGGCCTGCCGCCGGCTGATGAGGCGCTCGGTACCCGAGCCGCTCCGTGATCGATTCACGGCGTTATCACGCAATCCCAGAAAGAGGAGGAGGTAGTCATGGCAAGAGCGGCAAAGCAGGTTGTCGGCAAGAAGAGTACCGTTGCGGTCACGCCGAAAAAGAAGGCCGCTCCCAAGGGGGGCTCGGCAAAATCGAAGGCGTTGGTGGAAAAGTCGATCAACGACATGAGCGGCGAGGAGTTGGTGATTGCGAACTTCGCCACGCTTTCGAAGCTGGTGGAAGCCCTGGGGGAAACGCTTGAGATGCTGGTGCAGAAGGCGGAAAGCATGGCCTATCACATTATTGCGACGGAAGAGATCCTGGCCGAGTTGGTCGCCGCCAACGGGCTCAACCTGGCCCAGGTGAACGCCCGCATCAGGACGAAGATCGCGGCGGGCACCGCCAACCTCGTCGATCCGGCCCGGGCCATTGACGTGGCCGCCACCATCGCCTCGCCCCAGCCCCGGCGCTAGACCCGCCATCCCGGCTGCCCCCGCATCACCATCACCAAGGGTAGCGCTCCGGCTTGGCTACCCTTGGTGATTTTTTTACGCAAGAATCCGCGAAATTTACATTGCTCGGGCCACATGATGCCGCTCGTTGCATGCACCCTCCTTTCCGCAATCCTCGTCTTTCCCGTTTCGTTTCCTGTCCCTGGCTCCAGGGGCGGTCGGCTACTTCAGCAATTGTATGACCGCTTTCGCCCCGGCCGCGCTGGAGGCAGGATTCTGGCCGGTGACCAGTTTGCCGTCAACCTGAACATGGGCGGCCCATTTCTCGCCAACCACAAATTTTGCCCCCTCCTCCCGGAGTCTCGTTTCGAGCAGGAAGGGTACGGCCGCGACGAGATGCATTGCCGTCTCTTCCGCATCGGTGAAGGAGGTGATGGTTTTGCCGGCCACCAGCGGGGTCCCGTCAGCCTTTTTCGCCCCGACGAACCCGGACGGGCCGTGGC
This sequence comes from Geobacter sp. FeAm09, assembly GCF_008330225.1. NCBI lineage: Bacteria > Pseudomonadati > Thermodesulfobacteriota > Desulfuromonadia > Geobacterales > Geobacteraceae > Geobacter > Geobacter sp. FeAm09. The sequence continues at coordinate 2,330,065 of NZ_CP042466.1, read as the reverse complement.
AGACAGCGGCAATGACCTTGTCGGCGGCGGCAAAATCGTTCAGGAGGCGCTTGAGGTGCGCGTTGCCCGGAAAATCGAACATGGTTCCGTGGCCGCCGGGGAGGAAAATGGCATCGAAGCCGCTTGCCTGCACCTTGTCCAGCGGTCTGGTGTTTTCCAGCAATGCCGCGGCCTTGGCCCACCCCGAGACACGGGCGGCATCGGTGAGGCTCCGCGGGTCAACCGGCGCCTTGCCCCCCGTGGGGCTGGCGACCGTGACCTTGAACCCCGCTTCCGCGAACAGCAGGTAGGGTACGGCATACTCCTCCAGCCAGAGCCCCGTCGGCGTGCCGTCGTTCATGCGGCTGGCGCTGGTGACGACCATCAGGACCTTTTTCTCCGCGGCCGAAGACAAGGCCGGCACCATGGCCGTGCAGAGCAGCATTGCCAACAATGATATTCCGATCACATTCCTTTTCATAGTCCATCCTTTCTTTTGCAAGTTGCGGGCAGCCATGGTCGGCCCCTGCCCTTTTTGCAGGTCTTTCGCAGGGTTCTGCACGGGGGAGGGCTCTTCCCGCTTTACTGCGTCCCATTTATGGGCTATATTGTTGCATAAGCTGTATAGGGTCAATAACGTACAATTTTGTAACGTAGTATATAAAAAAATACTTAGTATGTTTTAGGGAACTTTGATGGGAGAGGAGAGAGCCATGCCACAAAACCAGGCGGCAGAGGACGTTATGATTTACCGGGAGAAGGTGTATTCCTGCGGGATTGATGTCACGCTTGCGGTGGTCGGCGGGAAATGGAAGGCTTCGATCCTATGGCACCTGGCGCATGAAACCATGCGCTTTTCCGAATTGCAGCGCCAATTTTCCGATACCACCCGCAAAATGCTGACCCAGCAGCTTCGGGAGCTTGAGACGGACGGACTTGTCCATCGGGAGGTGTATCCCCAGGTGCCCCCCCGGGTGGAATACTCATTGACGGAAAAGGGGAGAAGCATCTATCCGATTCTTGAGCGGATGTGCGAATGGGGGCAGATGTATCTGAAGGGGTAACGCCGGCATTATCATATGATTTCCGTCTGTTACCATTTTGAATTTTGCTACCCAATTGCTACCAAATCCGAATTTCGGACAAAATAAAAGGGCTGCTCCTAAGGAGTAACCCTTTGTTTTTATTGGCTGGGGTGCGAGGATTCGAACCTCGGAATGTTGGAGTCAGAGTCCAATGCCTTACCGCTTGGCGACACCCCAATAAGTTGGACTCTTCTTTTAGCAAATAGCAGGAGGTGCGTCAAGTGTTTCTTTGGGTTGCCGCCGCCGCTCCTGCCCGGATCGCCTTGATATTGGCCGGGATCAGGCGGTGATTGCGCTCCGGCAGGGCCTTCTTCAGGGCGTCCTCCAGGGAGTCGAGGGCCAGGGAACCGCTCTTGGCGGCATAGGCCCCGCAGGCCACCATGTTGACCATGCGCATGTCCCCCAGGTCGAGGGCGATCTGGTTCATGGGCACCGCCACCAGTTCCACCCCCGGCAGTTGGCCGGCATCGGCCTCCACCAGGGTCGAGTTGATGATGCACAGGCCGCCCGGCTTGACCTTAGCGGCGTACTTGTCGAAGGAAAGCTGGTTGAGGATGATGGCCACCGATGGGTTGCCCACCACCGGCGAGCCGGTGTCGCCGTCGGCAAAGACCACGGTGCACATGGCCGATCCGCCGCGCTTCTCCACGCCATAGGCGGGAAAGAACGAGACATTTCTGTTTTCGTGGATGGCGGCATAGGAAAGCAGGTTGCCGGCCAGCAGCACACCCTGACCCCCGTAGCCGGCTATAAAGACATCGTGACGCATGGAAATCTCCCGATTAAAGGTTGGCGGTATTGCGATAGACGCCCAACGGAAAGTACGGGATCATTTCGCTGCCTACCCGTTCGTTGGCGGCCAGCGGATTCATGCCCCAGTTGGTTGGGCAGGCGGCCAGGGCCTCGATGAAGGAAAAGCCTCGCCCCTCCACCTGATAGCGGAAGGCGGTCTTGATCATCTTCTTGGCCTGCATGACGTTTCGGGGGGAATTGACCGCCACGCGGGCCGAGAAGGCCACCCCCTCCAGCTGGGCCAGCAGTTCGGCCATGCGGATCGGATAGCCGTCCTTGGCTTGGTTGCGGCCATAGGGCGAGGTGGAGGTCTTCTGTCCCACCATGGTGGTGGGGGCCATCTGGCCGCCGGTCATGCCGTAGGTGGTGTTGTTGACGAAGATCACGGTGATGTCCTCGCCCCGGTTGGCGGCGTGGATGATCTCCGAGGTGCCGATGGCGGCCAGGTCGCCGTCCCCCTGATAGGTGAAGACGATCCGGTCGTTGCGGGCCCGTTTCGCCCCGGTGGCCACGGCCGGTGCCCGGCCGTGGGGCGCCTCGATGACGTCGATGTCGAAATAGCCGTACAGAAAGACCGAACAGCCCACGGAAGCGACCCCGATGGTCTTGTCCCTGATGCCGAACTCGTCCATGGCTTCGGCCACCAGGCGGTGGACGGAGCCGTGGTGGCAGCCGGGGCAAAAGTGGGTCTGGACATCTTTCAGGCTCTCGGGCCTGGTGAATACCTGTTTCATCGAATCCCTCATCCGCAGCGCGCGATGCGCCTGCGCGTCAATACTGCTTTTTGATCTGCTCGAAAAGCTCCTCCGGCGTCGGCAGCGAGCCGGCGCCCGGCGGGCGGCCGTAGAAGGCGACCTCGGCGTCCCGGGCCACGGAGAGGCGTACATCCTCCACCATCTGGCCGGTGCTGAGTTCGATGGTCAGGAAGCGCTTGCAGTATCCTGAGATTGTCTCATAGGCCTGCCGGGGAAAGGGGAAGAGGGTGATCGGCCGCAGCAGCCCGACCTTCATGCCCGCCTCCCGGGCCATGGCCACGGCGGTCCTGGCAATGCGGGCCGTCGAGCCGAAGGCGGTCACTACCAGCGCGGCATCCGTGGTCTCGATTTCCTCCCAGCGACATTCCTTCTCCGCCAGCTCCTGATAGCGGGCATGCATCTTCCAGTGGAACGCCTCCATCTCGCCATCGCCCAGATAGAGGGATTTGACGATGTTTTGCGGTTCCCCCGATTCGCGGCCGCGCACTGCCCACTCCTTGGCGGGCAGAGTTGCCTTGGGGCGGGGATGGGCCGTAAGCGACTCCTTCATCTGGCCGATGACCGAGTCGGCCAGCACCATGGCCGGGATGCGGTAGATGTCCGACAGGTCGAAGGCCCGCATGGTCAGGTCGTACATCTCCTGCACCGAGGCCGGGGCCAGCACGATGATGCGGTACCCCCCGTGGCCGCCGCCCCGGGTGGCCTGGAAGTAGTCGGCCTGGGATGCGTCGATGCCGCCCAGCCCGGGACCGGCCCGCATGATGTCCACGATCACGCCGGGCAACTCCGAGCCGGCCATGTAGGAGATGCCTTCCTGCTTGAGGGAGATGCCGGGGCCGGATGAGGAGGTCATGGCGCGCACGCCGGTGGCCGATGCCCCCAACAGCATGTTGATGGCGCCGATTTCACTCTCGGCCTGGATGAACTCTCCTCCCAGGGGGGGGAGTTCGCGTGAAAGGTATTCGGGGATGTCGCTTTGCGGCGTGATGGGGTAACCGAAGTAGTAGCGGCACCCGGCCTCGATGGCAGCCATGGCAACCGCTTCGTTTCCCTTGACGAAAAGTTTTTCGGACAACCGTGCCTCCGTGTTTACGTGCTCCGTGCGGTTAATTCACTACCGATCAACCGTGGAAGCCGCTTCAGTTCTCTTTGAATACCACGATGGCCACGTCGGGACACATCTCGGCGCACAGGGCGCAGCCGGTGCACTTCCCCGAGTCGGAAAAAAGCGCGACGGTGAACCCGTGGCTGTTGGGGGTATCGCTCAGGGTGACCAGCTTGTGGGGGCAGGCGATGGTGCAGAGTCCGCACCCCTTGCAGCGTGCCTCGTCAATGGTGATGTGCGTATGCGGCATGGCGATATTCCTTATTGATTGGGTCGAATGTAAACAAATAGCAGATTTGTTCCCGCTGAGTCAAGTTTGTTGCACGGTTAGCCACAACGGGGCGGGGAGGGGGGCTGTTTTTTGTTGACACCTTCTCTTTCATAATCGTATAGTCGCCGTGCTACATAAGAATGATTTCGTAACACGGAGGGTGTGCCATGCATATGGCAGACGCACTGTTGTCCCCGACGGTCGGGGGTGCGATGTGGGCGGTTTCCGCCGGGGCGATCGCCTATAGTTCCTCAAAGGTGCGCACGGAGCTCGACGATCGCACGGTGCCACTCATGGGCGTGCTGGGGGCGTTTCTCTTCGCGGCCCAAATGATCAATTTCACCATTCCGGCCACCGGGTCCAGCGGCCACCTGGGAGGGGGACTCCTCCTGGCGATCCTGCTCGGTCCCCACGCGGCCTTTCTCACCATTGCGTCGGTCCTCATGGTCCAGGCGCTCTTCTTTGCCGACGGCGGTCTGCTGGCCCTGGGGTGCAATATCTTCAACATGGGGTTTATTCCCGCCTTTCTGGTGTACCCCCTGGTCTACACCCGGATAGCCGGCCCCGCCCCGGGGCGGAAGCGCCTCGTGGCGGCGACCATGATCTCGGCGATCATCGGCTTGCAGTTGGGGCCGTTGGGGGTGGTGCTGGAAACCGTCTTCTCCGGCATCTCGTCCCTGCCGTTTTCGACCTTCGCGTTGCTGATGCAGCCCATACACCTGGCCATCGGCGTGGTGGAGGGGGCGGCAACGGTTGCGATCGTCACCTTCGTCCGCGCGGCCCGGCCGGAGATTATCCGGGGAGCCATGGGCGCGCGTCCCCTGGGCAGACGCCCGTTTCGCGTGGCGCTTGTTGCCGTTTTTGCGGCGGCTCTCCTGATCGGGGGCGTCCTCTCCGGGTTTGCCTCGAAAAATCCCGACGGCCTGGAATGGGCCATTGCCAAGGTCACGGGGGCGGAAGAGCTGAAGGGGCCGGAAGGGGGGCTGCACGCCGCCGTGACCGCGCTCCAGAAAAGGACCGCTTTCCTGCCCGACTACTCGTTCAAAGATACGGAAAGCAGGACGAAAAACGACGGGGTTGCCAACCTGGGAACCAGTGTGTCCGGAATCGTGGGGGGGGCGATAACGCTGGCTATCGTCTTTGCGGGCGGCTTTCTGCTGAAGAGGCGGCGCTGGGTAGCCTGAAGCGCGGGTAGCCGTTCGAGATTGCCGGGGAGGGCGGACAGCTCTCCCCTTTTTTGCGGGGAACAACCATGTGCAGTATCGACGGCACTTTGCTGGATTTTAAACAACTAGACCGCCTGGCGGACGGGGAGACGGCCATCCATCGCCTCGATCCGCGTGCCAAGGTGCTGGCAACCCTTGCCTTTATCATCTCCGTCGTCTCGTGCGGGAAGTACGAACTGGCGACGCTGCTCCCTTTTTTCCTGTTCCCGGTGTTCATTATCGCCGTGGGTAATGTTCCGGTCGTCTACCTGGCGAAAAAGATTGCCGTCATCATCCCGTTTGCCGTCATGGTCGGCATGTTCAACCCCCTGCTCGACCGGCAGGTGGTGCTGCAGGTCGGGGGATTGGGCATTACGGGAGGGTGGGTATCCTTCGCCTCCATCGTGGTGCGGGCCGTCCTCACGGTCAGTTCGGCCCTGGTCCTGGTGGCCGTGACCGGTTTTCCCGGCATCTGCGCGGCATTGGAGCGTATGGGCATGCCCCAGCCCTTTGCCGTGCAACTGCTCTTTCTCTATCGCTATATCTTCGTGCTGACGGAAGAGGGGGCGCAGGTGTCCCGGGCGCGGGAGCTGCGGACCTTCGGCAACCGGGGACGGGGCATCGGGATTTACGGGTCCATGATCGGCCATCTGCTGCTCCGGACCTGGATGCGGGCGGAGCGCATCCATATGGCCATGCTGGCGCGGGGGTTTTCCGGCGCGTTCCACACCCGCCGGCAGTTCTGTTTCGGCCCCAGGGAGACGGTATTCGTCCTGGGCTGGAGCCTGTTCTTCATTACCGTCAGATTGGTGCCGGTGGCCCACCTGCTTGGGGCACTGGCAGGCTTTTGAATAACCCAGGTTGTTCAAAAATAGTCAGATCGTCGCGCCCGCAGAAGGCCCTGCGGAGGCGTAGCAGCGCTACGCCGCACAAAAGGGCCTTCGAGGACGGCGGCGAGATGGCTGTTTTTCAACAACCTCTTGTAACGGGGATAGGTGCATGAGTCATCACATCGTTGAAGTAAAAGGGCTGAAACATACCTATCCCGACGGGACGCCGGCCCTGCGGGATGTATCCCTGCGCATCACCCACGGGGAGTCGGTGGCGGTCATCGGCGCCAACGGCGCGGGCAAGTCCACCCTGTTGCAGCATTTCAATGGCTATCTGACGCCGACGGCGGGCGAGATCCGCATCGGCGATTTTCCCCTTACCCGGGAGACCCTGCCGGATATCCGGCGCACGGTGGGCATGGTCTTCCAGAATCCCGACGACCAACTGTTCATGCCTACGGTCTACGACGACGTTGCCTTTGGCCCGCTCAACCTGGGCCTGCCCGCCGGGGAGGTGGACGAGCGCGTGCGGGCGGCCCTGGAGAAGGTTGGGGCGGCGCATTTGCAGGCAAAGCCGCCGTACCGCCTTTCGGGCGGCGAAAAGAAGCGGGTGGCCATTGCCACGGTGCTCTCCATGTCGCCCGACATTCTGGTCATGGACGAACCGACCAACGGGCTCGATCCCTTTGCCCGGCGGCAGCTCATGGGGCTGCTCAGGGAGTTCCGCCATACCCGGATCTTTACCAGCCACGACCTGGACATGGTCCTCGATCTCTGCGAGCGAACCATCGTGCTCCACGAGGGTGAGGTGAAGGCGGACGGCCCGACCCGGGAGATCTTCGCCGATGCGGCCCTCTTGGCCGAATGCCGGCTCGAAAAGCCCCTGTCCATGCAGGGGTGCCCGGTGTGCGGCATTGCGAAATGACAGGAGTGATTGCCGTTCGGATAGTACGTAGTTGCACCAATTTTCAGGGAGGATGAGTATGAATGTTTCAGAGGCGATTCTAACGAGAAAAAGTGTCAGAGCATACTTGGATGCACCGGTCCCCGTCGATCTTATGGAAAAGATAATCGAGGCGGCCCGGTGTGCGCCCAACGCCGGTCCCTTTCAGATTTCAGTTGTCCGCACTGCGGGATTGCGGCAAAAAATCAATGACCGTACGCTCGATGCAATGATTCACTCGGGCAATGAATTCCTTCAGCAACGAGCAGCTCTGCCCGGATACCAGCCGCTGTACGGCGCTCCGGTGCTCTTCCTGCTCTCCGGCCCGGCCGATGCCCCCTACGGTGCCGTCAATACCGCGCTTGCCGCCGGGAACATGCTCCTTATGGCGACCAGCCTGGGTTTGGGCTCGTGCTACCTCGTTTCTCCGACACTGGCGTTTAATGGCCCGAATAACCTTGACCTGGTGCAGGAGGCCGGCATACCGGACGGCTACAAGCTCCAGTGTGCGGTCGTTGCGGGGTATGCCGCGGATGAGAACAAATTTACCCTTGGCGAGCGTAAGCGGAAGGGTTCGGTACATTACGTCGGCTGAAGGCGCCTCCGGTTCGGCAGGGCTCTCGACGCGGGGTGTCACTCAATGGGTACGATCATGCCGTAAAGTTTTTTTGTATCAAAATAACGCAACCAAAGGCGCCTGGACACGTTCCAGGCGCCTTTTTTAATGTGAAAACAGGAGGATAAACAAATTGATCCTGTGTGTTAATTTTTTTAACACTTTGAATTTACGTTGAAATTCATTTTTGCGTGGAGTAGAAGGTGAAGTGTAGGTGGGAAAGGGCGCTGGGGGCAAGCTACCGAGTTATTACGTTAATGCTCTAAATTGGTATCTTGGAAGCCTGGTCCCATTTTATTCCCAGGGGGCGTGTCAACTTTTTCCATTTTGTGTAGAATGTAGAGTTGACCCCTTGTGATGCTTCTTTTTTTAACACTTTGAATTTGCGTTGAAATTCATTTTTGCGTGGAGTAGAAGGTGAAGTGCAGGGGGAAGGACGTCGGGGGCAGGCTACCGAGTTGTTATGTTAATGTTCTAAGTTGGCATCTTGGAAGCCTGGTCCCATTCCCCCCCCAGAGGGGGAAAATCCTGCCGCACCGGCCTTGAATAAATTGATTTTAACGGACAGGAGAATTATGTTTTTGACCGAATATATGTTCAAGCCCCCGTGTTACTGAAACGGGGGGAATCACGAATGGTTCCAATCGAAAAAGACGTAGGTATCCTATATAGGTAACCTACACGGTTACTTATATAGGAAACAAACACCCAATACAGGTAACAAGTTACTTATATTGGGAAACCTTAGATTAACGAGTTATACATAAAAGACCAATCAGGCAAAACTCAATTAAATGGATGAGTGAGGTATTGCTATGGCCGGAAGATTGATGCAGCACCTTCGCGAAAAATCAAAGGAACACCCTCATCTTAATCTTTTGCTGTCTCAGTGGAATTTTGATGAAGAATTGATTCCTAAAGCATTACAGAATGTAGCAGCTATTTTCCCTCACTATAGCCGGCATGACGCATCACATTCTCGACAAATTCTTATCAACATTGAGCGTATCCTGGGTGATACTCTGGAAACATTAACGACTACTGATACTTGGCTGTTATTAGAGTCTGCTTACTGGCACGATATCGGTATGGTTATAACATCTAAAGACATTACCGATGACATGCAATCTTTTGAGTTTAAACAATACGTCACCGACATAGCTTCACAAAATGGCCATGAACTCCAGTTATTTGCAAAGAAGTTTTCCAGTTTTGATGTTCAAAACTGTTTTTCAGCTGCTGATACCCCACATCAAGCAGTAGATCTTTATCGGCAACTTTTGGCTGGTTGGTATCGCGTTCGCCATCCAAAGCGTGCAGCTGAAATTGTTGGAGACCCTTGGCTTAAAGCAGGAATTGCTTCGCCACGAAACGAACTAGTTCCAATGAGGTTATTTCGTCTAATAGGCCAAATATGCCGGTCACATGGCAGCAGTTTCGACTCCATTGTTGAATCGTTACCACACTGTGAAACAGGCATGGCGACAGAAGACTGTCACCCAAGATTTGTGGCTTGTCTTCTCCGATTAGGAGATCTTTTTGATCTGGATGATAATCGTTTTTGTCCAGTCATGCTCCGAATTGCAGGAGAAATTCCACCCTCTAGCCAAGCACACATCGACAAGCATGCAGCTATTCGCCATTTCCGGCTTGACCCTGATCGTGTTGAGATAACGGCTGAGTGTCCGAATTATGAGAGTTATGAAGCTACTGATCTTTGGTTCCGCTGGATAGAGGATGAACTACGGTGTCAGATGACCCACTGGAAAGATATCGTACCAAATCGTCAGTTTGGATTATTACCGACATTAGGGAAGCTGGAAGTTAACCTTACTCCACCACATGAAGTACTGGATCCTGGTCAGCGTCCTCGTTTTGGAGTAGATCCACAGAAAACAATTGAACTGCTACAAGGGGCCGGACTATACCGTGATAGTTTGCAAAGCTTACGTGAGCTTTTACAAAACGCGGTAGATGCGACTCTTATCCGAATTTGGCTTACCCACGGTGAAAATTCGGATTCAACTGATAAATCCATCGACTGGCAAGATCCAATATCCCCTGCTGTAAGAGAATTATTCAGTCGGTATCCAATTGAAGTGAACCTATTCAAAACAAATGAAGCTGAGGGGGGCCGAGTTACATGGCAGTTAGATATTAGAGATCGAGGAATTGGAATCTCAAAGCAGGATTTGAAGTTTATGAAGTCTGTTGGGGCTTCATCTAAGAATCCTGATAGAAAGGCTATCATATCAAAAATGCCAAAATGGATGTGTCCGTCTGGTGCATTTGGTATTGGACTTCAAAGTGCTTTTTTGATTTCACACGAGATTCAGTTTGAAACCAAGAGCTTATTCACTGGAGATGCTCTTAAAATCAAAATGACGTCACCAATTGGCCCTCAGCGTGGTTTAATTTACCTTCAGAGCTCGACACATTTGCCAGGACGAGAGAGTGGTACATTATTGTCAATTGCAATCAACACTGAAGCAATACCCAAGCGATATAGTATGAATTTTGAGGATAATGTCACTAGCTACATTCTGTCAGATTTTGATCCGATTCTTATGTCCGATCTTCCTTGCGAACCGGCTCGTATGGTTGACGAAATACTGAGATTCTCTGCTCTATCACCAATAAACTTAATTATTAAATTTGGTGAACAACTTCTAAACACAAATAAAACAAGCACAGAGGAACCACCACGCTACTTTAGCTTAGAAACTGGAGTAATGCTTATTGACCCTAAATTCATAATTAACCGACAATTTAGAACATGGCTTGCATTTCGAGGGCAGAAAATTGAGAAATGGCATGCTGAAATTCCATTCGTTCTATTTCAGGCAGATATTTTAGCTGAGTTGGCTCCAGACACCTTAACTGTCAATAGAAATGAGGTTAAGGACTCTGCATATGAACATATTTATAAAATATTGATTGAAACTATTACAAGCTACTTGTGCAACATTGATCTTCAAAATCTGTCTGATGTAGAGAAACATGCTGCATCAGCATTTCTTTTCTGGCATGACAAAATTAGTGCACGTCCAGAATTAGTGGAAACTTGGAGAAATATGACCTTAAACGAGGTTGGCAGTACAATTAATGAAATCTGTAATTTGGACAACTTTAAATTCTATTTAAGAGAAATGAATTCGAATGTGAACGATATGGAACCGCCAGAAGGTGGGCTAGTTATAGATACAACAGAGATTTCATCACCTAGATATAAGCTGCTGTTTAGATTATGGAATGAGCAAAAAGGCAATATTCAAATTGAATTTACACCTGAGTGGAAAGGCGCAACTTTAATATTCTCAAAGCAAGCATTGCCACCAATTGGAACGAACTATTTACGAAGTGTGCTTTTAGATGCAATAAAGCAGCGAATGAGAGGCGTTGGAGGTCGTCGCGCCCTGCCAGTATGGGATGAGTTTAGTAAACTGGCAGCAAACATAGAAAAATTGGATTGGTGCCACTCATTATCAGACGTTCATCCCTTTCATGAACACTTTGTATTACCGTTTTTCTTTGACAAGAATCAGAAAAAGGTCACTACAGACGGTCTTGATGAGCTCTGTGCCTGGACGTTCAAGTATTCCTGCTCTCACAATGTTACAGAAGAAGAAATAAAATCCCTTTATGGAAGTTTTATCAAACTAATTGATGAAACTGTTATGGATGGAATTCCAGAATGGAAAACAATGAGGACGTAAATTGACCTCCCCCTTCTAAATTGCTCTCTATTGGTGCTACTGCGTGGATGCATAACAAGCGCTAGGACCATGATCGGGCTAAAATCCGCCCGTCAGGTCAAGCGCGGAACCGTTACAATAATAGGTGTTCTTGCCAGTGCCCACTTGGGGCCCTGGTGTGGACTCGAACCACCCCGTTCTCTCCCGTGACAACGATCACGGGCATTTCCCCTTCACCCCACCTCGGAATATTCCCGCACGCGAAATTCCACACCCAACGACTCGGCCAGCCTGCGGCAGGCTTCCATATCGACCCCCGGCACGGTTACGGCGCTGGCCACGACCTGGGGGATATGCTCCCGCGCCATGCGGATGAAGTCGCATACCCCCTCGAACCCGGCGTCGCCGAAAGGGGTGTTGCAGAGCCTGCCGTAGGTGGCGCTGTCTGGGGCGTTCAGGCTGACCGAGATGCTGTCCACCAATCCGGCCAGCTCTGGCAGGATATTGCGCTGGTGGACCAGGTTGGCCTGGCCGTCGGTGTTGATGCGGATGCGGTAGCCGCGCTGCTTGAGTTCGGCCGCCACCCGCTTGACCAGCTCCAGCCGGATTAGCGACTCGCCGTAGCCGCAGAAGACCACTTCATCGACCCCCTCCGGTTGTCCCACGGCCGCCATGATCTCCTCGAAGGAGGGCTCCCCGTCCAGCAGCAGGTTGTGCCCCTTGACGGTGAAGTCGTCGAACTTCGCACAGAAGCTGCACCGGTTCGAACAGCGGTTGGTGATGTTCAGGTAGAGCGAGTTGCGGATCATGTAGGCGATCTTGGTGGACTGATCCCACAGGCGGATGCCGAACAGGTCGCGGCAATTCTTGGTGGTGATCCGGGCCACATCCTCCAGGGACAGCCCCTTGACCTCGGCCACCTTCTCCGCCGCCAGGCGCACGTAGGCCGGCTCGTTGCGTTTTCCGCGGTGGGGCACCGGCGTCAGGTAGGGGCAGTCGGTCTCCACCAGCAGGCGGTCGATGCTGACGCTGCGTACCACCTCGCGCAGCGCCTCGTTGGACGGGTAGGTCACCGTGCCCGGGATGGAGATATACAGCCCCATGTCCAGGGCTTGGGCGGCCATGGCGGCGTCGCCGGAGAAACAGTGCAGCACCCCCCGGTGCACCTGCTCTTCCCGCAGGATGGTCAGCATGAGTTCATGGGCGTCGCGGTCGTGGATGACGACCGGCAGCTCCAACTCGTGCGCCAGGCGCAGGAAACGGCGGAACACGGCCTCCTGCTCGTCGCGGGGGCAGTGGTCCCGGTAGAAGTCCAGGCCGATCTCCCCGATGGCCACCACCTTTGCGCTGGACCGGGCCAGGTCCCGGATGACGTCGTAGCACTGCTCCGTCACCCGGCCGGCATCGTGGGGGTGGACCCCAACCGCCGCATACATGTGGGGATACTTCTCCGCCAGTTCCACCGATTCGCGGCTCGTTTCCATATCCGTGCCCACCACCAGCATGGCGCCCACCCCGGCATCCTCGGCCCGTTTCAGCATGGCGTCGAAATCGCCGGCATAGTCGCGGTAGTAGATGTGGGAGTGGGAATCGATGAGGATGCTGTTGTTATTCATCAATGGTTCCTCTAGAGGTTGTTGAAAAACAGCCATCTCGCTCGCCGCCGTCCTCGAAAGCCCTCTTGTGCGGCGTAGCGCTGCTACGCCTCCGCGGGGCTTCCTGCGGGTGCGACGATCTGACTATTTTTGAACAACCTGTTTGTGTTGACTATTATCTCTCTCGGGCAAGATAATCAGAATGTTTTTGTTATTTCTCGGATCAGCGACGTCGCATAGCTCCCCTTCACCAGGCTGAACTCCAACTCCAACCTGTCGCCTTCGATCCGGAAGGAGGGGGTTTCCAGCGGCACCCGCACCGGCCGCCGCTCCCCTTCCATCCGCAAGCCGCCCCCCAGGTCAAAATCTGCCGGCCGTATATCTTCATTGTCGCGAATCTGCTGTTCGATTTCAAGGGGTTTCCCCGCAGGCTGCTTCATCTTGCAGCCGAAGATCGGCCCGGTGGCGGATATTTCAAAGGCACGGGCCCGCTCCGCTTCCGTATCCGCATCCTCCACCAGGAAGCAGGCGCCGTTTATGTGCTTCCATGCCAAGTCTCCCGGCAGCAGGGTGTCGATGTGTCCGATGCGCCGTTCCACCACCTGGTCGAAAAGCCAGGATTGCAGGGCCGAGAGGTAGAGCTTTTTCAGGCGGGGGTGGATGGCGCCAAAGGCCCGTTCGAACCCGTCCGGCCGGACGACCAGCCGTTGCAGTACCTCCCGCTCGCTGCGGCAGTGGCGGGGGAACAGCTCAAGCGCCCCGGCCAGGTCGCCCCGTTGGTAGGCGTGGATTCCGGCTCGCCACTGCTCGTCGCGCACCGCCTCAGGTTCTCCCATGAGCCGGTCCGTGGCCCCCTGCCAGTCGCGCCGCAGCATGGCCGCGCCGATCAGGTGGGAGTTTCCCTGGCTACCGTAGCGCTGGTAGCCGAAATAGTTGGGCACGCCCCGTTGTTGCAGAATCTCCAGGACTGCGGGGACGGCTTCTCCGGCGTTTGCCCCAATGTCCCGGATAACGATGCGGAAGCGGTTTCCCTTGAGGTGCCCCAGCTTGAGCTTGTTGGTGTGGCGGGTGGCGGCGACGATCTTCAGGCCGTCCAGTTCCACCCCGTTGGCCGCTTCCGGTTTGATGTGCTCCACGGAGATGGTCTGCCGGGTGACGCCGGCGGCATCCTTCATCCCGGCGTAGCCGATGGCGCGCTCCGCGACGTTGAGATGCCGGGCAATGCGGCGGATGGCCTCCAGGGTGGTGATGCCGCGCTTTTCCACGGTCAGGTAGGCGTGGTCGCCGGAGCCGCAGGGGGGTAGGCCGGGATTTCCTCCACCAGGAAGTCGTCGCAGGATTCCTTGATCGTGCCGCCGGTGCCGGGGAGGGCGGCGGTCAGGTAGGGGCGGGGTGGTATCATGGGGCCTCCCGTTCCGTGTGGTCGAGCCCGCCTGACTGGCGCAGGGCCTCGTACAGGACGATCCCCGCCGAGGTGGACAGGTTCAGGCTCCGTACGGCGCCGGCCGGCATGGGGATCGTGATGCAGGTGTCCGGATTGGCCTTGAGCAACTCTTCGGGCAACCCCCTGGTTTCACGCCCGAAGACCAGGAAATCCCCCGGCCGGAAGCCGGCCTCCAGATAGCTGCGGGCAACCTTGGTACTGAGATAGAAAAAACGGCCCCGGGGTGCGCTTGCCTGGAGTTCCTCCAGGGTGTCCCAGCGGCGCATGGCCACATGTTCCCAGTAATCGAGGCCGGCCCGTTTCAGGTGTTTGTCGTCGATGGAAAACCCGAGTTGCCCCACCAGGTGCAGCACGCTGCCGGTGGCGGCGCACAGGCGGGCGATGTTGCCGGTGTTGGGAGGGATCTCCGGTTCGACCAGCACGATGTTGAATGGCATGTTGTGGGGCACGGCGCGTTCCTTGGCTTTGATGAAAATATCAACCATAGACCACTTGCCGTTCAAAATCAACACTGCCTGCCCCGTATACCCTTCCCCCTCTTGCAATTTTCGTCCGTCAAGGCTACTATGAACCCACAAATTATTGATACCGGGGAGTTGCAATGAAGATTATCGTAACTGATGAAGTATCCGCGGAAGGTCTTGCCCTGTTGACCCAGGACCCGCGCATCCAGTTGGATGTGAAACTTGGGTTGAAGAAAGATGAACTGCTGGCGGTCATCGGCGACTATGAAGCAATCATCACCCGTAGCGGCACCACCGTGGACAAGGCCCTCCTGGACGCGGCCGTCAAGCTGAAGATCGTGGCCCGGGCCGGGGTCGGCATCGACAACGTGGATGTGGACTACGCCAGCTCCAAGGGCGTCATCGTGGTGAATGCGCCCTTCGGCAATACCAACAGCGCCGCGGAGCATACCCTGGCGCTGTTGCTCTCCTTCTGCCGCAACGTCACCATTGCCAATGCCAGCCTGAAATCCGGAGAATGGAAGCGGGCCCCCTTTACCGGCCACGAGTTGAAGGGCAGGGTTGCCGGCGTGATCGGCCTCGGCAAGGTTGGGGGGCGGGTGGCGACCCGGCTCAAGGCCTTCGAATGCGAGGTACTGGCCTGCGACCCCTACGTTTCGGTGAAGCGCGCCAACGACCTGGGGGTCAAGTTGGTATCCCACGACGAAATCTACAAGAATTGCGACATCATCACCGTGCACACACCCCTGACCGAGGAAACCCGCGACATGATCGGCCCTCGGGAATTCGGGCTGATGAAGAGCGGCGTCATCATCCTCAACGTGGCCCGGGGCGGCATCATCAACGAACAGGCACTCCTGGACAATTTGACCTCCGGCAAAGTGATCGGCGGCGCCGTGGACGTCTGGAGCCAGGAACCGCCCGCATCGGACACCCTCAAGCAGCTCATCGCCTGCAACAGGCTGGTGGTGACCCCGCACCTGGGCGCCAACACCTTCGAGGCCCAGGTCAACGTGGCCATCGACGTCTCCCGCGAGATCATCAACTACCTGGACGACAAGCCGATGGAGAACGCCGTCAATATCCCCCGCTTCGACCTGGCCCTCATGGACCAGATGCGGCCGTTCCTCAACCTGATGAGCGTCATGTGCGACTTCGGTATCCAACTGGTGGACAATAACCTGGAAAAGGTCAGCTTCGGCTTTGCCGGCAGTATCGCCCATTACGACTGCTCGCCCCTGGCCGTGTGCGGCCTCACCGCCCTTTTGAACCGTGTGGTGGATCAGGACGTCAACATGGTCAACGCCTCGCTGATCGCCGAGCAGATGGGCATCGTGGTGGAAGAGTCCAAGACGACCCAGGGGGGCGCCTTCTCCAACGTCATTACCCTGGTCATCGAAGGGCAGGGCAAGCGCCGGCTGGTTTCGGGCACGCTCTTCGAAGGCTCCCCCCGCATCGTGCGGCTGCGCGACTATTCCATGGACTTCACCCCGGAAGAGCACATGCTGCTCCTGAACTACGACGACCGCCCCGGCATCATCGGCAAGATCGGCACCATCATGGGGCAGTACAACATCAACATCGGCTCCATGAACCTGGGGCGCCGTGAAAAGAAAGGGGAGGCCATGGTACTGCTTTCCCTCGACTCGGCCGTGCCCGAGAACGTCCTGCAGGAGATCAAGGCGGCCACCGAAGCCTCCTTCATCAAGGCGCTGCGCATGCGCGTCGGAGCCTGCACCCGCAGCTGCGGCTGCGGCGCCTGAGGTCCCCGGCTCCATGCAGTTTCCCCACATCGACCCTGTTTTCCTGAGCATCGGCCCGCTCCAGTTCCGCTGGTACGGGCTGATGTACGTTCTGGCCTTTATTGCCACCTATTTCATCCTCAGTTCCGAGGTGCGCCGCAAACAGCACCCCCTGACCAGGGACGACGTCGCCGACCTGGTGTTTTACGGCGCCATGGGGGTGGTGCTGGGGGGGCGGCTCGGCTATATCCTCTTCTACGACCTGAAGGTGTACCTGGCCGACCCGCTGCAGGTCTTTGCGGTGTGGAAGGGGGGCATGTCCTTCCACGGCGGCTTCCTCGGCGTTGTCCTCTCCTTTGTCCTGTTCGCCCGGCGCAAGGGGATCTCCTTCTGGGCGCTGATCGACATGGCGGCCCAGTGCGCGCCCGTCGGTCTGGGGCTCGGGAGGATCGGCAATTTTATCAACGGGGAGTTGTACGGCAGGCCGACGGACGTCCCCTGGGGCATGGTTTTCCCGGGAGGGGGCGGGATGCCGCGCCATCCCTCCCAGCTCTACGAGGCATTTCTGGAGGGGTTGCTCCTGTTCTTCGTAGTGCGGTTCATGTCCCGCAGGTCCGACGTGACCGGCATCCCGGCCTGGACCTTCTGCGCCGGCTACGGCCTGTTCCGGTTCGTGGTCGAACTGTTCCGCCAGCCCGACGCCCAGATCGGTTTCTTCCTCAACTTCTTCTCCATGGGGCAGCTTCTGAGTCTGCCCATGTTTCTGGTGGGGAGTTTCATGGTGTTCAGGCTCTCCCGCCGGTCCGCCTGAACCTGAACTGCGGAAAGGGCTTTCAATCCTCTGCTTCAGGAGTATACTGGTCTAAAAATCCGATACGACAGGAGGCTCTCCACCCATGATAAGCAAAAAAATGGCCGACTCGCTCAACAAGCATATGAACCTTGAGCTCTATTCCGCGCATATCTACCTTTCCATGTCTTCCTGCGCCAACGAGATGGGGCTGAAGGGCGCCGCCAACTGGTTCATGGTGCAGTACCGCGAGGAAATGGTCCATTTCATGAAGTTTTACACCTACCTTGTGGACCAGGGGAAGAATGTGGAACTACTCTCCAGCAAGGCTGTGCCGAATACCTACAAATCGCTTTTGGAGATGATGCAGAGGACCCTGACCCATGAGGAGCTCATTACCAAGTGCATCAACGACCTGAGCGAACAGGCCGTGCAGGAGAAGGATCATGCCACCCAGATCTTCCTGCAGTGGTTCGTGACCGAGCAGATCGAGGAGGAGAACAACGACCGGGACCTGATCGCCAAGCTGAAACTGGTGGGCGACAACGGCCACGGGATTCTGATGATCGATGCCGACATGGGGCAGCGGGTGTTTGTGCAGCCTGTCGGCGCTCCGCTTGCGGTGTAGCGTGAAGATCCGCTTCTGCGAGCATAACAAGGGCAAGGGCAAGGTATACCGTCGCCTGAAAGAGGAATTCCCCGAGTTCGACATCAAGATCAAGGATTGCATCAAGCAGTGCTCCGCCTGCCGGGAGATGCCCCTGGCTACGCTGGACAAGAAAAGGATCTCCGCCCGTGACGGCGATGGGCTCTACGACAAGATCGTTGCGGCGATTCGGGAGAAGCTGCCCAAGGGCGGGGAAGAATGAGCACAGGACGCCGGGCCTTCCCCGGCGTTTTTCGTGTCCGATGGCGTTGTGTCGCGTGATTGGCGGTTGCCGTCGAGAGAGTTTTGTGCTACATAACACTACTTTCTCATTGTCAGCAGAGTACGCGCCCGTAGCTCAGTTGGATAGAGCAACGGCCTTCTAAGCCGTGGGCCGCAGGTTCGAATCCTGCCGGGCGCGCCAAAAATAAAGGGTCTGCGAAAGCAGACCCTCTTTTTATTTGTGCAGAGAATTGCAGCCGGGGAAAGGTCACTGCCGGCAGTCGGATTCAATGGTGTGCGCACGACAGCCGACGGTGCCGTCACTGGATTGTGACGCTTTGAATGACGACAGCGATGTCGGGAACTACCGTGCCATTGACGTCGATGATACTTGCACCGGCGGCGATGCTGAAGTTCGCGGCCGCCGGTGCGGCACCGGCGGTTATATGATAGGTCAGCGTGGCGAATTCGCCGGTCTGGATGCCATTGGCGTTGATCAGGCCAATGACGACATCGCCGCTGTTGGCGGTGTTCGACTGAAGAGTTGATGCGGCACCGGCGCTCGTTGCCGCAATGTCATCACCGGTTATTGAAAGCCCGGTTGACGGGTTCACGATTACGTTGGCGAGAATCCCGCCGATTTTGGTATCAGCCGGCAGGGTTCCGGCGCTTGCCACCTTGACGACCACCGTAGTGGCGCTCCCTCCTCCTGCCCCACCTCCACAGCCGGACATGACCAGAGGCACGAGAAGCAGCAACAGACCTACGACGCTTTTTACATTCATAATTTTCCACCCGTTTTGTAAGATTCCACCTGGTTTGACGACACTATCCGGCCTACCAGTTCAGCGTACCGACTACCTTTTTCAAAATCACCAGCGCATCGGAAACATCGATGATGCCGTCCGGGGCCGGCACGCCGTTGACCAAAGGGGCCACATCGGCGCTCAAGAGAAGAGCAGGGGTGACGGTATCGAGGTCCACGGCCACCCGCAGGGCCTTGAGGGCATCGCTTATATCCACCTTGCCGTCGCCGTTGATATCACCCTTGGGGTAGGTAACGATATTGCGCTGTACCGTGGCGGTGTTACCACCCTGATCCGTGGCGGTGACGACAACCGCGTTGACCTTGTTTGCGGAAAGCGTGACCGGCTGACAGAAACCGCCGTCGTCCCCCAGGGTCGGCGCATATGCCCGACCATCGGCCACAATGGTGATTGCCGGGGTGGTGATGGCGTTGGTGACGGTTCCGCAGATAGTGTAACTTGCCTGAGTCGTGCTGAGGTCCTGCGGCGGAGCGGTCACGGCCAGGCTCGGGGCTGCGGTATCGGCGATGACGGTGCGCTTGGCGGTGGTCTTGTTGTTTGCCTGGTCGGTTGCCGTAATCGTGACGGTATTCGTGCCGGGGGCGAGGCTTACCGTCACGTCGAAACTGGTTCCGACCATGTGGGCGTTGGTCGTCTGCCCGCCGTTGACCGAGGCCGTGACCACCGCATGGGCGTCATCGACGCTGCCGGTGATCTCAACGGAGGCCGCATTGGTGACACTGTTGTCGGACGGCAGGGTGATGGTCAGGTTTGGGGCCGTCTGGTCAAGGGTTATGGTCCTGATGTCGGTGGCCTGAAGGCCGGCAAAGTCGGTGGCTATGGTGGTGATGGTGTTGTCTCCGACCACAAGGGCAACCGCCTGGCTGAAGCTGCCGTCGGGATTGACGGTGACACTGGCGCCGTTAATCGTAAGGCTTTGAATTCCGCCACTATCGGTAACCGTGCCGGTAACATTGAGCGTCGGATTGTTCGTTACCGCCTTATCGGCGAGGGTCGAAAGGGACAGAACCGGCCCGGCTGCAGGGGTGATCGCATCGGCGGTGATCACAAGGTAGGGAGGGGTCCCTTTCGTGTTCGTATTGAACAGGTAGCCGACGCCGCTGTCCGCCGCCAGGCCCAGAAACGTCACCTTGCCGCTCTTTATGGCATTGACCAGATCGGTGGTAACGTTCAGCTGGTAGGTGACATACGTATTCAAGAGGTCCTGTGTCGCGGGCCAGTAAAAGGTTCCGGCGGACGACACGGCGGTCGTGCCGAGGAGCGTTTGCAGCTTGTTCCACGTCAGGGTCGTGATGTCCGGATTGCCGCCGAGCACGTTCAACGAGAAATACCCGGCGGCGATCGTATTGAAATCGGGATTGTTGGGCTGCACACCCGCGGCAGCATAGTTTGTGCTCAGGCTGATGCTGACCGATGTGATGGCCCAATTCCCGGCGCCGTACTTCGTATCGAAGGCCGACACGACGTTTATGCCGTTGGTGAGCCCATTGCTGCCGTTGGTGGAGTCCTGGCCCGTATTGAAGCTGAAGACCGTATCCATGGTGCGCGTGCTGTAATAGGTGCCCAGAACGGTGTCGTCCCGCGCCGCCGAGATCATCATCCCGCCTTTGGGATAGAAGGTGGTATCGGCATAGGCGGTCCCGCCCTGGTTCGAATTGGCTTGCGTACCGGATACGACGTAACAGTCGTAATCCGTGGCAAGATTGCCGAGCGTGGTTGCCGCACCGGCCGGACGCAATCCCCCCGACAGAAAAGTCACCGCAAGCAGAGCCGCGGCACATACCGAAAAAGAAATCTTTCTCACGGAAAACCCCTTGTTCTTTTTTAACCGCAACGCTTCATTTCAACCCGATAATGAAGCTGTGCCCGGAAGCATCGGTCCTGGTCATCACGACCAGATCCTGGTTGTAGGACAATGTCGCATGTTCGTTGTAATAACTCGTGCTCATGGGCGTCAGGGACGACGTCAGGTTCCACCAGGTATAGACGGAGAAGTACGGCTGCCCGTTGGCGTCGTAATAGCGGGAATACGCGTCCGCGGCGCCGGTGTCGGGGGAGACGAAGTTGGCGAAGGTCGTCCAGGTGTGGGCGTCGCTGCCGGGGTCGGGATAGTAGGCGAGGGTAAACGTATCGGCGCTCGACGTTGCCCCCTTGCTGTCGACATACGTAGGGAACGTCGTTACCCCCGCGCTGGTAACCTGCATCTTTCCGTAGGCCCACGTTGCCGTCGATGCGCCGGTGGAGTCTTTGACGGCCCCGATCTTGTGGAACAGGTAGGTCCCGGCCAGGTCGTTCAGGTCATAGGTCGGCAGCGCCTGGTCGGTGGGTTTGAAGTTGAACTGCAACACCCGGAGATAGAACTGGTTGGGCGTGATCGTGCCGGTTTTCACCTCTTTCTTCGTGGATACCCCGACGATGACGGTCTTGTCGTCGGTCATCCTGCCGGTGAAGATCACATTCTGCTTCGCGTCCTTTCTGCTGCTTGGCTCGGCGTAACTGTCGTACTCCTTCACCAGGCCGTCCGGCTGCACCCCGAAGCAGGTCACTTTCCACATCAGGTCCCACATGGGCGTCATTTTGTAGGTCGGCGTGCTGTAATCCCAGTAAATGATGTCCTTGATGCTCCCGATGCCGTCGGGGAAGAGGTTTCCCGCCCCGGTGAGCGATGCGTCGGGAGTCCAGAACTGGGCCTGTTGCCCGACCCTGGCGTTGCTGTATTCCCATTCCACGCTGGCCCCGCTGTTCAGGGCGTGGTAGGCGTAGCGGGTCGGGCCGTTGCCGGCCAGTTCGGGATAGTGGGGGTTCTGGTTGCCGGTGCCGCTCACGTCCCACACGTCGTAATCATCGGTATCACGTTTCTTCTGGAAGATGGTGATGGCCTTCGATCCGTCCACGGAATAGGTCCAGTTGCCGAGCAGCATGTTCTTCCGGGACCCCATGATGCCGTGAAAATCGACCCAGGCGCCGGAGCCGGACAATGCCAGGCTCTTGTCGCTTTGCATGGTGATGTTCACGTCGGCCGGCGGGGTGACGGCGGTCGAACTGTCGTCCGCGGGGTTATAGTGGTCGCTGTCCAGGAATTCCGTGAAGGTTACGGCGCCGTAATCGTCAATGACTATGGTGCCCCGCTCCCATTTGGCGCTCGGGCCGCTGACCAGGGTATGGAAATACCAGGTACCGGTCAGGTCCGCCGGGGATTTCGGTTTCGGGGTCTCGGCGACCTGGATCGATGCCTCGCTTTCCCCGTAGCGGTTCTGGGCGGTCACCATGAAGTAGTAGGTGACGCCGTTGGTAAGCCCCGAAATGGTCGTTTGGCTTCTGGTGACATTGATTTTGGTCGAATTTGTCTTGGTGATCGCGTCGGTGTTGGTCGCCGCCACGTAATACACGTTGTACGAGGTAGCCGTGTAGGCGTTGTCGAGGGTATCCCAGGAGAGGGACACGAGCTGATCCCCCTGCTTTGCCGTAAACCCGGTTACCTTTCCCGGTATCCCCGGTTCGTAGCGCCAGGCGTCTTCGCCCGCAACCGAACAGCCGGACAGGCAGAATCCCGCCAGGATGGCCGCCAATGCCAGGAGTTGTATAACAGATCGAAGTTTCAAAACGATTCCTCCACGTTGTCTATGGCCCCGCACCCGTGGGATCAGAGGCTGAAACGGTATTCAAAACCGCCGTAAATGTATCTGCCCGCCCGGGGAATCCCGTAAGTGTCCTCATAATCCTTGTCCAGGACATTATCGACGCCGATGTACAGGGTGGCCTTGTCCTTGAACAGCTTCTGGCTCACTTTCAGGTTTGCCACGGCATAATCGCCCATGTATCTCTTCCAGAAAACCTGCTCCGTCAACTGGGTGTTTCCCGACGGCTTCGTATAGACCGCCGAGTGGCCGACGTACACCACCGAAACAAACGGGGTCAGGCCGAAATCGAAGTCGTATCTGCCGGTCAGCACCAGCTTGTGCATCGGGACATACTGCACGTCGTCCCGGGAGGAGAGGGAAAAATCCCGCGACACGTTCAGCGTATAGTTCAGCTTCATCTGAAGGTTCTGCATAAAAGCGGTTTCCAGCGACGTCTCGAAGCCGTAAAAGCTGTACAGGGAAAAGTTCACGTTGTACGGCACATACCCTTCATCCTGAGTCAGCCCCGACTGCTTCAAGCCGATGAAATTGTGGAGGTCGCTGTAAAACCCGTTGACCTTGAACAAGCTCTTCCAGGGGAGCTTCTGCTCGATGCCGAGTTGGTAGTGATAGACGATCTCGGGCAACAGTTTCGGGTTGTTGGTGGGATGCATGTACAACTCGCTCATGGTGGGGAAACGAACATTTCTCATGAAGGCGCCCTTGAGCCTGGTTGCTCGGTACAGGTCGTAATGCAGGCCGACGGAGACGCTGTCTTCCTGAAGGGTCCGGTCCTCCCTGATCTGCCAGTGATGGCCGTACCCCACGGCAAGCCCGATGCCTTTCGGCAGCGTTACCTCGTACTCGAAGGAGGTCGAGCAGAGGTAAACCTCATGATGATCCGAAACCGAGGAAAGCAGGTAAGGAGCACTTCCGGCACCCGAGCCGGGAACATTCTGATAGACATAGCCACCCGGTTTCTTTTCGCCGGAGGAGGTCCAGGTATCCCATCCTCCCAGAAGGCCCAGGGTTAACGCCCCTGCTGTGCCGAAATCGTATCTGGGCTGCAGGGATACCCCGGTTTTGACCCCCGCGTTCCTCAGATGGTAGGAACCGGGTACCTTCTCGTCACCAAAGGAATTGTAGTTTTCATTGTCGTAGCGGTTGTTGTCCTGGGCGATCCGGTTGTAGAAGATGCGCGAGCGTACATCCAGGACATCGCTGGGGCTGTAATCGGCGGCGAGTTGCAGCATGAACCCCTGGTAATTGTCCACCCGAGCGTACTGCGGCGTCGGGGCGAAGGGGTCGAAGGTGTTGTTGATGGCGCTGGCCGGTTTTCCGTATCCCCCCTCCACATAATTGCCGGTGAGCGCAAGGTGCAGTTCGCTGCTGGGGGTGTACCCCAGGTTCAGGAAAGCGTTGTTCCGGGTGTTGTCGCTGTTCTTGCGGTATCCGGAGTTTTCCACCGGCTCTATTGCATCGGTCTTGCCGTTGTATTCCGTGGCGGTGGTTACCGGTTTGGCGAGGGGAAAATTGTCCCGGTGATAGCCGCTGCCGCTCAGGAAATAGTCGAATTTTCCCTTGGCCCCGGAAAGGCTGGCCTTGGCCAGGTACGGCGCACCGTCGCCCGATTCGAAACCGAGCGTTCCCCGCGCTCCCGGCTGACCCTTTTTGGTGATGATGTTGATCACGCCGCCGAGGCCGCCGGTGCCGTACAGGACGGAACTGGCCCCGGTCGTCACCTTGATTTTCTCGATACTGTCGACCGGAATGATCGATGGATCGAACTGCTGATCGAAGGCGGAATTGATCGGCACGCCGTCCAGCAACACCAGGATGTCCCGTGCCTTGAACCCCCTGATTTCGATGCGGGGCACGCCATCCGTCCCCACCTTGACGTTTACGTCCGACAGCAGCACCAGCGCCTCGTCGAGGGTGCGCGCATTGGTGTTCTTAATCTGGGCGGCACTTATTTCATGCACGGTCTCCCCCGCTTCGATGGGGGACATTGTTGTTGCCGTCACCGAAGCTTTTCCGAGATTGAAGATATCCTCGCTCTGGTCTTCGGGGCTCCCCATCGCAAACAGCGGTGCGGGAAGAAGCAGGGCCAGCCACAGGGCCGTAGGTGCGAGCAGCTTGTTTTTCAATTTGATGGCTCCGTTCGGGAATGGTTCTTCACAGCGCGAGCATGGTGCGCACATCTTGTTCACTCAGCCTGCTGCCCCAGAAAAGATTGAAGAAATGACGGGTCTCGGCGGTAATATTCGTCTTGAAGCTGCTCGGATAGAGCGTGTGAGCCAGCCATTTCGCCCCCAGCAAGCGCAGGAATGACGGCGGCTGGTCCAGCCAATTGAACGGAGCGTTGGGGGCCAGATACACCCGGTGATTGCGGACGGCCCTGATCCGTGCCCAACGGGAGTCCTTGTAGACGGCGTTAAAGAATGTCGGGTCCTGGGCGATGATCACCTCGGGGTCGTAGGCAAGCACCTGCTCCAGGGAAACCCGGTCTTTCCCGCGGCGATTTAGGGATGCACCCTTATGGACGTTCCTGCCCCCGGCCAGGGCGACGGCCTCCGAGTGCACCGAATCGGCAGACACCGTAAGCAGTCCATCCCTTTCTTCGGCGAAATAGACGGAGACTCGCTTGTTGGCGGGGATTCCGGCAGAAAAGGCCTTCAGTTTCCTCAATTCCGTCCGGAAATATTCCGCAAGTACTCTACATCTTTCCTGGCGGCCAAGCGCTTCCCCAAGAAATTCGTAAGCGGTCGGATACTCATCCATGGTGTCGAGTGAAATGGTGGCCAGGGGGATATTGAATTTGGCAAGCATCTGCTCGATCTTCGGGGCTGCCGAGCGGGGGGGCCAGGCAACGATGAGATCCGGCTTGACGGCCAGCAGGACCTCGGAATTGAAGTTTCTTCCCTGTCCGCCGCCGAAGGCTCCGACAACGGGCTTGTTCGCCGTTTCCGGACGAATGAAGCGGCGCAGTTTATCGTCCACGGGAAGATTGAGCCCCGCCACCAGCGCGGGGTCTATGGTATACAACAGGTACGTGACCGGCGGGGAAGCGCACAGCACCTTTTGCACCCGGGCCGACACCTGGACCTTGCGACCGTGCATATCGGTGATGTCGGCCGCTCCCGCCGATGACATCGTCATGAGAAGAAGCGACAGCAGGGCTGTAATCGACAGCGTTTTCATACGTATTCTCCTTGGGGGTAGAGTTCTGCAATATCGGCGACCCTGATATCCCCTGCGGCGGACTCCGCCACTGCCCGTTGCAGGATCTCCCGGCAGTACGGGCAGCTTGTGACCACCAGGTCCGCCCCGGTGCTTGCCGCCTGGCGCACCCGCTGACGTGCATTTGCCAGGGCGGATGCCGTCACCACGCTCCCTCCACCCGAGCCGCAACAGAAGCTTTTCTTGCGGGAATGTTTCATCTCGATCAGGGACACTCCGGGCAGGGAACAGAGCAGTTCCCGGGATGACGCGTAATCCGAATTGTACCGTCCCAGAAAACAGGGGTCATGGAGCGTTACCGTAATCCCGGTCCCCTTTGCCGTTACTCGCGGCCCTTTTTCGCCCAGTTGCTTGAGAAATTGCGAATGATGCAGCAGGGTGAAGCATCCGTCAAGGGCGGGGTACTCGTTTTTGAGCGTGTTGTAGCAATGGGGGCACGGGGTAACGATTGTCGCCCCTTTGATCGGTTGCAGGTACTCGATATTGGCCCTGGCCGCCCTATGGAACAGGGCGTCGTTGCCGAGGATACGGTCCATGCCGGAGCAGCACGCCGGCGGGGCGAGCACCCGGAACGGGACGCCTGCCTTGTTCATGATCGCCAGCAGGGCATCGAGAACCGCATCTGTCTCCTTGCCGGCGCTCCGGCAGCCGGGCCAGACGTAGACGGTGCCGGGGGCGTCGCCTGCGGAGGGCAGCTGTGGCGGCTCAACGGGGATTGCGCCGTGTTTTTTGAAACGTTCGGCAAGGGGCGCCGGCATGCGGTCATGCACGATTTCGCTCCGCCGTATCCCGACGAAGCGTTCAACATGCTCTCCGGCCATGGGACAGCGCTCCTCGCAGGAACGGCAGGCCGTACACGACCAGAGGGCATCCGTATCGATCACCCCGCCGATCAGGGGTTTTGTCCACCTTCCCGAATGGAACAGTCTGCCCAGGCCTTGCAGCAGCGTCTCGGGAGAAAAGGGGATCCCGCCAAGATGTATCGGGCACTGTTTTCTGCATCTGCCGCACCGGGTACAGGCATCCATCTCGATCAAGGCCCCAAGCGGCGAGGCGGACAGGTCCGCCGTCCCGCGTACGAGCGTTTGCGGCACCGCCAGCAGCGTGTTTCTGGGGGACAGGGGACGGGCAAAATGGATGTTCAGGGGGAGCGCCAGCATGTGGCTGAGCTTGGTCCATGGGATCATGGCGAGCATCAGGAACGACAACGCCGCGTGCAGGTACCAGATCGTTTTATGCAGAACCCGGGCCTCCACAGGCGAGATCGTGGTGCCCAGCCCCGCCGCAACCGCGTATCCTGCCGGAGACCACGGAGCCCAGGGGTCGCCTGTTGCCGTTATCCGCAACCCCTCCACAAGAAACCCGCTCACCACGCCCAGTCCGAGCATGGCGAGTATCGCGGCGTCGAGGGCATGGTTTTCGAGGCGCTCCGACCTGATTATGTAGCGTTTGCAGGCGGCCAGCAGGATGCCGGCCAAGAAGGCCACGCCGGCAAGGTCCAGGGTCACGCTGACAAGGAGGTATGTGGTGCCGCGCAGGAAGCGTAAGCCACCATGCAGCTCAAGGGAGGCCGCAAGCGTTCCGGCCAGAAGAAGCATGAAGCCGTAGAGGATGCACCGATGCATCAGGAGAGGGAACGAGCCGAGGTGTATCCCCTTAAGGGTCATGATCGTGCGGATGGTGGCAGATAGCGGCTTGCCGCTGCGGGCGGCATTTTGGAGCGCTCCGCCGCGGCACCAGCAGACAAGCCGCATTGCAAGCCCGACCAGCAGCGAGGCAAGGACGAGAATGCCCCCCATGTTTATGAAGGTCCGGTCGTCGATGTTCCACAGCAGTTGTCGCGAGGCTTCCATCAGTTCCGCTCCGTGGGCTGGATGGATGGTGCGGTCGGGAAGCCTTTCATGCACAGGAAACCGCTCGATAACCAGCGGCGATACCGGCAGTTGAAACAGCTCGTCGCCCTTTCCAGATAGTCCTCGTCATCCTCGTCGGTCCTGTAGGAGGGGCAGGCCATGGCGATGTGCGCTGCCGCCGCCAGGTCGTCGTCGGACTCCAGATTCCCGCGGAACACGATGGTGCCGTTTTGGTCCAGTAACTGCTTCATGGTTTAATAATCTTTGAATACCTTTCTTTCACACGCCTTCCAGCAGACATTGCCGCCATGTATCTGGGGGACGGCGAGCAGAACCGTTTTTCCCGCCATGAGCACCGGTTTGACCCAGTCGCCGACCAGCACTGTCTCGTCGTCATGCAGTTGCTCCCCGTCGAGCGCCTGCACGAGGTCGATCCCGGATGTGCGGATGTCCTTGACGGAAGCCACTCCCTGCCGCGAAGGTATGCGAAACTTGCCCTTGAACCGGCCGTCGTTTCCGGAAAGCCGCAGGCCGGCACCGGCCAGGGCGCCGATCACTCCCTGCCCGGTGCCGCCATGCTCGGACAGGTGCACACCAAGAAAAGCGGAGAGTTCGTATGCTTCATTTTTTGAGATGACGCTCTCTTTTGCCTTCCGGCCGAATTCGATCAACCGGTCCGGGTACGGAAGGCGTTCCGGCAGAACAATGCATAACCCCGGATCCGACCCCGGCACGCTCTGCGCCTCAAGTTCCGAACCGCAGAACCCGGCAATCTCGCTCAGCATGTCTTCGCAGACATCAGCCGTAAAACACATGGAGCTGTTGTGCGACGTATAGGGGATTTCAGGGGCAAGCAAAAGCTGATGCCGCGTTACCGGGCCACACCGGCCCCAGCCGCGCGCTTCAATGCCTGCGGCCAGAATATCCGCGACCTCGCCTGTTCCCGGGCTTTCGATGTCGTCGGTATCATCGATGGATATAAGCATTCTCATGTCATTCACTACGGATGGCCTTCCTTACTTGACAGCGGCGCTGACGGTAATCCCCGAAACGACCGCTCCGGCCGCATCGACGACCTTTAGATTCGAATAGCTGGACGAGGTAAACGATGACGTGCCGATGGTCACGCCCGGCGCGACATCGCACTGGATCGTCGCAAATTCTCCGGTGGCAAAACTTGTCGTACTGATCAGCCCCAGGGTCAGTTGGGCGCCGGCCGTCGAGGTGGCGGATACATAGTGAGCCAAAAAGGTCGCCCCGGAAGGAACCACACCGGATGCCGCTACCAGTCCGGCCAGGGGCGACAGGGCAGTCGAGGCATCGGAACTGGCGGCCTTGACCGTGACGCCGGCAGGCAACTCGAGGGTCACCTGAATGCCGTTCAGCGTCGTGGCGCTGCCCAGAGTGCTCAGGGTGACGGTCGCCGTGGTGCCGCCGATGTTGATAAGCGGTGTCGCGGTCACATCGGTAACGCCGGTCTTGTTCTTGCTCGTATCCGCGGCGATCGTTTGCAGGGCCGCCTGAAAGCTGGCGGCAGTGGTGGCGGCCAGTGAGGCGCTGCTGCCCGTGCCGGTAATGCCGCTGGACAACTGCGTGACCACCGTTGTCAGGTCCTGGCTGCTGGTCTGCATCAACTGGGATACGGCGGCCAGCACCAAGGAATATTCCTTCTGCGCCTCCGTGGCCGTGGCCGACGCGGCACCGGTTACGTCCACCGGCGTGGTGGTCACAATGTCAGCCACATGGAAGGCCGTGGCTACCGTGGTGTTGGAGGAGGAGATCGACGTTACGGTGATTTTTTTGCTTGTGGCATCCGTGGCCTTCGTTACCGCGATCTCCGTCAGGGGGGTAATGTTGAGCGTGATCGTTCCCGAGGCGCTTTGCAGTGCGGTGCGCAGGGGGGCGGTATCGGCTACCTGCATGGTCGTGCCGGTCGCCTCGTCCTTGTATGCACCGCTCGCCTCGGCAAGGATCGCGCCGGAATAGGAGCCGAGGCTGGCGGTGTAGCTGCCGTCAGCACCGACGCTTACGGTCTGCAGCAGGGTGCCCTTGCTGCCGTCGGCGTTCAAGGCGTAGATTTTGACCTGGCCGCTGGTGAATATTCCCTTGGAAACCACACCGGCCACGGTGGTGGCCGACGTGGAGCCACCGCCGCCGCCACAGCCGAACAGGGCGAGCAGGCACATCATCAGTATCAGGCGGAAGATAAAACTGGGCTTCATATCGTTTCTCCTTTGAACTTCTCCGGGTCTCATACGGTATATGTCCTCTCCCTTTGGAGGGTAAACACGTGGTTCACCCCCCAAAGGGCTTTCAAGATGATCGTGCTACCAGATCACAAGCCCGACGGCTCGGCGGAGCAGCGCAATGGCATCGCTCACGTCGATGATGCCGTCGGCATGGGGCTTGCCGTTGACCAGCGGCCCCACGTCCAGGACGCTGTCGGCCGATGTCTGGGCGACAAGCCCCACGGCGATCTGCAAGGCACGCAGGGGATCGGCTACGGTGAGCGGCCTGAAGACGATGTTGCGCTGGATCGTCGTGGTGTTGCCGGCGGCATCGGTTGCCGTGACGACGATGGCGTAGGTCTTGCCGGTGGTGAACGTCAAGGTCTGCTGGAATACGCCGTTGGTTACCGCTGGCGACGGCGTTACCGCCACCCCGTCAACCGTGAGGCCGACGGAAGTGATGCCCGTATACTGGTCGGAAACGGTGCCGCTCAGTTGGTAGACGCTCAAGGTGGTGGTTGTGTCGCCGGACGGGTCGGTGATGGCCAGCGTCGGGGCGACCGTGTCGGAAGTGATCGTGCGGGAAACGGTGGCACTGTTTTTGGTGCCGTCGTTCACCAGGTCCGTGGCCCTGACGGTGATCGTGTTCTGGCCGGATGCCAGCACGGCCTGGTAGGTGAAGGTGGTGCCGCTGTTACTCATGCTTGCGGCCTGGAAGTCCCCGGTTCCCACCTTGACATCCACGGTGCCGGCCTCGCTGAGCGTGCCGGTGATGGTGACCATCTGCTGGTTGGTCTGGCTGCCATCGGCGGGAGTCGGGTCGGCAAAGGTGATGGTCGGCGCCGTGTAGTCGTAGATGATGGCCCGGCTGTTGGTCGCCTGGTTTCCAACCGGGTCGGTCGCGGCGACCAGAATGGTATTGGTGCCGGGAATAAGGGCAACGGCCGTGTTGAAAGCCCCGTTGGTCACGGTAACGACGGTCCCGTTCACGGTCAGGCTCTGAACGTTGTTGGCATCGCTAACGGTGCCCATGACGGTGAGGGTGTTGCTGCTGGTGACCGTGCCGTCGGCAAGGGCGGAAACCGTCAGCTCCGGAGCGGTATTGTCCACCGTGAAGGTCGCGCTCGGCGCTGATTGGGTGGCGGTGGTGGCGCTTCCGCCGGCAGTGGCGGTTTTTTCTTTGATGGTGATGCCGAGGGTGCCGTCCCCAAGGATATTGGAAATAGTGACCGTGCGGCTGACGGTGCCGCTGCCGCTGACCGTCACCGTGCCGGTGGCGGAGTCGGTCTTGTTGAGGGTGACGTTGTCGGCGGTCAGGGTGATGGCGTCCGCGTTGTTGTAACTTACGCTGTAGGTCACGGTCGTGCCCGATTTTGCGATGGTGACGGAAGGTGCCCCGATGCTCGGCGTGAGGACGGCCGCCACGGCGGGGACAACGCTGTTCGATGCGGCTGAAGCGATGCTCGTACCCTTGGCATTGGTGGCGGTGACGGTGAAGGTATAGGCCGTGCCGTTGTTCAGGCCGGTGACGGTATGGGTGGTGGCGGTGGTGCCGGCGTCGATGTCCACTCCGCCCGCCGGGTTTGAGATAACGGTATAGCCGGTGATGGCGCTGCCGCCGTTGGATGCGGGCGCGGTGAAGGCTACACTCGCCTGGGCGTTGCCCGCCGTGGCGGTGACCCCGCCAGGGGCGCCCGGGGCGGAGAACGCGGCTGCGGTGATGCTGATCTGCGGGGCGAGCCTGTTGGAGGTGTTGAACAGGTAGCCGACCTTGTCATCGGCCGCGACCCCCAGCAGCGTCAGTTCGCCGGAGAGGACTGCCGTGGTGAGGCTGTCGTTGACCGTCAGGCTGTAGGTCGTCTGCGGCTCTGCGCTGGTATTGTTGGTGCCGGTCGCGGTTGCATTCCACTGGAACGTCCCTATGGTTGTCGCAGTGGTTGTGGGGAGGGCAAGGTACGTTTGGAGCGTATTCCAGGTGGTTGTGGAGATCTCCGGGTTGCCGCCCAACAGTTTGAAGGTAAACAGCCCGGAAGCCACCTTGTTGAAATCAGGGTTGTTGGGCTGAATGCCTTCCTCCGTATAATTGGACGCCAGGGCAATGCTGACCGAGGAGATGTACCAGTTGCCCGTGCCATACGTGCTGTTGAAGGCCGATTTGATATCGGCGCCGATCACGTCGGTGCTGCCGTTGGCGGGGGCGTAGGTGCCCCCCTTGCCCTTTTTGTCGACGGCCGTATTGAAGCTGAACAACGAGTTCATGGTACGCGGGTTCGGGTAGTACGTTGTGGCTGCCGGTGCCGAAATCATCATGGCGCCTTTGCTGTAGAAACTCGTATCGGCATAGGTGGCGCCGGTGGTGTTCGAAGGCGCATCGCTGCCGGAAACCACGTAGGTCTGATAGTCCGAGAACAGGGTGACCGTCGTCGGTGTAGAAGGAATAGCGGGGGTGACGCTGCTGGACGGATCGGAAGCGGCGCCGCTGCCGGCCGCGTTGGTGGCGGTGACGGTGAAGGTGTAGGCGGTGCCGTTGGTCAGCCCGGTTATGGTGTGGCTCAGGCTGGTGGAGCCGGCGTTGCTGTCCACCCCGCCCGTTGGGTTGGAGACCACGGTATAGCCGGTGATGGCGCTGCCACCGTTGGACGAGGGAGCGGTGAAGCTCACGACAGCCTGGGTGTAGCCGGGAACGGCGGTGACCCCCGTGGGTGCGCCGGGCACGGTGTACGGAGTCACGCTATTGGATGAGCCGGAAGCGATACCGCTGCCGACGGCGTTGGTGGCGGTGACGGTGAAGGTATAGGCGGTACCGTTGGTCAGGCCGGAAACGGTAATCGGGCTGGCCGTGCCGCTGGCGGTTATGGAGCCGGGTGTGGAAACCGCCGTATAGGCGATGACGGCGCTGCCGCCGTTGTCGGCGGGCGCCGTGAAGCTCACGGTCGCCTGGCCGTTGCCCGCCACGGCGCTGACCCCCGTGGGGGCGCCGGGGCCGGAGCTCGGGGTGACGCTGCCGGATGTTGCGGAGGCGCTGGTTCCGATCGCATTGGTGGCGGTGACGGTGAAGGTATAGGCGGTACCGTTGGTCAGACCGGTAACGGTGATCGGGCTGGCCGTACCGGTGGCGGTTATGGAGCCGGGTGAGGAGACGACCGTGTAGCCGGTGATGGCGCTGTTGCCGTCGGAGACCGGTGCGTTGAAGCTCACGGTCACCTGGGAGGCACCGGGTGTGGCGGTGACGCCGGTCGGGGCGCTGGGCGCAAAGAGAGGCATCGTGGGGGTGACGCTGTTGGATGTTGCGCCGGCGCCGGTCCCTAACGCATTGGTGGCGGTGACGGTGAAGGTGTAGGTGACGCCGTTGGTCAGGCCGGTGATGGTATGATACTTGGCGGTGGAGCCGGCGTTGCTGTCCACCCCGCCCGCCGGGCTGGAGGTCACGGTGTAGCCGGTGATGGCGCTGCCGCCGGTGTCGGTGGGTGCGGTGAAGGTCACGACCGCCTGGCCGCTGCCGGCCACGGCGCTAACCCCGGTGGGCGCTCCGGGTACGGTGAGGGACGCGGTGGGAGTGACGGAGCTTGACGACGACGTGGAAGCGACGCTGGTCAAAAGCCCATTGGTGGCGGTGACGGTAAAGAAATAGGAGGTGCCGTTGGTCAGGCCGGTAACGATATGGGTGGTGGCGGGGGAGCCGGCATTGCTGTCCACCCCTCCCGCCGGGCTGGAGGTGACGGTGTAGCCGGTGATGGCGCTGCCGCCGTTGTTGGCGGGCGGCGTGAAGGTAACGGCGGCCTGGCCGTTGCCGGCCACGGCGGTTACCCCGGTGGGCGCGCCGGGAGCTGCCACCGAGCCGCTGGTTATTGCATAGGTGCCGAGGTCGGTAACGGTGAAGCCGGCATAGGCGCCGTCATGGACCAGGTCGCCGGCCGCGTACTTCGACCAGGTGGCGGTCCCGCTGTTATACTTCCAGACCATAAGGCCGGATTGATCCTGTCCCGAACTGACGGAGAACGAAAGATAGACCGGGTCGCCGGAGGTGTAGCCGGCGGTGGTGAAGTCCCACCCGCCAAGCACCGGCGTGCTGGTGGTGCCCTGCAGTGAGGTCAGTTCCGTCCCGCCGATGGCGGTTGCATTGAAGGTCAGGCTGGTTGAGGACGTCGTGGCCTGGAAAGCTGCTCCGACCGCCTGGCCCGTGCCGGCATCGGTGACCAGCACGCGCTGGGTCGAGGCCAGGTCGAAGGTGGAGGCTGTGCCGGCAGTGGTCGTTGCCGCCGGAGCAACGGTTACCGTGTGGGCGGTGGCGTCGTACACCCCTCCCAGGGCCTGAACGGTGCCGGTGAACGTTACGTTGGGTGTGACCGTGGTATAGGTGATGGTATTTGCCCAGGTGCCGGCGGAGATGGGGGTAAAGACGCCGTTCGTCGTCGCCGCACCCGCAACCATGCGGATGACACCGTAATTGGTGATGCCGCCGCTGCCGACGGTGAGCGTACCGCCTGCGTCGGTGGTCAGGGTCGAGGTGCTGTTGATGGTGACGCCCGTCGTCGTAACGGTCCCGCCGTTGCCGATATTGAGCCTGCCGATGCCGTTCACGGTCTTGTTGCTGTTCTGGATGGAGCCGAGGGCAAGGGTGCTGCTGTTGTCCCACTTCGAGCCCGTTCCGGCCACGCTGACGATATTCTTGTCGTTATTGTTGTTGTAACCGATCGTGGCGGCTCCGGTATTCTTGACATACCCGCCGTTGGTCACGTTGATCGTACCCGCGCCGTACAGGCCGCCGACGGCAAGGGTGCCGGTGGTGAGCCACTGGGAGGGGGTCGTGACGCCGGCCACCGTGGCTGCGCCGTCGACGGCGGCGACAGCGGAGTTGTTGATGGTTGCGTTGGTATTGCTGACGTAGCCGCCGTTGCCGACCCTGAGCGACCCGTTGAACGTCCCGGTGGCGCTGCTGCTGCCGACGGCAAGGGTGCTGCTGTTCTCCCACTTCGAGCCGGCGCCGTCCACGACGACGGCACCGGCGGAACCGCTGCTGTTGCTGATGACGGCTGTGGTGTTTTTGACGTAGCCGCCGTTGGTGATGTTGAGCTTCCCATTGCCGGCCGAGCCGACGGTGAGGGCGGCGCTGTTCTCCCAGGTCGAGGGCGTTGTCGTGCCGTCGGCGGTGGCCGAGCCGTCCACGGTGACGATGCCGGTGCTACCGGCGCTGACGCCGACAATGCCGGCGGTGGTGCTTTTGACGTAGCCGCCGTTGGTGATGCTGAGGGTGCCGGTGCCGGAATTGCCCGCGTTCAGGGTCGTATTGGTCCACCGGGAGTTTGCGCCGTCAACGGTTGCCGTACCGTTCGACCCGGCATTGTAGCCGAGATAGCCGGTGGACGATGCGATACCGGCACCGCCCGAGATGTTCAGGGTCCCCGTACCGAAGTAGCCGACCCCGAGCTCTCTGGCGCTGCTCTGGGTCAGGTTCGTCGTAACGCCGTTCAGCGCCAGGGTTTGAGTGGCGCCGTGAGATGCGTCGAAGACCAGATCCGCATCCACGACCAGGCCGGAGGCGTTGATCGTGCCGCTACCCGACATTTGCGCCGGCGGCGAGGCAAAGAGCGAACCGGTGGTGAGGGTGCCGCCGGTGAAGTTGATGGCGCTGCCGCTCAGGACGGTCGTTGCGCCGGTGACGGACACCAAACCACCATTGCTGATGTTGAGCCTTCCGCCGCCTAAATAGTTGCCGAGGGTGAGGCTGGTGCTGTTGAGCCACGTGGAGGGCGTGGTCGTGCCGTCCAGGGTGGCCGACCCGTCCACGGTGACGGTGCCTTTGTAACCGACGGTACCGACCGTATCGCTGACGTAGCCGCCGTTCAGTATACTGAGTGCACCGGTGCCAGCGGTACCGATGTTCAGCAGGCCGCTGTTGATCCATTTGGAGTTTGCGCCGCTAACGGTTGCCGTGCCGGTGCCGCTGGCATTATTGCCGCCGATATAACCGCTGGAGGATGTAACGGTGACGCCGCCCGAGATGTTCAGGCTGCCCGTACCCAGATACCCTACCCCGAGCGGGTTGGCGGCGGACTGGTTCAGGTTGTAGACGATGCCGTTCTGCGCAAAGGATTGGCTCACGCCGTGGGAGGCGTCGAAGACGAGATTGACGTCGCTGATGATGCCGTTGGTGGTGATGGTGCCGCTGCCCGATATCTGGGCCGGCGTAGCGTAGAGCATGCCGGTGGTGAGGGTGCCGCCGTTGGGACCGAAATCGAGACTCCCCGAGGTGCCGAGGGTGGTCTTGCCCGTGACGGTAGCCTTCGAGCCGTTGAGAATACTCAGTTTCCCCGTGCCTAAGTAAGCTAAGGTAAGATCGCCGGTGGTATTCCATTGCGAGCCCGGGCCATCGACGGTGACCGTGCCGCTGGAGCCGGCGTTGTAGCCGAGATAGGCGCCGAGATTGCTGACCACGCCGGCATTCGTGATGGCAAGCGTCCCGCTGCCGAAACTCCCTACATACAATTGGGTGTTGGAGTTGTTCCACGTCGAGCCGGCGCCGTCGACGGTGACGCTGCCTGTGGAGCCGGCGTTGTTGCCGATATAGCCGTAGGAGGTATTCGTGACCGTGCCGCCATTCGCGATGGCAAGCGACCCGGCGCCGGAATATCCTATGTACAGTTCGGCGTTGTCGGTCCACTTGGAACCGGACCCGCTGACGGTTGCCGCACCGGTGGAGCCGGCCAGGTAGCCGAGATAGCCGACCTTGGATGTGGCGGTGGCGCCCCCCGTGATACTCAGGGTTCCCGAACCGAGATATCCGAAACCGA
Organism: Geobacter sp. FeAm09; assembly: GCF_008330225.1. NCBI lineage: Bacteria > Pseudomonadati > Thermodesulfobacteriota > Desulfuromonadia > Geobacterales > Geobacteraceae > Geobacter > Geobacter sp. FeAm09. The sequence continues at coordinate 2,293,327 of NZ_CP042466.1, read as the reverse complement.
GCGGGTTGGTGGCGGCCAGGGTCAAGTTATAGGCAATATTGTTTTTCGTGACCGTTTGCGTGGTGCCGTGGGAGGCGTCGAGGGTCAGGTCCAGGTCGCTCACCATACCGGAGGTGTTGATCGTGCCGGTGCCGGTTATCAGCGACGGCGAGGCGTAGAGCATGCCGGTGGTGAGGGCGCCGCCGGCGGTGCCGAAGTTGATCTTTCCGAGGCTGCCGACGGTAGTCGCCCCTACGACCGAAACCGCAGAACCGTTGGTTATATTGAGAGTTCCAGTACCACTCGAGCCTACAAAAAGGCCGTAGCTCCCGTTCATCGTAGTCGTAGACCATGTCGAGCCGGTACCGTCCACGGTGACGGTGCCGTTGGCGATAGTGCCATAGCCACTGCCGGCGGTTGCGCCGTTGGTAACGGCAACCGTCCCCGTCCCAGCGCCTGAATAGCCGACGTTCAGGGGGCCACTGCTGCTCCACGTCGAACCCGTACCATTAACGGTTACACTGCCGTTTGATCCGGCATAGAGGCCAAGGCTAAAGCCGCTACTGCCGCCGGTAACGGAGGCGCCGTTGGTGATGGTGAGCGTCCCGGTGCCGTAATAGCCTAAGGTAAGGCCGCTGGAGTTGGTCCATTTGGAGCCGGAACCGTCCACGGTAGCGGTTCCCGTTTTCCCGGCGGCGTACCCGAGCCGTGCCGTGCTGTCGGTCACGGTGCTGCCGCCGTCGATGCCCAGGGAGCCATCGCCCGTATTGTATCCGATGTATGCCGCGGTGCTCGAGGTCCAGGTGCTCGGGTCGGTGGCGGGAGAGATGTCGCCGCTGGAGGTCACGCCCGCCCAGGCGGTCGGCGCGAAAAAGAGCGCCACCGCCGCGACCGGCAGCATGGCGGCCGGGATACACCTCCACAGCCTGCGCCAGAACCGGATCATCAGATTATTTTTCCAACTCCGTAACCTTCTTGACATTTTCTGAGGCATCTTTGAAGTCCCCCTGACATATTGGGTGATGCGGTACTATCTGCGCTGTTTCAGAGACCGACCGGGTTTCTGCAGTTTGGTAACCAGACGCTACTACCTTCATTACGGGACGCTTACGACGTCGAAACTCAGGGTCGGGAGCGTGGTGCCGCCGCCCGTGAAGATGGTCAATCCAAGGTATGAGGCAGCAGGATTGACCGGCATCAGGTAGAGCGAGACGTTATTGTAGTCTCCCCCGTTCGTGGCTCCGGTAATGTCGCCCACGAAGCCGGAAGCCGCATCGAGGTCATAGGTGACGACGGCCTGTTTGTTCCCGGTCTTGTCAGTGGTCCAAACGGATTGGGCACAGTCGGATGCGTCGCCGGTGTAGCTGCTGGTGGTCCAGGGGTAATTGGCCGCACTGGCGGTAAGAAGGGCATAGCTGCCGGCCCAACTGCTGAATGCTGTTGTCGGCGAGGAAGCATAGACAGGCGGGTTTGAGTTGTATGACCAGCCGTCGTTGCCGACCCAGTAGATGTTGAAATCGCCGGCGCCGCCGTTGAAGCGGGTATTGTTGGCGTAGAGGGTGTACTGGAAGGTCAGTTTCGGGTTTTCAATCGTCCAGCCACCAACCCCGTAGGCGGCGTTCAGCGCGGCCACCGTCGCGCCCACGTTGAATTTGAGAGCGACGTTGGCGGCCAAAGAATTGCCGCAACTCATATTGGTGCCGTCCGACCCCTGGAGCCCGGACGCGCCGCCCGACCAGGTGGACCCACCGTTCATGACCATGCAGGTGGTCGAGGTGCCTGCGTGGTTACCGCCGGCGCTGACCGCGAAACTTTCCGAAGTCAGGTACGAGCCGCCGTATGCAATCGAGGCCATGGAGGTGACGACGGTGAACATGAGCGCAAATAACGAAAAACGAGTTCCCATTCAGTTTTTTCCTTTCATTACGTTTTTTGATTCGTGTTCTGTAGCGTCTGGTTAACAAATTGCAGAAACCGGCACTTCTGAAACAGGAACTTGCACCCGCATCTTCCCGGACCGATTCCCATCGCCGCCTCGACCGTTGTCGCCCCTGGCCACTCCTCCTGAAATCACCTTCACTGCCTGTTCGCAGCACCAAGCATGTCCCGCGTACCAAAAAACGGCGAAAAACAACATCCGCCGGTCGCAGGGCCGTGGTGTTAGTTTCTTTCCAAACAGGGAGGCAACGCCGTTTCCAGCGCCACCCCTTTGCCCGGTTCCCATGGCATGGACGACAGGCCGTACTGCCCCGGGCGAGAGAAAATATCCGCACTTCGTTATGTTTACATTTATATTACGGTACGAAGAACAACATCCATCGGACACGGGCAAACAGGGGGGTAGCGCTGTTTACGGCGCCCCGTTGCCCGGTTTTCTTCTGCACTGTCCGGGTGAGGTAAGGAATGCCCATTGCCGTTATGTCGATAGTTATATTTCGTCTTACGTTATGCCTAAGGTGCATAACGGTCAAGAAAAAAATTGGCGGTCTCTTATTTTTTTTGCATGGAACGTTTGAATTCAGTGTTGATCTTTTCGTAACTCTCGATCAATTCTAGCGCTTTTGGCGTAACGATTGCCATGCCGCCACCAACCCCGCCCCTTCTTTTTTCCACGAGCGTGACGCCCAGGATCTCTTCCATTTCCTTAATTATCCCCCATGCCCGCCGGAACGATATTCCCTTTTTCTTTGCAGCGAGGTTAATGGATTTCGTTTCCTGCACCAGGCGAAGCAGCTTTGCCCGCCCCTCGCCGAATACTCTCCGGCCATCCAACTCAAACCAGACTTTGGCACAGACCTGAAGTTTTTGGGAACCATCATATGGCGTTATTTCATTTTGCATGGATGTGAAGGTACAGCACCGGTTGTTTTATTGTCAATGGCACAATATCGCTTTTTTATTACGTTTCTTTGCCCGTGTAGTTGGTTTTCACCCCAATTTTGCCGAGCATTCAATAACCGCTCGAATATGAGAACGTCTGCGCCTGTATGTACCCGGCGCGACCAGGACCGGCATTTATATTAAATGAATTGCTTTTCGGGTGCCAACAGGCGGGGGAGCCTCTGCTGCCGGCGGTTGATCTTTTTTAGGCAGGCTGCTTCTTGAAGAGGCAGCAGACTATCAATATGATAAAATGGCTTATCAAAATAATAATTTTCCTGGAAATGATTAAAATACCTCTTCTTTTAATGAATATCCCGGACTCGCCCCTCTGGCGGAGGCTCGAATTACGAATATTTACTGCACATTATGCGGGCAGTAAAATCAATATGAAAACATTTGGTCATGTGAGTATATAACGTGAAACGTATAAAAGACTTATATAACAGGTAGTTGCTATTATTTTGTCATTTTGGTATGCATTATGTAATAAGGTATACATCGAAAGGCCGAACTTTTCCATCTTTTCAACATTGCACTGAAAATATCTGCCATGCGTTATGTGGTAGACTATATTATGTGTGCGCCGCCCGCATTATCCGCCGCTCCTTCATTGCAGGCAACGCCGCCGCTTTGTCCCGGTCTCCCCGGTCCGCCAACTGCCAGGGGAAGCTGCACGTGCCGTTCCGATGAGCAACACTTCTACGCAGTTTTCCGTCTCTTCCGGATTCATCCATAACACCCTTCCCTGCGATGGGGGAGCGTTAGCCCCCCTCTTTTCGCGTCCATTCCGGGAAGTGCGTGGTTATCGTTATATAGATAGTTTTATAACATGTGTGCCGTCCCCCTGCGGGAGGCTGCGCCGAAGCTACGCCGGCCCCAAGGGAAAACGACATGCGGCTGGCCTCCCGTGCCGTCGGCATCGCTTCCGAGTTTCCATCTTTGCCGAATAGTCTCGCTTACAACCAGTAACGACAGTTCCTGAAAGGAGAGCAAGATGCATGTGAAATCCTGGCATGGCCGGGGATGGGGAACGAAGGTGACGGCCCGGCTGGTCCTTGCACTGTGGGGGTGCCAGCTCCTGGCGACCGGCACGGTCTACGGGGCGCCCACGGGTGGGGTGGTCACCAGCGGCAGCGCGGCCATCAGCCAATCCGGCAGCGTTACCAACGTCAACCAATCCACCAACACGGCCACCATCAACTGGACGAGCTTCAGCACCGCGCCCACGGAAACGGTCAACTTCAACCAGCCGAGCACCTCGTCCATCACCCTCAACCGGGTGATCGGCAACGAGGCGAGCGTGTTGCAGGGAGCCCTCAACGCCACCGGCAAGGTCTTCCTGATCAACTCCAACGGCATCCTGATGACCAAGGGCTCCACGGTCAACACCGCCGGATTCGTGGCCAGTACCCTCAACATCACGGACGCCGACTTCAACGCCGGCAACTACGTGTTCAAGGCCAACGGCTCCACCGGCTCGGTGGTCAACATGGGCACCATCACCGCCTCGGACGGCGGCTACGTGGCCATGTTGGGCAATTCCGTATCCAACCAGGGGGTTATCACCGCCACCAAAGGGACCGTGGCCCTGGCCAGCGGCGACAAGATCACCCTCAACTTCAACGGCGACTCCCTGGCCAGCGTCACCGTGGATGAAGGTACCCTGGATGCCCTGGTGGAGAACAAGGAGGCCATCTACGCCGACGGCGGCACGGTCATCCTCACGGCCAAGGCGGCGGACGAACTCCTGTCGGCCCAGGTGAACAACAGCGGCCTGATCCAGGCCCGCACCGTGGACGACCTGAAAGGCTCCATCAACCTCCACGCCTATGGCGGCACCACCACCGTAGCCGGCACCCTGGACGCCTCGGCCCCCACGGCGGGCGACGGCGGCTTGATCGAGACCAGCGGCGATTCGGTCAAGATCGCGGACAGCGCCACCATCACCACCAAATCGGCCATGGGCAAAAACGGCACCTGGCTCATCGACCCGGACGGCTTCACCGTGGGCACCACCAGCGCCGATGGCGACATGACCGCCACGGCCCTCACCAACGCCCTGGCCAATGGCAACGTGACAATCTCCTCTACCTCGGGGACCGGCACGGACGGCGATATCGACATCAACGCGGCGGTCTCCTGGTCGGCCAACACCCTGACCCTCAACGCCACCAACAACATCTACGTCAACGCCGCCATGACCGCCACCGGCTCGGCCAGCCTGGCCGCCAATTACGGCCATGTCCTGGACAGCTCGGGCAACCCGACCACCACGACGAGCGGCACCGGCAACAGCGACGGCACCCCCTACGGACTCTACACCATCCAGAGCGCGACCAACGGCGCGTACACCGGCAAGATCAATTTCAGCGGCACCGGCACCGTGACTATGAACGGCGCGAACTACATCGTCATCAACGCCCTGACTACCACCTATAATACGGACGGCAGCGTGGCCACCTACGGGCTGGATTACATCCAGGCCCATCCTGACGGCAATTATGTGTTGGGCAGCAACATAGCTTATACAGAGGTCGCCGGCTACGCTTCGTGGACTAGCATCGATACCTTCACGGGTAATCTCAACGGCTTCGGCCATTACGTCAGCAGGCTGCAGACTACTGATGGGGGACTGATCCACAAAATTTCCGGCGGTTCCATAGTCAGCAATCTGGGTATAGTAACCGACTCTATTCTTAGCTCCGGCACAAAAATGGACTCGGTTGGGCTCTTGGCTGACTACAACTATGGCTCTATCGTCAACAGTTTTGCCGCCGGTACTATCGGTACCACGAGCAAGTCTGAGTTTTCCACCGCCGGTGGCCTGGTGGGCAGCAATTACGGCCTGATCGCGCAAAGCTACTTCACCGGCATCGTCTACGCATCGTACATCGCCGGCGGCCTGGTGGGGATCAACGAAACTTCCGGCAAGATTATCGATAGCTCGGCACGCGGAGTTGCCAACTCGTACTATGTTTTAAACACCACCGGCGCCACCGGCATCACCTATGTAGGGGGCTTCGTAGGGGAGAATGAGGGGGACATCGAACGGTCCTACTCCACTCTGCGGGTGAACCTGACGGACTCCTACTCGACGTCCGGCGGTTTTGCGGGGCTGAACACCGGCACCATCGACCAGAGCTATAGCGCAATGGTAACCGGCGACAGTTCCAGCAAAGGCCCGAAACTTGCCGGATTCGTGTACCGGAATGACGGCACCATTACCAACGCCTACACCACCCTCCTAAGCGGCACCGCAGTTACCTGGCTCGCCGGGTTCGCCTACATCAATAACGGCGCCATCAGCAACTCCTACGCCGCCACCTATTCACCCAACACCACCAACGCCACCAGGTGCGGGTTCGTCTGCACCAATACCGGCACCCTCACGGACGATTACTGGTACGGCCTGACCAAGACCTCCGGGGCGACCACGATCACCCAAACCGCCATGTCGGGGTTAACCCAACTGACCACCTATGTCGCCGCCACCTCCATAGCCAGTTATGCCGGGTTCGACCCGGACATTTGGGGGGCGTCCACGGCGGGCAACCCGATCCTCAAGAACATGCTGGTGTATGTCACCACCACCAGTGCCGCCACCTACGGCAGCGCCACCGCAGCCATCGCCACCCTTGGGCTGGCTGCGTCCGGCCTCCAGGGGGGAGGACTGAGATACTACTCTGGAACAACACTTACTTTAAGCGGCATCGACAACATAGCCGCCACCGCGACCAACCCGTTTGCCGTGGTCACGGACGCAGGCTACGTGGATGCGGGCGCTCGTGACGCCTCGGAAGTCCTGACCTCAGCTTCCTATTCCAACATCGCGGGGATCGTCACGGTCACCCCCAAGACCCTGACCGCCACGGCCACGGTCGCCGACAAGACCTACGACGGCACCACCACGGCCACTCTGACGAGCTTGGTTCTGTCCGGGTTGGTGGGGGATCAGACCCTGACCACCTCATCCACAGCGACTTTTTCCGATAAGAACGCCGGCGACGGCAAGACGGTCACCGTTGCCTATACCGCGGGCGACGGTACCGGCAAGGCGAGCAACTACGTCTACGGCACCACCACGACCACCACGGCGAGCATCGAAAAGAAGACGATCACCGTCTCGGTCACGGGCAACGACAAGACCTATGACGGCACCACCACCGCCACGGTCTCCTCCATCCTGTCCGGCGTGCTCTCGGGCGATACGGTCACCCTGGGCTACAGCGCTTCCTTTGCCGACAAGAACGCCGGCACCGACAAGGCGGTCACCGTCTCCGGGTTCTCCCTCGGCGGCACGGACGGCGGCAACTACACCCTGGGCACCACCTCGACGCTCTCCACCACGGCCACCATCAACCCCCTGGTGCTGGCGCTTGCCGGCATCAAGGGAGACGACGGCGTCACCACGATCTCGGCGGGGAATCTCACGGCCTCCAATATCGTAGCCGGCGACACGGTCACCCTCGGCGGTACGGCCACGGTCTCCACCACGCCCACGTCGGGTTCCACCTACGCGCTTACGGACACCAGCGGCCTCACGGTCAGCAATCCCAACTACACCGTGGCGGGGAGCGCCGCCGTTTCATACGTCATCGTGGGTGGCGCCAGCCTGATCCTCAACTCGGTGGCCAGCGGCACGGCCACCATCACCACGGCCGCCAACGCCAACGGCGGCACCGACACCACCGTCACCACCTCCACGGACAAGACGGTCATCGACTGGACCCGCTTCAACATCGCTTCCGGTGAGACCGTCACCTTTGCCCAGCCCTCCACCACCGCCATTGTGCTCAACCGGGTCGTGGGCTATGAGGCCAGCGTGATCAACGGCACCCTCGCCTCCAACGGCCGGGTTTTCCTCATCAATTCCAACGGCATCCTCTTCGCGGCCGGTTCCACCGTCAATACGGCCGGCCTGGTGGCCAGCGCCCTGCAACTGACCGACGCCGATTTTCTCAACAGCAACTATGTGTTTACCGTGGCCGGCAGCACCAGCGGCTCGGTGGTCGCCAAGGGCGACATCATCATCGCCGACGGCGGTTTCCTGGCCCTGATCAGCAACAACGGGGTCACCGCCTCGGGCAGCGTGACCGCCACCGACGGCACGGTGTTGCTGGCCTCGGCGGATCAAATGACCCTCACCCTGAATACGGCCGACACCGGCCTGGCCGGCTATGCCTTCTCCGGGCTGGACGGCACCGCCACGGTTGGGGGAACGCTCACCGCCACGGGCGGGCTCATCGAGACGGCCGGCGCGACCGTCGCCGCCGCCAGCGGCCTGGCGGTTGCCGCCGACACCTGGCTCTGGACCCAGGACGGCAGCATCACCATCGGCGGCGGCGGAACCCTCACCGGAACCCTTGTCAATGCCGAACTGGCATTGTGCAATCTTATCCTTACCTCGACGAAGGGCGACATCACCGTCAACGATGCCCTGGCCTGGACGGCGGACACGAAACTGGCCCTCAACGCCGCTAACGCCATCACCGTCAACAAGGCCATTGCCGCCACGGGTACCGCCGCCGGGCTGGCACTCACCGCAGCCGGGGGCGACATCACCGTCGCTGCCCCGCTCACCGCCACCGGCGACGGCTCGGCACTGATCCTGACCGCTGCCGACGCCGTCACGGTCAACGGGGCCATCACCGCCAACGGCGGGCTGACCCTCACCGCCACGGGGGGCGACCTCGCCGTCAATGGAACGATCGGCAGCAGCGGCGCCAACGCCGCCCTGGCACTGGCCGCCGGGGGCGACATCGTCATCGGCAAGGCCATCACCGCCAGTGGCGCCAACGCCACCCTGGCGCTCACCGCCGGCAACGACATCGCCATCGATGCGGACGTCACCCTCACCGGCGCCAATGCCGCCCTGGCCATGAACTACGGGGGCGACTACAGCATCCTCACCCCGGCCAGCTACAGCGGCGCGGTGCTGGATGCGGACGGCATCCCGGTGGCCAACGCGGCCCCGAGCGGCACCACCTACGCCGGCATTACCCTCAGCGGCGCCAACGCCAAGCTGGCCATGAACGGCACCAGCTACACGCTCATCCACAGCATGGCCGACCTGGCGGCCCTGGACGACGCCACCGGCACGGCCACCGGCTCCTTCGCCCTGGCACAGAACCTTGATGCGTCGGGCACCACCTACAGCAGTTCGCCTATCGCCGCGTTCTCCGGCACCCTGGCCGGGCTGGGACATACCATCAGTAACTTGAAAATCTCTACTTCCAGTACTGATTATGCCAGCCTGATAGGACAGGCCACCGCCAGCACCATCCGGGATATCGGCGTGGTCAATGCCGATGCCTCCGGGGCGGGCGGCATACTGGCCGGTACGGTTACCGACAGCACGGTGAGCCATGCCTATACCACGGGCAAGGTAAATGGTGGGACAGGGGGGCTGCTCGGAAACGTCACGGGCTCCACCATTTCCTATTCATATTCCGATGCCGACGGTTCGACGGGCGGGGGGTTGATCGGGTGGACAAGCGCCTCCACCGTGACGAGTTGCCACGCCACTGGGGATGTGACGAACGGCACCGGTGGCCTGATCGGGACCGTCTATGGTACCAACATCGAAAGTTGTTACGCCACCGGCACCGTGGGGAACGGCACGGGCTACAACGTGGGGGGGCTGGTCGGGTCTTTCTTCGGCAACGACGACTCCACCGGCAGCTACATCGTCAACTCCTTTGCCAAGGGGAGTGTGTCGGGCAAGTCGAATGTCGGCGGCCTGGTGGGATATCTCGCCATTGACCCCGACGGCACCACCATCGCCAACTGCCACGCCACCGGCAACGTGGAGGCCACGGCCACGGGTACGGACTTAGACAAACAACATGGTGTGGATAACGGAGCCGGCGGCCTGATCGGCACGGCGGAAACTTCCGGTACCGGTTCCCTGACCGTCACCGACTCCTATGCCACCGGCAACGTAGTGGCCAGCGACTTTGTGGATTACGTGGGGGGGGTGATCGGGCTGCTCCGGAGTAACGGCAGCAACAGCATTTTTAACAGCTACGCCACCGGCAACGTCACCGGCTACTCGAAAACCGGCTTCGTGGGGGGCTTGGTGGGGTACATGACCAACACCGCCCTCAATTATGTCCACACCACGGGCACTATAACCGGGGCGCATTGGGTCGGCGGCCTGGCGGGCTTCGCGACCGGGGCGACCATCGATAACTCCTATTCCGCCGGTTTCGTGATCGGCAGCGACGGCGCGACAAAGGTCGGCGGCCTGATAGGCGGAGGCAATGCAACGGGCGACAACAACTATTGGAATGGCGACAGCAACAACTCGGCCGCCGGCAGCGGAGGGCAAGTCACGGGCGACAAAAATGAAGGCCTTACCAGCACGCAAATGAGTGATGCCGATCATTATGTCGACGGCACCATCAACCAGGTGCTCCAGGACCGTGCCGACGCCGCCGCAGCGGCCATTGAGGCCGCCCGCGAGGCCCTGCCCGGAGAAGCCGCCGCGCAGGGGAGCCAAACCTCGGGGCAGACGGTGCAGAGCGTGAAGCGTACGGCAAGCCTTGCCACCCAGGCCGATGCCCCCCTGACCGCCGCGTCCGTCGAAGACCAGATCGAGTACGCCGACTCGGCCAGCTACTCGGCGGACATTGATTCCATCAACGTTGACGGGGTGCAGTACGACCTGCGCGACAAAGCGAAGGACAAGAAGAAGTAAGGGCGAGTGCGCCGCACGGTGCGGCGCCAGGGTTCCCGGCCGGGAACACGACCCCGGGGCCGGCCCCCCGGGGTGGCGCACATCCGGATAGCAGAGGGGGAGGCGCGCGACAGGGGACATGGAGGAACGGGCAGTACCCGTCCCCCTGGTGCGCGCGGCCGCTGCCACTACGTTCCCCCTTGATCCGGCGTTCCCGGCCGGGAAACAGGGCCTTGAGGGCATCGGCCCCGAGGTACACGGACCACGGCGAAAGGGGGTGATGGGCGAACCAGCCCGCAAAAGAAAACCGGCATCTGCGGCCCGACGCCGCAGGCGAGGAACCCGGCAACCGAAGGGGAGGTCCCCCGATCCACGCCGGGAAGGTTGCCATGAGGGAACCCCGGCCCCTTATGGCAGAAGTGGAATCAGACAAAGGTGAAACATAACCCGAATAAACATGGAGGACTAACAATGAGCATTAAAATAACACTTCATTCCTGTTGCATGGCCGCTGCCGTTCTTGCCCTCACCGCCTCGGGCGGCTGGGCTGCCACTTCCTGCGTCACCAGAACCGTCGGGACCGGGGAATATACCACCACAATAGCTGTTGCCTCCAACTTTACGACCCCGGCCCAGGATATGGTGGACGCCTTTCAACTGACGGATGATGGGGCCGACACGGCCATCACTATTTGCAACGATTCCACTACGAATCTCAGGAGCCAGATCGACGCCAATTCGAACCTCTACAGCATGCTGTTTGCCGCCGATACGACGGCAAATTATTATGATACCACTTCCCCCCGCATAGCGTATTCCTATGCCAAAGGGGTACCCGTATACTTTACCTATAGGGGCACCTCGCGCACGGTGGATAACCTGATCTCCAACCTTGCGGCCAGCGACAAACACAGCAGCTATTACGCAACCCTGACCGGCTCGGATCTGAGCGCATATACAATCGCCGATACCACCACCGCAGGCTCCACGGCCATTGCCAATGCCGGCGCCCCCTATGGGGTGAAGGCGCATGCCATTGTGAACAGCATCGAGGCGCTGACGGGCACCAACGCAATGCCCACGACGATCCCCACCTGGGTCGTCTCCCCGCTGTACACCAACATCAATCTGACCTTCGATGCCGTAACCACCAGTGGTACCACCAAAAACGGGTTCGTGTCCCTGGCGCAGATCTGCAACATAAAAAGCAGTGTCGCCTATGTGGAGTTTACGAACACGAACTATGTATTGGACCAGAAGGCAATCCTGCTCCTGCCGTCCGATACCGTGGCGGCGAATCTCAATAGCTACATCCAGGGCCAAATGAGCGCCGGTACCTGGAATAGCACCTTTCTCCCCCTTCACTGCTACGGTACGATCTAGCACAACCGGGTAGCTGGAACAAACACGCAGCACACCCGGCCCCGGCATGAGCAGGGCCGGGACACAGGGGACGTTCCGGGGAACGTCCCGGCACCGGGAAGGACGGCGGTCCGTCGGCAGAGTTAACGGCTCTCCGGCGGGCCGCCGTCATCCCCTCCCAGCGTTGGCCCCTCGGCAGAGTCTACGGGCACCGGCCCGCAGGTTCCGCCGCAGCGCCAAAATGAGCGACCTTTGCCGGTTCACTACGTCATACATGCGAGGTACCAATGAAAGACAGATGCGAACGCCGTAACCGTTTCACCGTGTGCTGTTCAATCGCCGCCAGGCTCCTGACGCTGGCCCTGTGCGCCTGGGGCCTGGCCATCCCGGGCCACTCCGCACCGGCGCCCGATGACCCCGCCGCCGCGGCCGTGCTGGTCAACGGCACGGCCATCACCATGGGGGCGTACCAGAAGGAACTGGAAAGCGCCACCCAGTTGCAGGAGGCCAAGGCCAAGCTGGCCCATGACGCCATGATGGCCCGGGTGAAACAGGAAACCCTGGACAACATGATCACCCGCGAGTTGCTCTTCCAGGAGAGCCGGCGGCGGAACATCGCCATCGACGCCGCGACCATCGACCGGGAATACCAGCAGTACAAGGCCAATTTCGCCGGCGAGAGCCAGTACGGCGAGACCCTGGCGCGCCTCAAGCTGAGCGAGGCCCAGGTGCGGGAGCAGATCGCCCAAGGGATCGCCATCCGCACCCTGATCGACGAGGCCATCGGCAAGAAGGTCACGGTGACGCCGGAGGAGGCCAAGGGCTATTACGAGCGCAACGCGGCGAGCTTCGCCCAGCCCGCCCGGGTCCACCTGAGCCATGTGCTCATCGCCCTGGCCAAGGACGCCGCCCCGGAACAGAAGAAGGGGGCGGCGGAGAAGATCGCCGAGGTGCAGAAACGGGTGGCCCGGGGCGACGATTTTGCGGCCCTGGCGGCCCAATTTTCCGACGACGCCAAGAACCGGACCCGGGGAGGGGACATCGGCTGGTTTACCCAGGAGCAGATGCCGGCGGAGATGCACGCCAAGGTCAAAAATCTCAAGGTGGGGGAGGTGTCCGCCGTCGTGGAGGACCGCTTCGGCCTGCACCTGATCAAGGTAATGGAGAGCAGGGCGGCCTTCACCCCCACCTTCGACGAGCTGAAGGAGCGGATTGCGGCCACGCTCAAGCAGGAAAAGACGGAAAAGGAGCTGCTGCCCTTCGTGAAGCAGTTGCGGGACCGGGCCAAGGTGGAGATCCGCCTGTCCGGGGAGAATAGCTGAGGGCGGCACCGCCGCGGCATACCAACCAACTACAGGGGACCACCACCATGCACAAATTTTCCAGTCGCCCGGCGGCAGCCGCAGGGCGGTTACTCACTCTCCCGGCGCTCGTCATCGCTGCATCCACCGTTTTCGCCGCCCCTGCGCCCCTGGTGACTCCTGCTACTCCGGCGATCCCCGATTACAACATCGGCGGCGCCATGAAGGAGGCAACTCCTCCCCCCCGCCGCCCAAAAAAGAGGTGCCGGCCCCGGACAAGCCGGTCATTATCCAGGAAGAGGAGAAGCCGTTCTCCATGACCGACGGCGAAAAGATCTTCATCAGGGATTTCCGGCTGGAAGGGGCTGAAAAGGGGGATGAGGCCACACTGCTGGCCCTGCTGACGCCGTACCGGAACCGGGATCTGACCATGACGGAGATCACGGAGGCGGCCAACAGGCTGACCATCTTCCACCGGAACAAGGGGTACCTGGTGGCCAAGGCCTACATCCCCAAGCAGGACGCCAGGGACGGCGTTCTGACCATCAGGATCGTCATGGGCAGCTACGGCACCTTTGCCCTGAAGAACAAATCCCCGGTGAGAGATTCGTTCCTCCAGGGGGTCTTCGACAACACCAAGGATGATGCCTCTCCGGTCGTCACCAAGGCCGGTCTGGAACGTGCCATCCTGGTGGTCAGGGACCTGCCGGGGTGCGCCATCCCCACGGTCACCCTGGCGCCGGGCACCTTGCCGGGCACCACCGATTTCGAGGTGAACGTGCCCGCCGGGCAGCGCGTGAACGGCTACCTCATGGCGGACAACCAGGGGTCGCGCTTCACGGGGCGAAATCGCGTCTACGGCGGCATCGACCTCAATTCGCCCACCGGCAGCGCCGACAAGCTCTCGGTCAGCGGCATGATCACCGAGGACGCCGACCTGTGGAACGCCCGGCTGGCCTACGGCTTTCCCCTGGCCCGTAACGGCCTGCGCGGCGAAGTGGCGGCGGCCCGGACCAATTACCAGCTCGGCGGCGAATACTCCTATCTGAACGCGGTAGGCGTGGCGGATTCCCTGGAAGGCACCGTCTTTTATCCGGTCAGGAAAACCAGCGAGGAGGCCTACGACCTCTCCGTGAATTTCGCCTACAAGAAACTGTGGGACGATCTGTGGTTTACCTCGGCAACCACCCATAACCGGAGGGAGGGCTTTGCCGGGACCGTGGCCATGCAGAGGAACGCCTACGGCAGCCTCTTGGGCCAACATCTCTTCACCAATGCCACCGCCAGCTTCAGCGTCGGTTCGGTGGAGTTCACGGACGCCGACTCGACTACCCTGGAACAGAACAACAAAGGTGCCAATTCGAAAGGCATCTATTCCAAATTCGACCTGGCGCTGGGCGCCAACCTGGAACTGACCGAGGATATCTCCGCCAAGGCGTCGTTCAAGATGCAGCAGGTGCTGTCGGCGGCCAACATCGATTCGAGCGAGCAGTTCTTCATCTCCGGGCTCGGCGGCGTCAAGGCCTATTCCGAGAGTGTCGGTTTCGACAACGGTTATCTGGTGAACCTGGAAGTCAAATACGCCCTGCCGTCCCTGGGGGGCTACAAGCACTCCCTGGGGGCGTTCTTCGATCACGGCCTGGCCTATGCGGAAAAAGGGGAGTACGCCGCCAACGATATCTACATCCTGAGCGATGCCGGCGTGGGGTATTACGCCGGCTACAAGCAGCTGTTCTGCACCGCCCAGGTGGCCCAGCCGGTGGGGAAAACCAGCGGCGTCAACGATCCGGGCACCCGTTTCCTGCTGCAGTTCGGCGCGGCGTTTTGATGCCATGGGGCGTATGCAATACGCCCCTACGGGGGCATCCGGTTTCGGCGGGCAAGCAGGCCATCCCGGCGTAGGGGCGCATTGCATGCGCCCTGGTTGGCGGACGGCAATTCGTCCCGATGCCTGCGTCCGGCAATACGCCCCTCACTCGGCTTTCGGCCACCCTCTTCCGGGGGAGAGGGGGTGGTGGGCAAAACGTGCAGTTCCCGGGTGTTTCCTGAAATCTTGCGCATTTTATACCAAAGGAAAGGATAGAACATGATGGTGAAGTGGTTGTCGGGAACGATCGATTACGGGATTATCGGCCTGCTGCTGTTCCTGAGCGTGATCGTGGTGGCCGTGGCGCTGGAGCGGTACGGCCTGTACCGCAAGCTGAAGGTCGGGGATTTCGATAATATCAAGTCCCTGGAACTGGTGCTGACGGAGAAGCTCTCCGTGATCGCCTCGGTGGGGAGCAATGCCCCCTACCTGGGGCTTCTGGGGACCGTGCTCGGGATCATGCTGACCTTCTACAACATGGGGCAGGATGCGGCCATGGACACGGGCAAGATCATGACCGGCCTGGCCCTGGCCCTGAAGGCGACGGCGGTGGGACTGGTGGTGGCGCTGGTGTCGGTGGTGCTGTACAACGCGCTGCTGCGCAAGGCCAAGGTGCTGATGCTGCAATGGGAGATAGCCAATGGACGAAAAACCCTTTGAAACCATGAACGTGATCCCGTTCGTGGACATCATGCTGGTGCTTCTGACCATCGTGTTGACCACGTCGAGCTTCATCGCCAGCGGCCGCATTCCGGTCAATCTGCCCCAGGCCTCGAAGAGTGCGGCGGAGACGGACAAGGCGGCCATCATCGAACTGGGGGCCAACGGCAGCATCTATTTCAACAGCAAGCAGGTGACCCTGGACTCCATGAGAGGCGAACTGGCCCCCCTGGGCAAGGATACCGGCTTCATCATCCGGGCGGACCGGGAGATCACCCTGCAGCATTTCATCGACGTGGCCGACCTGCTGAAGCAGTTGAGCTTCAAGAAGGTGGCCGTCCAGACCAAGAATCGGACGTGAACCATGAATACGTGTCCAGCTTCATACGGCGGGGGCGATGGCGTGCCCCGCTATGGGAGTAGTTCCGGGATGTGCCAGTGGCTTTCTGTTTCCTCGCTGCTGCACGCCTGCCTCATCGTGCCGTTCATCCTGTTCAGCCTGCACTCGCCGGCGCGGCATATGCGCTCCCGGCTCCAGATCGAGCTGTTCGGTATGGTGGCCGACCGGCAGGTGGCGGAAAAGAAGGTGGCGCAGCAGGCCGCGCCGCAACGGCGCGAGGCGTACCGTCCCCCCAAGACCGTCACCTACCGCACCGTGGCCACGGAGAGCCCGGTCAGCGTGCACAAGACGGAGGAAAAGCCCAAACCGGTGGAGCCGGAGACCAAGCCCGCCCCGGCGGCGGCCGTGGCGGTGCAGAGCGTGGCCGCGGCGCAGGTGACTACCTCGGGCGCCGACGCTGAGCGGCAGCGGCAGCAGAGCATCAGGACGGCGGCGGAACAGGAGGCGGACCGGAAAAGAAGGTACGGAGAAAAGGTAACAAAACGGCTCCGGAGCAATGTTGTCTACCCCAAGGAAGCAAGGCGGATGGGGATCGTGGCTGTTACCCAAATCTACTTTTGGGTTACGGAATCCGGGCAGATCAAGGACGGTTCCCTGCGGGTGAAAAGGAGCAGCGGCTATGCCGCCCTGGACGCCAGTGCCTTGAAGGCCGCCCGGGACAGCGCACCGTTCGAGAAACCTCCAAACGAAATGCCGCTGATTGTCGACATAAATTTCGACGTTAAAACCTGACGCAGCAGTCTCTTGCCGCGCCCACGCACCAGGCACCCGGCTCGTGATGGCTGTTCTGCGGTATAACACCGGCTCGATTTTGGGGTCTCCTTCATGTGGTGGTGGGAACATTCCCCCCCTTTTTTACGTATCCACGGGGCCGGTTCGCGTCTGTCGTTATGTAATTAGTTATATAGCTTGCGCAGCTTTTGTGCATTTACCACGGCGTCGCAGAGCGAACGCCACAACAAAGGAGGTAGTACATGAAGAAGTTGGTAATCCTGTTGGGTGCCGCCGCGGTTATGGCCCAGGCCGGCACCGTCCTGGCGGAGAGCCTGGAGGATGTGCTGAAGCAGAAGGGGATGATCACGGAGGAGGAGTACAAGCGGATCGTGAAGAGTACGCCCGCCGTCAGCTACAAGCCGGGGCAGGGGATCACCCTGACCACGGCCGACGGGAATTTCAGTACCACCATCGGCGGCTACGTGCAAGCCCGGTACACGTTCCTGAATTCCGACGATGTCAATGATGACAAAGCCAGTTCCGTAGGCATGACCACCAGCCCGGGAGGCACTTCCAGCCAGTTCGAGGTGAAACGGGCCAAGCTGGTTATTGGCGGCCACGCCTTCTCCAAGGACCTTACCTATAACGTGACGGCGAACTTCTCCAATATCGCCGGCGGCTCGACGAAGAACGGAGGCCTGTTGGAAAACGCCTTCATCAACTATAAGTGGCGTGACGAGCTTCAGGTGCGCGCCGGCCAGGAGAAGGTGCAGTTCGGCAGGCAATGGCTGATTTCCGCCACCGACCTGCAATTCGTGGACGTGTCCCATGTGACGGCCGCTTTTGCGCCGACCTACGATACGGGCGTGCGCCTCTTCGGCAAGCTCCCCAAGGGGCTTGTGACCTATAGCCTGGCGGTCAGCGGGGGGCTGGGGCAGAACTACGTGCGCGCCACCCGGAACAACGCGTTGTCCGCGCGCATCACCGCCAATCCCTTCGGCGAGATGAAGAATACGGAAGCTGATCTGGAGCAGACGGAAAAACCGCTGGTCTCCTTCGGCGCCAATTATTACCGCAACACCATCACCGAGACGGAGTACAGCACCTCCTCCAACAACAGCCTGGGGTACCTGAAGAGCAAGGCCGGGTGGTTCGCCCTCAACAAGCGGGGTACGCTTTTGTCGGGCGAGTCCGTCAACATCAGCATGCTCGGCCTGGACGCGGCGTTCAAATGGCGCGGGCTCTCCATCTCCGGCGAATATATGTGGGGCGAGGGGGATGCCCAGCAATCCAAGTATGGCCAGCGGGCCATGGGTTTCTATGCCCAGGCCGGCTACATGGTCATCCCGAAGACGCTTGAAGTGGCCTATCGCTATGCCTACCTGGACCCGAACATCAACAACAACACCCTGGCGCTCAACGACCACTGGATCGAGAACAGCGTGGCGGTCTCCTGGTACATCAGGGAACACTACCTGAAGCTCCAGGCCGATTACACCGCCATCCACAAGCAGAGAAACCTGATATCCCAGTCCACAAGCGTAGTCATGCAGCCCACGGACGACAATCAGGCCCGGGTGCAGTTGCAACTGGTGTTCTAGGGTAGGGCAGCGTAGCGCGTATCATCAGGCCGTCCGCACGCCGCTTTCATGCCGCCGGGGAAGATAGTTTTCCCTTGCGGCATGGGAGAGGCCCGGGGGAGCGGGGAGTAGGATTTTGTCACCGAGGAGCTTAGGTGGAGGTGCCTCTATGAAAACCGATGCCATGAAGGTCGGACTTGCCGGCAATCTCTGGTTTAACCGCGCGGAGAACAAGTTCCTGGGAAGCGATAGGATCGACCTGCTGGAAAAGATCGACGAACTCGGCTCGATCAGCAAGGCCGCCAGGGCCATGGGGCTCTGCTACAAAACCGCGTGGGATCTGGTCAATCTGGTCAACAACATGGCGGAAAGGCCACTGGTCGATCGTTTGACGGGCGGCAAGGGGGGCGGCGGCACCAGGCTCACCGCCGAAGGCAAAAACGTGGTCACGCGGTTCAAGATCATTGAGGAGGAACACCGCAAGTTTCTGGAAAACCTGGGGGACCGGCTCGACGATACCGACCGGCTGTTTCGCTTTCTGAAGAGGATTTCCCTGAAGGTCAGCGCGCGCAACACCTTCATCGGTACCATAACGGAGCTTGCCATGGGCGCCGTCAACTCCGAGATCAGGATGACGCTGAAAGGCGGCATCGCCCTCACGGCCGTCATTACCAATGGAGCCATCGACAATCTGGGGCTGAAACCCGGCATCGAGGCGTACGCCATCATCAAGGCGAGTTCGGTCTTGATCGGCACCGACGTGCATGACGTCAAGGTCAGCACGCGCAATGTCTTCTGCGGCACCGTGACCAAGATCATCGACGGGCCGGTCAGCACCGAGGTGGCCGTCGAGATCGGCGGCGGTACCACCGTCACCGCCGTCATCACCCACGACAGCGCCAACCGGCTGGGTCTGAAGGTCGGCAGCCACGCCTGCACCCTGTTCGAGGCCTCCAGCGTCATCATCGGAGTCAGTTGACATGACGTTCGTCGGGCTCCCGATGAGTTCCCGGGCTCTCTCCCCCCCCAAAAAAAACACCGTGCCTGCCTCACATATTCCGCAGCTTCCCGAACCACTCATGGATGAAGAGATCGAGGTATTCCCGGCTGATGGCGCTGGCGTGGGGCGTGATCAACACGTCGGGGCGGCCCCAGAGCGCCGAGGCGGCCGGTAACGGCTCCTCGGCGAAGACATCCAGCCCGGCGCCCGCCAGCGGGCCGTTTTCGAGGGCATCGATGAGATCTTCCTCCCGGTAGCAGGTGCCCCGTCCCAGATTGTACAGGTATGCCCCCGGTTTCATGGCCTTGAAATGGCGCTGGGTAACGATGCCGTCGGTTTCCGTCCCGCCCGGCAGGACCAGGACCACGTGATCGGCGCGCGGCAGTTCCTCTTCCAGGCTGGCGAAGGGGATCAGCCGGTCCACGTGGGGGACGCCCTCGAATCCTCTCGTATCACGCTTGACGGCGGTAACGCGCGCGCCGAAGGCCGAGAGCAGTTCGGCCATGGACCGCCCCAAAGGGCCAAATCCGACGATCACCACCCGCTGGCTGAAGAGCGCAACGCATTCGCTGTAGCCGGGGCGGCCCCAGACCCGTGCCCGCTGGTCTGCCAGCGATTTTCCCATACGCCGGTTGAAGTGGAGCATCATGGCGAGAAGACTTTCCCGCATGATGCGGCCATGGAAGCTGCCGTAGCATGTCCGTACCCGGCCGGCCGGGTCCGGGGCGACCCAATCATGTCCGGCGGCCGGTGTAAAGAGCGTTTTCAGATTCGGAGCGCCGGCGTACCAGTCCGGCTTGAACATCCAGGTCAATACGCAATCGGCCTCCGGGAGCCGCTCCAGGAAATCGCCGTTCCCTTCGGCAACGGCAAGGGGGGTGTCGGGAAGCATCCCGCGGATCAGGTCGATATGGCGCGGTTTGAGGGAGAAGGCATCGATGCTGTGGTGAAGATGGATGAGGAGGTTCTGGACGTTCATGGTTTGCACCCGCGTAGATGGTATGTGTTGGGAAAGCATCATACCCGTAAAATCGATAAATTCAACCGTCAACCGTCCGTCCCTGCGGCGCTGTTGCGGCATCATGGCCGCGGGCGGTGCCGCAGCATGCCCTTGGGGAAGCATCCACGATGCACCGCTATTTGTTTGAAATTATTTGCCGAACGTGTTGACGGTACCATCCAATGGTGTATGATGCGACGATTGTGAACCCCTGATCCGAATTCTTCGAGGCCGCCATGAAACGAAGCATGCTGTTGCTGATGACGACACTCCTTACCGGCTCCGCGCTCGCCTGGGCGGCGGACGATTTCCGCGGCTGGAGCCGGGACCACGGGAAGGTTTCGCCCACCTGGGTTCTCCCCAAAAAGATGGCCCCGCAGAATATGCTGTGGACCGTCCCCGACATGGCGGGAAGCCACAAGTCCGGCAACTTTCACGAACCCGATGTTTGCGGGGGGTGCCATGCGTCCATCATCGGCCAGTGGAAGGGGTCGATGATGGGCAATGCCTGGAACGATCCGGTATTCCTGTCGGTGTACGCAACCTACCTGAAGAGGGCGAAAACCCACGACGAGCAGTCCGAGACCGCCATGTGCAGCCGCTGCCACACGCCCATCGGCTACCTGGACGATGACCAGGCCCGCTACCTTGGGGGCAAACTGCCGGCGGTCAGCGCATCCGGCGTATCCTGCGACGTCTGCCACTCCGTGGCTGCCAGCGCGGGCACCGGCAACGGCGCCTTCATACTGCAGCCCGGCAACGCCGCAAAGGATGAGGCCGGCACGAAATTCGGCCCCCGCAGCGATGCGGTCTCGCCATTCCACGGCTCGGCCCCTTCCCAGCTCCACACCCGTTCCGACATGTGCGGGATGTGTCATGACGTGGGGCATGCCCACAATATCATGCCCATCGAGAACACCTATACCGAGTGGCGCCAAAGCCCCTATAACACGGGCGACAGCGAGACCTCGACCCATTGCCAGGATTGCCATATGCGCCAGGACGAGAAGCACCCGGCCACGGGTTCCACGCCCCGTCCCGACCTTCCCGGTTTTTCGGCGGACGAGGGGATGGGGGCCAAGAAGCGCGATCACATCTGGCAGCACAACTTCGTCGGGGGCAACCTGGCAGTTACCGCCCTGTTGGGCCACAATCCCCAGGCCGCCATGGCTGCCGACCGCCTGAAGAATGCCGTCACCATTGAAGAGGTTTCGGCTTCCCCCGTGCAGAAGGGGACTCTTGCCACGCTGACGCTCAAGGTCACCAATTCCGGCGCGGGGCACTATCTGCCCACGGGCCTGACCTACGTCCGGGAGATGTGGCTGGATGTCATGGTCACGGATGCGGACGGCAAGCTCGTGTACCGGTCGGGGGACCTGGATGAAAAGGGAAATATCCGCACAGGGGCGGTGATCTACAAGACCGTTTTGGGCGAGGGGGGGAGGGAGCGCAAGCCGACCTTCTTCCTGCCGGCGGCGGTGCAGATCCTGTCCGACAAGAGGATCCGCCCGAGGGGGCACTCCCTGGAAGATTTCACCTTCTCCGTGCCGGGAACCGCCCGCCTCCCCCTGGTTTTTGCCGCAAAAATGCGCTATCGAAGCGCACCCCAGTGGCTGGTCGATGAACTCCTGGGGGCAAAAGCGCCACAACTGCCGATCTTCGATATGGCGGAGCTGCGCGGCACGCTCTGAGGCATGATCGCCGGGGAGAGCGGAAAGACGGCAGGTGGGGAGGCATCCCGCTGTCCGGCCGGCGTGGCAATGTGCCGCAGGGGAAATGTCTCTCTTTTATTGAAATGGTTTGGCAGGTTGTCGAAAAACGTACATCGAAGCCGCACGAGGAGGAGGGGACGGATGATGAAACGATGGGTGGTGCCGATGATCGCACTGTTGCCGTACGGGATGTGTGCCGCCGTTCCGGCGGGGGCTGCTCCGAATCCCGGACCGGAGGTCATCAACCTCAAGATGGGGGTCATGTCGCTGCCGTTCCGGCATGGCAAACACCAAAAGGACCTGAACAACGAATGCTTTCACTGCCACACGCGCGAAAACGGCAAAATCGAGAATTGGGGCAAGGAAACCGCCCACAAAATCTGTATTTCCTGCCATGATCTCTACGACAAAGGGCCGGTGGAGTGCCACCAGTGCCATACAAAGTAGGCTCTCCTCCGTTATCCGTCAGTTCCCGGCCCGCCCTTCAAGGCGGGCCTTTTCGTCCCGCCCGTCACGGGGCGGCCGCCGGGCCGGCCAAGTGCGCGCCGGGGGGGAGGGTCAGGGAGAGGTGCCCTTCTTGATCCGTTGCAACCGGTTGTTGAGGGCCTGCCGCGTGATGCCCAACAGCCGTGCGGCTACCCCCTGGTTGTTCCGGGCGATTTCCAGAGCCTTGCGGATCAACTCCGTCTCGGCCTGCTTCAGGGTCGGGAACCGGTCGAAGGTGACGCCGTTGGCCCCCACCTGGTTCTGGGGCGTTGCGGAGGTCTCCTGGAACGGGAGCGAGTCCCGCTCCCGCTTGATGAGTTCGGAGAAATACTCGGACGACAGTTTCGACGACGCGGTCTTGGTCACGCTGTCGAAGACCATGGCTTTGAGCTCGCGGACATTGCCGGGAAAATCGTAGCTGCAGAGGAGATCGACCAGTTCCTTCCGGTACGTGGGGCGCTCCTTGCCGAAGACCTTGGCGGTTTCTTCAATGAAGTGGTCCAGCAGGATCGGCATGTCGTCAAGGCGGTCCCGAAGGGGGGGGATCGTCACCTGATGCGTGCAGAGACGGTAGTAGAAGTCCTTGCGGAATTTGCCCTCGTTCACCAAGTGCCGTAGATTGTGGTTTGTGGCGACCACCAGGCGGGCGTTGCTTTGGTGGGGGTTGTCCGATCCCAGGGGGTAGTATTCGTTTTCCTGGAGCAGGCGAAGCAGTTTCACCTGGGACAACTCGTTAAGGTCGCCGATCTCGTCAAGGAATATGGTGCCGTTGGCCGCCTTTTTTATGAGGCCGTCCCGGTCCTGGTTCGCTCCGGTGTAGGCCCCCTTTTTGTGGCCGAAGAGCGTGTCGGAGAACATCAGGTCGTCCAGCCCCGAGATGTTGATGGAGACGAACTCCCCCTTGCGCCTGCTCATGGTGTGTATTGCCCGGGCGACGAGTTCCTTGCCCACCCCGGTTTCCCCATTGATCAGGACGGCTTGATGGGAATTGGAGATGACCCCCACGTACTGCATGAGGGAGAGCATGTTCTTGTTTTGCGTCACGATGGCGTGGCGGGAGGCGATGGTGGAGGGGAGATCGACGGTCAGCCCCGGGTCCCGGAGAGAGCTCAGGCCGTCGTTCAGGGAACGCAGTTCCAGCGCCCGGGTGATGCTGGCCATGAAACGGTTGATCGATATGGGCTTGGTGAGGTAATCGACCGCCCCGGCCTTGATGCACTCGATCGCCGAATCGATCTGGTTCTCCGCCGTCACGATGATTATGGGGACATGCGGCTTGTTCTTGGTGAAGAGCTCGAGAAGGTACATGCCGTGGAGCTTGGGCATGGAGAGGTCCAGCACAACAGCGGCAGCCTCCCGGGCGTTGAAATGATCGAGCGCCCGGTGGCTGTCTTCAAAGGTTATGACGTTTTCATACCCGTCATGGCGGAGCAGCGATTCGAGCAGCGACAGGGCCTGGGGGTCGTCATCCACGATCATGATGGGCGTTTTACCGTTGTTCCTGTTTTCCATGGTCACTCGCAGGTGGTCGGATTTTTCAGCTTGATGCGAAAATGATGCATTCCTCTTTTCCGGAAATCGGTGCTGTTGAACTGCCGTCGTGAATACTATATCAAAAGAATCGGCATTTCAATCGGTCTGGCTGTCCGTCGGAATAAATAAGCGGGATTTATTGCACAGATAGGCGTCGTTCTCCGTTGTCGGGCCGGACTGTTGCCGGGGGGACGGGACCCGGTCCGGCCGTGTCTGCGCCCACGGCGTTCCCGCCCCGTTGCTTACGGCTGCGACATTAAAAAATATAGAGGTGAAATTGTTGCAATCTTTTGCTATGAATACTGCATGATCCGTTCAGGATAAAAGCGGTCCTTAATGCGTGGGGAACCGCAGGGGCAATCTCTGCCGGGGGGATGGCTGATCCGACCATGACTGAGACACGACAACATGTTGCATCATGGACCGCGGCGGTCGCGCTCTGTGGCGTCATTTTCGCCATCGACCTGCTGACCCCGCCCGGCGTTGCGGTCTGGATCGGCTACCTCTTCATGCCGCTGCTCCTGTTCCGGCGCCTGGGGGCCGGACCCGTCACATGGCTGGCAGGCGTCAGCACGCTGCTGATGGTCGTCGATCTCCTGGCCACTCCACCGGCCACCCATTTCCCCATCTCCCTCTTCAACAGAATCCTGGCGATGATCGTGCTGTGGCTGTCGGTCGCTTTCCTGAGGATGCATTCGCGGATGCGGGCATCGTGCACGGAAAGCGAGGCGCGTTACGACAGTCTGTTCAACAGCAGCAACGACGCAATGCTGATAATTGAACCACACAGCGGGAACATCGTGGATGCCAATCCGGCGGCGGTTTCGTTTTACGGCTATCCCAAAGAGCAGCTTACCGCCATGCGCATCTTCGACATCAACACGAATGATGAGGGCGCGACCAGGGAAAATATGGAGCACGCCTGCGAAGGCGCGCCTTCGCGTTTTGTCTTCCAGCATCGCCGGGCGGACGGCTCTCTGCGGAGCGTGGAGGTCTCTTCCGGCACCATCAGCTTCCGGGGCAAGGACCACCTGTTTTCCATCATAAGCGACATCACCGAACGGAAACGGGTTGAGTCGGAGCTTCAGCGGGCCCATGCAGAGCTGGAACAGCGGGTTGCCGAGCGGACCGGCGAATTGGCGGATACGATTCAGGTCCTGAAAGCGGAGATCGCCGAGCGGAAACGGGCTGAAGACGCCCTGCGGGAGAATGAGGAACGTTACCGCTCCCTGTTCGACAACAGCATCGACGGCATCCTGCTTGCCACCTCCGATGGCTGTGTACTGGAAGCCAATCCCGAGGCCTGCCGTATCCTCGGCATGACCGAAGAGGAGGTGTGCGGCCGGTGCCGGCAGGACATCGTCGATGTGGGGGACCAGCGGGCAACGGCCCTGCTCGAGGAGCGGACGCGCACCGGCAAGGCGCGCGGGGAGGTCATGTTCATCCGCAAGGACGGCAGCAGGGTTCCCTGCGATCTGAGTTCGTCGCTTTTTGCGGACAGGGAGGGGAACCGGAGGGCGTGCATCATCTTCCGCGACGTGTCGGAACGGAAGAGGACCGAGGAGTACCTCGTCAGGACGTCCGATGAGATCCGGGACCTGTACAATAACGCCCCCTGCGGCTACCACTCCCTGAACGACCACGGTGTCTTCGTGCTTATCAACGATACGGAGCTCAATTGGCTGGGGTACGGCAGCCATGAGGTCATCGGCAGGATGAGCTTCAGCGACATCCTCGCGGACGGCAGCAGGGAGGTGTTCGAGGAAACCTTCTCCCGCCTGAAACGGGAGGGGCAGATAAAGGGGGCGGAATTCGAACTGGTCCGCAAGGACGGCAGCCGGTTGTCGGTCATGGTCAATGCGGTTGCCATCCGGGACGGGGACGGCAACTACGTCATGTGCCGCTCCACGGCGTTCGACATCACGGCCCTCAAACAGACGGAATCAGCGCTGCGCAAGAGCAACGAACGCTATATGCTTGCCGCCCAGGGGGCCAGCGACAGTATCTGGGACTGGGACCTGGAGACCAATACGGCTTTTGTCTCGTCCCGCTGGAAGGAGATGCTGGGGTACGGCGAGAATGAAATAGACAATGTCATGGAAGAATGGATGAGCCTGATCCATCCCGATGATTATCAGGCCGCACTGGAGACCCTGAACGACTACCTGGACGGTCGCATCCCCGAGTTCTGCCTGGAATACCGCCTGCGCCACCAGGACGGCAGCTACCGCTGGGTCTTGACGCGCGGCGCCTGTTTCCGCGACGGCGACGGCAACCCCCACCGCATGGCCGGGTCCCACACCGACATCACCGAGCGGAAACTGGCCGAACAGCACTTGCTGGCGGAAACCGCCGAACGCGTGCGTACGGAGCAGGATCTGCGGGAGAAGGAACGACTGATGCTGCTTCAGGGCCGCCAGGCCGCCATGGGCGAGATGATCGGCAATATTGCCCATCAGTGGCGCCAACCGCTCAATACCCTGGGGCTCATCGTCCAACGCTTGCAGCTTTTTTACAACTCGGGCAAGTTCGACGCCGCATTCCTGCAGGAGAGCACGCAGGAGGCCATGAAGCTGGTCTATCACATGTCCCGGACCATCGACGACTTCAGGAACTTCTTCAAGCCGGACAAGGAAAAGAATTTTTTCAGCGTCCATGCCACCATCCTGCAAACCGTCTCGCTGATCACCGAGAGCTTCAAGGCCCACCATATCGAGATCGATGCGGATACGGAGGGGGATGTGCGGGTTCTCGGCTTCCCCAACGAGTATTCCCAGGTCGTTCTCAACATCCTGCTGAACGCGCGCGACGCCTTTGCGGAGCGGGACGTGGACGACGCCAGGGTGGTGATCAGAAGTTTCAGCAGGGAGGGAGTGTCCGTGGTCACCATACGCGACAATGCGGGCGGCATCCCCGCTCATATCATGGAGAAGATGTTTGAACCCTATTTCACGACAAAGGGGCCGGACAAGGGAACCGGCATCGGTTTATTCATGGCGAAAACCATCATAGAAAAGAATATGAACGGCAGGCTCAGTGTCCGCAATACGGGTGTCGGCGCCGAGTTCATGATCGAGGTCTGATATGCCGGACGACCAGCCGCAGATTTCCGTCCTCTATGTTGAGGACGAACAGAGCGCCCGGGAAATCCTCTGCTCGGTATTTGAAAGCAAGTACCGTTTCACGCGCCTCGATGCGGCCGAGAACGGTGAGCAGGGGGTGGCGCTCTTCAAGGAGCATCGCCACGACATCGTCATTACGGACATCAGCATGCCGGTCATGGATGGCGTTGAAATGGCTGCCGCCATACGGGACATCGCCCCGGAGACGGTCATCATCGTCCTGACGGCCCACAGCGGGACGAGATACCTTCTGGACTCCATCGAACTGGGCATAAGCAATTACGTCCTCAAACCGGTCAATTACGAAAAGCTCTTTGCCGCCATCGACAAGAGCATCGCCATGATCTCGCTGAAGCGGCAGGTGGCCTCCCAGCACCGTTTTATCCGCAGACTCTCCCGTGCCGTCGAGCAGAGCCCCAGTACGGTATTGATAACCGACGGGCGCGGACAGATCGAATATGCCAACCCCAAGTTTTTCGAGCTCACCGGCTACTCCCCCCAGGAGGTCATGGGGAAGAACCCGCGCATCCTCAAATCGGGGGTCATGTCGCCCGCCTTTTACGGCGGCCTGTGGTGTACCATCTCTTCGGGGAATGAGTGGCGCGGCGAATTCCTGAACCGGAAAAAGAACGGGGAGTTCTACTGGGAGTCCGCCGCCATCTCTCCGGTCATGGACGATACCGGTGCCATTACCAACTACGTTGCCGTAAAGGAAGACATAACCGCCCGCAAGCGTGCCGAGGAAAAGATCGAAGCCCTCAACGCCGCGCTGGCGGACCGCGCCCGGGAGCTGGAATCCGCCAATGTGGACCTGGAGGCTTTCAATTACACGGTTTCCCATGATTTGCGCAGTCCGTTGACCATTATCGGCAGCTACAGCCAGTTGCTTCTGGACAAGTGCGGCGCAAACCTGGACGAGCAGGGCGAAAAGATCGTGGGGATCATCAGCCGTACGGCACGACAGATGGAGGCGCTCTTGTCGGCCCTCATGGCGTTTTCCCGGTTGTCGCACCAGGCCATCACCAGGGAAACGGTGGATCTCACGGCCATTGCATCCGGCGTCAGGGCTGAATTGCGCATGCAGGAGCCGGACCGGCACACCGGGTTTTGCATCCAGGAGGGGGTTACGTGCTGCGCCGACCGGCAGCTGATGCACATCGTCCTGAGCAACCTCATGGGCAACGCCTGGAAATACACCGCCCTCACGGACGAGCCGCGGATAGAGTTCGGTATGTCCGCCGCCGATGGGAAACCGGTGTATTTTGTCCGGGATAACGGCGTCGGATTCGATATGGCCAAGGCCGACCGGATGTTTGGAACCTTCCAGCGCCTGCACGACGACGATGCGTTCGAAGGGTTCGGCATCGGACTCGCCACTGTGCAGCGCATCATCGACCGGCACCAGGGGCGCATCTGGGCCCAGGGGGAACCGGGTAAAGGCGCTACGTTCTTCTTTTCACTCTGACCGTCGTGCTCCGCGGCTTGCCGCGCGGGACACAGCAATTTCCCACCCTTTGGCCGCGAAGCGGCCACCTCTCGTGTTTCCGTTCGCACCACCTTCCCCGTATCAATGGCGCTGCCTGCAAAATCGTAGTTGACAAAGCCCCCTCAATCTGGTTTATTGTCGCCACTGTTTACGGTATAACTATTTAAAATAGCTGAATAAATTTAGTTTTGCTAAATGTTTTGCCGTTTCTGACGGCCAAATTTCATTCCCGTTAAACCTCGCTTTGCCCGGCAGTCTGCAAAGGCAGAGAGAACATCGCCATCGCAGGGACGGGGGCAGTCCCCGCCAAACGCCCCGATGGGTTCCACGGTACCCCTACACTTGGGAGGACATTCATGCAGAAACAGAAGTTCCGCAAGGTCATGGCCGCCAACCGCGGCGAGATCGCCATCCGTATCTTTCGGGCCTGTACCGAGTTGGGTATCGGCACGGTAGCCATCTATTCGGAAGAGGACAAGCTGTCGCTCCACCGCTACAAGGCCGACGAGGCCTACCTGGTGGGCAAGGGGAAGGCGCCCATCGACGCCTATCTGGGGATCGAGGAGATCATTGCCCTGGCGCTCAAGGCCGATGTGGACGCCATCCATCCCGGCTACGGCTTTCTGGCCGAGAACGCCGAGTTTGCGGAGCGGTGCGAGGCCAACGGGATCGCCTTCATCGGCCCCACGGCCGAGATGCAGCGCGCCCTGGGGGACAAGGTGGCGGCCCGCAAGGTGGCCCTTGCCGCGGGCGTGCCCACCGTGCCGGGCACCGAGGAACCCATCGCCAAAGAGGAGGAAGCCTTACGGTTTGCCAAGGAGCACGGCTACCCGATCATCATCAAGGCGGCGGCGGGCGGCGGCGGGCGCGGCATGCGCGTGGCCCGCACCAAGAAGGAACTGCTGGAGGGGCTGGTGGCCGCCGGGAGCGAGGCCAAGGCGGCCTTCGGCAATCCGGCCGTCTTCCTGGAACGCTATCTGGCCAATCCCAAGCATATCGAGGTGCAGGTGCTGGGGGATAACTTCGGCAACCTGGTGCACTTCTACGAGCGGGACTGCTCCATCCAGCGCCGCCACCAGAAGGTGGTGGAATTCGCCCCCTCCCTCTCCCTGTCCCAGAAGACCCGCGAGGAGTTGTGCGACGCGGCGCTCAAGATCGCCGGCCAGGTCAAGTACCGCAATGCCGGGACCGTGGAGTTCCTGCTGGACCAGGAGGGGAACTGGTACTTCATCGAGATGAACCCCCGCATCCAGGTGGAGCACACGGTGACCGAGATGATCACCGGCCGCAACCTGGTGCAGGACCAGATCCTGATCGCCTGCGGCCACAAGCTGTCCGACCCGGAGATCAACATTTCCAGCCAGAGCGCCATCGACATGCGCGGCTACGCCATCCAGTGCCGCATCACCACCGAAGACCCGGCCAACAACTTTGCCCCGGACTTCGGCACCCTGACCACCTACCGCTCGGCGGCCGGCTGCGGGGTGCGGCTGGATGCGGGCAACGCCTTCACCGGCGCGAAGATCACCCCCCATTACGACTCCCTGCTGGTCAAGATCAGCTCCTGGGGGCTGACCTTCCAGGCCGCGGCCCACATCATGAACCGCGCCCTGCAGGAGTTCCGCGTCCGGGGCGTCAAGACCAATATCGGTTTCCTGGAGAACGTCGTCACCCACCCGGTCTTTCTCAAGGGGGATTGCGACACCTCGTTCATCGAGAAACATCCGGAACTGCTCAAGGTCCGGGAGAAAAAGGACCGGGCCAGCAAGGTGCTCAAATTCCTGGGTGAGGTGGTCGTCAACGGTTCGCCCGGCATCGCCAAGCCGCTCAAGTCGGCTGACCTGCTGGAGGCGCGGGTGCCGGAAACCGACGTGACCGCGCCCCGTCCGTCCGGTTCCCGCGACCTGTTCATGACACTGGGGGCCGAGGGGCTTTCCAAGTGGATCCTGGAGCAGAACAAGCTGCTTCTGACCGACACGACCATGCGTGACGCCCACCAGTCCAACCTGGCCACCCGCGTGCGCACCTACGACCTGCTCAGGATCGCCGAACCGACCTCCTACCTGGGGGCCGACCTGTTCTCCCTCGAATGCTGGGGCGGGGCCACCTTCGACGTCTCCATGCGCTTCCTCAGGGAGGACCCCTGGCAGCGGCTGCACAAGCTCTCCGAGCAGATCCCCAACATCCTGTTCCAGATGCTCCTGCGCGGCTCCAACGCCGTGGGCTACACCAACTACCCGGACAACGTGGTGCAGAAGTTCGTGGAGGAGGCCGCCAACTCGGGCATCGACATCTTCCGCATCTTCGACTCCCTCAACTGGACCACCGGCATGCGGGTGGCCATGGAGGCGGTGCGCAAGACCGGCAAGATCTGCGAGGCCGCCATCTGCTACACCGGCGACATCACCGACCCCAAACGGGACAAGTATCCCCTGGAATACTATGTGAACATGGCCAGGGAACTGGAAGCCATGGGCGCCCATATCCTGGCCATCAAGGACATGGCCGGCCTGCTCAAGCCGCTGGCCGCCTACAAACTGGTCAGGGCGCTCAAGGAGAACATCGGCATCCCGGTCCACCTCCACACCCACGATACCTCCAGCAACGGCAGCGCCATCCTGCTCAAGGCCAGCGAGGCCGGGGTGGATATCGTCGATGCGGCCCTGTCGTCCCTCTCGGGGCTTACGGCCCAGCCCAACCTGAACGCCCTGGTGGCGGCCCTGGAGGGGAGCGAACGCGATCCCGGGGTCAACGCCCCCGGCCTGCAGAAGTTGGCCAACTACTGGGAAACGGTGCGCGACTACTACTCCCCCTTCGAGTCCGGCCTCAAGTCCGGCACGGCCGAGGTCTACCACCACGAGATACCGGGCGGCCAGTACTCCAACTACAAGCCGCAGGTGGCCGGCCTGGGGCTTCTGGAGCGCTGGGACGAGTGCAAGGAGATGTACCACAAGGTCAACCTCCTGTTCGGCGACATCGTCAAGGTCACCCCCTCGTCCAAGGTGGTGGGGGACATGGCCATGTTCCTGGTCAAGAACAACCTGGAACCGGCGGATGTCTTCACCTCGGGGGATGAACTGGCCTTCCCGGAATCGGTGGTGGGCATGTTCAAGGGGATGCTGGGGCAGCCCTACCAGGGGTGGCCCCAGGAGCTGCAGCGGATCATCCTGAAGGGGGAGCAAGCCATTACCTGCCGTCCCGGCGAGTTGCTGGAGCCGGTGGATTTCGACGAGGAACGGCTCAAGCTGGAGGAAAAGCTGGAGCACGGGGTCAGCGACAAGGCGCTGGTGTCCAATATCCTCTACCCCCACGTGTATCCCGAATTCGACCGCCACCGCCAGGAGTACTCGGACACCTCGGTCATCCCCACGCCGATCTTCTTTTACGGCCTGGAACCGGGGCAGGAAACCTCCATCGAGATCGAACCGGGCAAGACCCTGATCATCAAGCTCAATGCCGTGGGGCGCGTCCAGGCCGACGGCACCCGCACCGTGTACTTCGAGTTGAACGGCAACAACCGCTCGGTGGTCATCCGCGACCAGTCGGCCACGACCGACGAAGCACAGCGCGAGAAGGCCGACAGGGGCAACCCCAGCCACGTGGGCGCCCCCATGCCGGGCAAGGTGCTCAAGGTCAACGTCAAGGCCGGCGACCTGGTCAGGAGCGGTGACGTGCTGGTGGTGACCGAGGCCATGAAGATGGAGACCAACATCAAGGCCAAGGCCGATGCCCGGGTGGCCGAGGTGAAGTTCAGGGAAGGGGAGAAGGTTGAGAAGGGGGACCTGATCATCGTCATGGGCTGATGGGAACGCGCAATTTTCCGCCCTGGCCTCGTCAATCTTCGGTTTTGCTTTGTGCGACGTAGCGCTGCTACGTCTCCGCGCAACCCCTTGATTGCCAAACCCGGAACGAAAAATTGCGCGTTCCCAACGATTTAGATGTAAAGCAGAACGCCTCGCCTTGGTTTTCAGGGCGGGGCGTTCTTTGTTTGCAGGTGGGGCTTCCTCATGCGGCGCGACAGCATTTTTTCCCATAGTGGCGGGAAAGCGGTATACTAAATAGCAAAGCACGCCATAGTGTGCAGTCGCGGGAGGTTGTGAGCATGGATAGTGAAAAAAAATCGAACAATCAAGATGTTTCCCTTGCCGGCCGCATCGCCGGGGCGGTGTGGGGGCAGTTTGTGGGAGACGCCTTTTGCCTCGGGAGTCACTGGATTTACGACCTGAACGAACTGGAGCGCTTTTTTCCCGGCGGGCCGCAGGGCTTTGACCCGCCGGCAGAAGGGCACTACCACTTCGGCAAGGAGCCGGGGGAACTGACCCACTACGGCGACGCCGCGCTGCTGCTGCTCCGGTCGCTTTTGGAGCGGGACGGCTTCGATGCCGCAGATTTCGGGAGCCGCTTCGTGGCCATGATGGAATGCCCCGCCTACAAGGGGTACCGGGACCATGCCGCCAAGGGGACCCTGGAAAACTACCGGGCATTCCGGGAGGCCCATCCCGATGCGGCCTACAGTTTCCAGGAAGGGGCCGACGACGACCAGCCGGCCACCATCAGCCGCTTGGCGCCCCTGGCGGCGCATTATTTCCGCAGCGGCGATTACCTGCTTCAGGTGGAACGGGCCACGCGGGTCTGCCAGAATAACGACCGGGCCGTGGCCTACCTCAAGGCCCATGCCGTGATCCTGCGCGAGCTGTTCCTGGGCCGCCCCCTGGCGGAGGCTTTCGAAAGGGCGGCGCAGCGGGCCGGGACGGAGGGGGACTTGGGCGCGGAAGTGAGCCGGAAGATCACGGACGCAGTCGCATCCCGCAGCCAGCCGGTGCGTACGGTAACGGCCCGGTTCGGCCAGTCGTGCCCCCTGGCCAGCAGCTTTCCGGCGGCCGTCCACTGTGCCCTGCACCATGCCGGCGATTTCAGCGGCGCGCTGAAAGCAACGGCGGCGGCGGGCGGCGACAGCGCCGGCCGGGCGGCTATGGTCGGCGCCTGGCTGGGCGCGTCCCTGGGCGTTTCCGCCATCCCCGGCGAGTGGCGCCTGCGCCTTAAGGCCCACGCCGAGATCGAGAACGGCGTCGGCCGTTTGATGCGGGTGGAGTGAAATCGCTTCCCGGCGGCGCTGGCCGCCTTCTTATTGCTTTTGACTCTCCGGCGCACGTGACGTATAATCGCCTCCCGTACGGACGCCGACGATGCCAGCCGTATCAATAACCGTCATGCCGGGCGGCATCGTTTCCCGAGAGGAGTACCATGCAATTCTTTATCGACCCTTACTTCCCCGATGACATAAACGCCGTTGGCGATGCAGGCATGGCCGGATTCGAAGAGAAACGGCCGTTGTATTTTTCCGGCTGCAAGAATTTTCTCGGCCACTACCGCGAGGAGATCAAAAAACTGCACGACGGGGGGGCGTCGGGCAGCGAGGTGGCCCATCTGATCTGCGACATGATGGACGAACTGAACAACAAGCTCTTCCAGAGCATCCTGTACGACGCGGATGGCGGCAGCATGATGGAACACATCACCCTGGTGGCGGTGGGGGGGTATGGCCGCGGCGAACTGAATCCCTTCTCCGATATCGACATCATGTTTCTGCACGACGGCAGCATGCCGGCGGCACGCGTGGAGGACGTGGCCCAGAAGATGCTGTATTTCCTCTGGGACATGCGCCTGGATGTGGGCTATTCGGTGCGGCAGATCTCCGATTGCGTCGAGATGGCCGCCGCGGACAGCACGGTCAAGACCGCCCTGATCGACGCCCGCTACTTAAGCGGCACCCGGCAGTTGTTCGATAACCTTTCCAAGGTGATCCTGACCCAGATCATGACCAAATCCAGCGACAAGTTCATCAAGGAAAAGATGGCCGACATGAAGAGCCGCCGGGAGAAGTACGGCTCGACCGTCTACCTGCTGGAGCCCAACCTGAAGGAAGGCGAGGGGGGATTGCGCGACCTGCAGACCGCCATGTGGGCGGCGCGGGTCAAATACAAGTTCGCCAGTCCCAAGGAGCTGATCATCAAGGGGATACTGACGGAAGAGGAACTGGACACCTACTACGCCGCCCTCGACTATCTCTGGCGCATCCGCAACGAACTGCACTATTTCAACGGCCGCAAGAACGACCAGCTCACCTTTGACGCCCAGGTGCACCTGGCCCGTTTCATGGGCTACCAGGACCACGGCAAGGTGCTTGCGGTGGAAGATTTCATGCGGGACTACTACCGCCACGCCAACCGGGTCGAACACTTCGCCTCAAGCCTGGTGTCCCAATGCATCTGGCGCGACGAGGGCGCCCTGAAGATCCTCGGCTACTTCGTGCGCCGCCCGGTGGGGGACGGCTGTTTCGTGCTCAAGGGGGAGTTGATCGTCCCGGACGAGACGGTGGCGGAGAAAAACCCGGTCGTCCTGATGCGCATCTTCGAACTGGCCCAAAAGCACGGCGTCGCCCTGAACGTCCGCGTCAAGGCCCTGGTCCGCAAGAGCCTGCACCTGGTCAACGACAAGTTCCGCCGCAACCGCGACGTGAACCAGTCGTTCCTGGCGATCCTCCGCTCGCCCAAGGGGGTGGCCGAAACCCTGCGGAGCATGCACCACCTGGAGTTCCTCAACCGCTACATCCCCGAACTGGAACATATCTACTGCAAGGTGCAGCACGACATCTATCATATCTATACCGTGGACATCCACACCCTGTTTGCCGTGGAAGAGGCCGAGAAGATGCTGACCGGCCAGTCGAGGGACCTGATCCCCTTCCCGTGCGAGGTGGCCTCCCAGATCGGCAAGCGCGAGCTCTTGCTGTTGGCGGTGCTGTTTCACGACATCGGCAAGGGGGAAGGGGGGGGGCACTCCGAAAAGGGGGCGGCCATGATCCCCACCATCGCCCGGCGCATGGGGCTTTCCAAGGAGGGCACCGAGCGGCTGGTGTTCCTGGTGCGCCAGCACCTGCTGTTCGCCCACATCTCCCAGCGCCGCGACCTGCACGACGAGCGGATGGTGGTCCAGTTCGCGCGCCAGATGGAAACCAGCGAGAATCTGAAAATGCTCTATCTGCTGACCATTGCCGACGTCAGGGCGGTGGGCTCGGATGTGTGGACCAGTTGGAAGGCGCTTTTGTTCCAGGAGTTGTACGAAAAGGCCTTCAACGTTCTGGAACGGGGCGATTTCCACCTGGAGGCCAGCAGCGAGCGGGTCAAGGGGGTCATCAAGAAGGTCACGGAACTGTTGCAGGACGATTTTCCGGTGGCGACGGTCCGGGAGGAACTCAAGGCCATGCCGGTCCGGCTGCTGCTCTCCAACGACCTGGCCCTGATCTCCGGCCATGCCCGGCTGCTGCTCGGCCTGGAAACGAACGACATGCTCATGAAGGTCGTCCATCAGCAGGAGAGCGGCTATTCCGAGTTCACCATCTGCACCCACGACATGCCGGGCCTCTTTTCGCGCATCACCGGCGTCATGGCAGCCAACGGCGTCAACATCCTGGGGGCCCAGATCAACACCAGCCGCAACGGCAAGGTGCTGGACATACTCCAGGTCAATTCGCCCCAAGGCATGGTCATTACCGACGAACAGCGCTGGCACAAGGTTAAGGACGACATGCGCCTGGCCCTTCATGGCGACGTCAGCGTGGCGGAGCTTGTGGAGAACCGCCAGCGCCCCTCGCTCCTCACCGCCCGTCCCATTCCCCGTTTTCCGACCCGCGTGGAGATCGACAACGAGGTGTCGGAAGACTATACGGTCATCGATATCTACACCCATGACAAGGTCGGGCTGCTCTACCTGATCACCAGCACCCTGACCCATCTGGGGCTCTACATCGGCGTCTCCAAGATCTCCACCAAGGTTGACCAGGTGGCCGACGTCTTTTATGTGCGGGATATTTTCGGCCAGAAGATCGTAGCGGAAGAAAAGCTGCAGGAGATCATACCGCACCTGATACGGGCCATCGACGAATGGGTCTGATATCCGGGCGCTGAGGGAGCGATCATGACCGACGACCAGAAAAAGAAGATTCCGCACCTGCACCCCATATGCGTGCATTTTCCCCAAGCCCTCTTCCCGGCCGCCTTTGCCGCGGCGGTGGCCTACCTGGCTTTGGGGATCCGCGAGTTCGAGGTCGGCGCCTATATATGCGTCCTTTTCGGCCTGTTGTCCGTGCCGGCGGCGACCCTGAGCGGGATCATCGACTGGAAGCTCCGTTTCAAGGGGGCCATGACCCGGGTGTTCAAGATCAAGATAGCCGGCTCGGCGCTGCTGGTTGCCCTGGCCCTGCCGGCGGTGCTGTTGCGCGCGTATCACCCCGACCTGCTCCTGCACCCCTTCCAGGGGGCCGGCCTTGGGTACCTGCTCCTGCTGGCCGCCTGTGCCGCGGATTGCACCGTCCTCGGATTTTATGGCGGCAGGCTGGTGTTTCACTGATGGCAGCGTCCTGCAACGACCCGCTGCACGGCATTACTTTAAAGACGATGCTGACCGAACTGGTGGCTCATTACGGCTGGGCGGAGTTGGGGAACCGCATCCCCATCAGATGTTTCACCCATGAGCCGAGTATGGGGTCCAGCCTGAAGTTCTTGCGCAAGACCCCGTGGGCCCGGGACAAGGTGGATGAATTGTATCTGCGCTGGAAGCTGGAGGAGCCGTAAGGTGAACGGCGGCCACCGCGTACCCGGCGCCACCCCGGAAGAGATCCTGGTTCCATGAACGACTACCTCGATCTGTTCATAAACTACCTGGCCGTGGAAAAGGGGCTCTCCGGCAACACCCAGGAGGCCTACAGCCGGGACTTGGCGCGCTACCTGGATTTCCTCGAAAAGCGGGGGACCGTGTCTCCCGACAGTGTGAAAGCCACGGATATCGCCCTGTTCCTGGGGCGGCTGAAAGACCGGGGGATCGGCCCGCGCAGCCGGGCCCGCTGCCTGTCGGCCATCCGCATGTTCCACAAGTTCCTCATGGTGGAAAACTACGCCGAAACCAATCCGACCTCGACCATCGAGGCGCCCCGCATCCTGCACAAACTGCCGGAATTCCTCACGACCCAGGAGGTGGACGCCCTGTTCGCGGCTTGTGCCGGCACGTCGGCCGAAAACGTCCGCGACCTGGCCATGCTGGAACTGCTCTACGCCACCGGCCTGCGGGTTTCGGAACTGGTCGGCCTCAAACTGCGCGAGGTCAACCTGGACTCGGGCTACCTGATGACGGTGGGGAAGGGGAACAAGGAACGCCTGGTGCCCATCGGCGAGTCGGCCCGGGACAGGGTCGGGGCGTATCTTGCGGCGGTACGCGCCAAGCTCGACCCCCCGGGGGCGAATCCCTTTCTCTTCCTTTCCCGCCTGGGGGCGGACATGAGCCGCCAGGCGTTCTGGAACATCGTCAAGAAACGGGCCTCGATGGCCGGTATCCGCAAAAACATCTCCCCCCACACCCTGCGGCACTCCTTTGCCACCCATCTGCTGGAAAACGGCGCCGACCTGCGCAGCGTGCAGATCATGCTGGGGCATGCCGACCTCTCCACCACCCAGATCTACACCCACGTCACCCGGGAGCGGCTGAAACGGCTGCACCAGCAGATCCATCCCCGGGGGTAAACGGCATAACCGGATTCTGCCGCGGAGCCACAGAGACGCGGAGAAAATCATTGGGTACGGTTGCAATCGCAAAACTTGAAATTTGTTTGCGGAATTATCCCCGAAAAATCTCTGAGATACCTCTGTGCCTCTGCGGCTCCGTGGCAGGAATGTATAACACGACCGCCATGATTACCCTTGAAACTATTTTGCTCTTCGAGTATAAATAGAGTTTATTATTACGCCGCATAAACGCCGTCGTGCGTTAACTATAACTGCCTGAAATCCTTCTGTTGTTTATGTTCTTTTGGGGCTTGTGCTTCGTCAGTCCGGGAATCCTGGAGTCCGTGTGAAAATCTGTTCGCTGGCCAGCGGCAGCAAAGGCAACAGTCTGTACGTCGAAACCGGCGACACGCATCTGTTGATCGATGTGGGGCTATCGTTGCGCGAGACATTGCTGCGCATGGAGGCGCGGGGCATCGACGCCGGCCGTGTCCATGCCGTGCTGGTCAGTCACGAACATATCGACCATATCCGCAGCGTGGGGGCCTTTGCCCGCAAGTTCAAGGTGCCGGTGGTCGCCAGCCACCTGGTGTGCGAAAAAGCGGAAAAATACCTGCACAAGACGCAGCGGATCGAGTTCGAGGCCGGTTGCGCCTTGTCGTTGCGCGACGTGCGGATCGACCCGTTCCCCATCACCCACGATGCCTGCGACCCGGTCGGCTTCGTCCTGGAGTCGGGGGAGGGGCGGTGCGGTTCGGCCACCGACCTGGGGATCGTCACCCGGCTGGTGGCGGAAAAGCTGCGCGGCTGCCGGGCGCTGAACCTGGAATCGAACCACGACGTGGAGATGCTCATGAACGGCCCCTATCCCTGGGAGCTGAAGCAGCGCATCAAGTCGCGCCACGGCCATCTTTCCAACGAGGAATCGCTGGAACTGCTCTTCGACCTGGCCCACGCCGGGCTGGAGGCGCTGGTGATGGCCCACCTGTCCGAGGTCAACAACCACCCGGACCACGTGGTCCGCACCACCGGGGCCTTTCTGCGCGATCAGAACGTCTGCGCCCCCAAAATCGTGATCGGGGACCAGTACAAAGCAAGTGACGTTATGACGATTTAAAGTCTCAATCTGCCACGGAGACACAGAGACACAGAGAAAAGCCTGGAAATATACAGGCGAGCTTTACATGGATGAACCGGATGAACAGGATATAAAAACTCGGATTCATTGCACGACTCAAAGGTGTTAACGGTTTCATCCCTTTTATCCTGTTCATCCATGTAAATAGTGATTTTGTTTTTTTCCGGTTTTCTCTGTGTCTCTGTGGCAGATGTTAATTCTATGGTAGAATCCAAAATCGATATCAGGAGTTATTGAATGATTCCACGTTATACCCGCCCCGACATGGCCCGCATCTGGGAACCTGAAAACCGCTTCCGCATCTGGCTGGAGATAGAGACCCTGGCGTGCGAGGCCCAGGCCGAACTGGGGGTCATCCCCAAGGAGGCGGTGCCGGTCATCCGCGAGAAGGGAAACTTCGACATTGCCCGTATCGACGCCATCGAGGCCGAGGTCAAGCACGACGTGATCGCGTTCCTCACCTCGGTCGCCGAATATGTGGGGCCCGAGGCGCGCTTCATCCACCAGGGGATGACCTCCTCCGACGTACTGGATACCTGCCTGTCGGTACAGTTGGTCCAGGCCGCCGACGAACTGCTGGCCGACCTGGACGCGGTGCTCGCGTCCATCAAGGAACGCGCCCTGGAACACAAGGACACCGTCTGCATCGGCCGTTCCCACGGCATCCACGCCGAGCCGGTCACCTTCGGCCTCAAGCTGGCCTCCTGGTATGCCGAGATGGAGCGCAACCGCCGGCGCCTGGCCGCGGCCCGCGAGAACATCGCCACCGGCGCCATCTCCGGTGCGGTGGGCACCTTCGCCAATATCGACCCGTACGTGGAAGAGTACGTCTGCAAGAAAATGGGGCTGACCCCCGAACCGGTTTCGACCCAGGTCATC
Source organism: Geobacter sp. FeAm09 (assembly GCF_008330225.1). Taxonomy (NCBI): domain Bacteria; kingdom Pseudomonadati; phylum Thermodesulfobacteriota; class Desulfuromonadia; order Geobacterales; family Geobacteraceae; genus Geobacter; species Geobacter sp. FeAm09. The sequence continues at coordinate 2,252,990 of NZ_CP042466.1, read as the reverse complement.
CCCCGGGACCGCCATGCCGAGTACTTCTGCGTTCTGGCACTGACCGCCTCGTCCCTGGAGCGCATCGCCATCGAGATCCGCCACCTGCAGCGCACCGAGGTGCTGGAAGCGGAGGAATTCTTCAGCAAGGGGCAGAAGGGGTCGTCGGCCATGCCCCACAAGCGCAACCCGATCCTCTCGGAAAACCTGACCGGTCAGGCCCGCTATATCCGTTCCATGTGCATCCCGGCGCTGGAAAACGTGGCCCTGTGGCATGAGCGGGACATCTCCCATTCCTCAGTGGAGCGCTACATCGGCCCGGACGCCACGGTGGCGCTCGATTTCTCCCTGCGCCGCTTGAGCGGCCTGATCAAGAACCTGGTGGTCTATCCCAAGAACATGCTGGACAACCTGAACAAGATGAAGGGGCTGGTTTTCTCCCAGAAGATCCTCCTTGATCTGACCCAGGCGGGCGTGTCCCGGGAGGATGCCTATCGTCTGGTGCAGCGCAACGCCATGAAGGTATGGGAGCAGGGCAAGGACTTCCAGGAGGAGCTGCTGGCGGACCAGGATGTGGTCGGCGCCCTGGGCGAGGCCAAGATCCGTGAATCGTTCGATCTCAACTATCATTTAAAGCACGTGAATACCATCTTCAAGCGAGTCTTCGGTGAATAGAATCCTGGGGATCATTCAAGGGCTTTTCCGGCCGCTGGATACGGACGGCCCGACCCTGTTCTGGGCCAAGGAGATCCTGGGCGCGCTCCTGATCCTGGCAATTTTCTGGATGCTGGCCCAACTGGCCGTCATGGCGCTGAACAGGTGGGGCAAAAGTTTGGCCTCCTTCACCAGCACCGACCTGGACGACCGCATCCTTCAGCGCACCACCCCCCACGTCTCGCGGCTTCTGGTCACGACGGGCGTCTACCTGGCGATCCGCTCCCTGCCGCTGCACGAAAAACTGATCGTGATCAGCTCCGGCGCTCTCTACATCGTCCTGGTGATCATCGTCTTCAACCTGATCTACCACGCCTTCGACGAATTGCTGCAGTGGTATATCGCCGGCCGGCAGCACGACAAGGATGCCCTGATCTCCCGCAACATGATCCCGATTGCGGAAAAGATCACCATGCTGTTCCTGATGGGCACGGCGCTGATCGTCATCCTCAAGCACTTCAACTACGACATCTTCTCGCTGGTCACCGCACTGGGCATCGGTTCGCTGGCCATCGGCATGGCGGCCAAGGATACCCTGGCCCACATGATCTCCGGTTTCACCCTCATGCTCGACCAGCCCTTCCGGATCGGCGACCGCATCCAACTGTCGGGCGGCCAGGTGGGGGATGTGGCCGGCATCGGCCTGCGCAGCACCAGGATCAAGACCCTGGACAACCAACTGCTCATCATCCCCAACTCGGACCTGTGCAATACCATGCTGATCAACCAGGCCTTCCCGGATGCCCGCGCCAAGGGGCGCGTCAATATCGGCGTGGCCTACGGCAGCGATGTGGAGCGGGTCAAGGCGCTTCTGGCGGCCACGGCCCTGGAGGTGGAAGAGGTGCTGCGCGACCCGGCGCCGGAGGCGTATTTCGTCACCTTCGGCGACTCGGCCCTGAACATGTCGCTCTTTTTCTGGGTGGAGGAGTATTCCCGGCTGTTCGGCACCATCGATAAGGTCAACACATTGATTATTCGCCGTTTTGCCGAAAACGGCATTGAAATCCCGTTCCCCACCAGGACGGTGATCATGGAGCCTCTTGCAAAACGTCATGAGGAGGCGGATATGCAAGGCGCAAGCGAGTGAGGGAACGAGGCGTACTGTTTAGTACGTTGAGTTTCCGAGCGAGTGGCAACACAGTAGATCGGCCCCGCAATATTATGCAAGAGGCTCAATAGAAAAAGGAACCAACTGACATGGCATACAGAATTGAAGTGGCCTTGAGGGAGAGCGTCCGCGACGCCCGCGGCGAACGGATCAAGCGGGAGATCGAACATTTTCTGCACCTGGCGGTGGACGAGGTCCGCACCATCGACGTTTATACCGTGGATGCCGCCCTGGCGCCGGAGGAGCTTCAGCAGGCCGCCGCAGGCCCGTTCAGCGACCCGGTTATCCAGGAGTGGAGCATCGACCGGCCTTTGGCGGCCGGCTTCGATTTTGCCGTGGAGGTCGGTTTCCGTCCCGGCGTGACCGACAACGTGGGCCGCACCGGCCGGGAAGCGGTGGAATACCTGACCGGCCGCCCTTTTGCCGCGGGCTGCGGGGTGTACTACTCGGTGCAGTACCTGCTGAAGGGCGCCTTTGGGGCCGCCGATGTGGAACGCATCGCCACCGGCCTCTTGTGCAACACCCTCATCCAGCGCTACAGCGTGCTCTCGGCGGCCGATTTCATGGCCCGGCGCGGTTTCGCGCCAACGGTCCCCCGGGTGCTGGCCGAGGTCAAGGCCGAGGTGCGGGAGATCGACCTGAACGTATCCGACGAAGAGTTGCTGCGCATCAGCAAGGAGGGGGTGCTGGCCCTGACCCTGGAGGAGATGCGGATCATTCAGGCCCACTACCGCGACCCGCAGGTGGTGGCGGAGCGCGCCACGGTGGGCTTGGGCGCCAGCCCGACCGACGTGGAGCTGGAGTGCCTGGCCCAGACCTGGTCGGAGCACTGCAAGCACAAGATCTTCTCCGGCACGGTGCAGTACGAGGATGAAGCGGGCAACAAGCAGGAGATCAAATCCCTGTTCAAGTCGTTCATCCAGCGGACCACCAAAGATGTGCGCGCCAAGCTGGGCGACAAGGACTTCTGCCTGTCGGTGTTCAAGGACAATGCCGGGGTGATCAGGTTCAACGACCGGCAGTCCCTGGTCTTCAAGGTGGAGACCCACAACTCCCCCTCGGCCCTGGACCCCTACGGCGGGGCGCTGACCGGCATCGTGGGGGTCAACCGCGATCCGTTCGGCACCGGCCAGGGAGCCAAGCTGATCTTCAATACCGACGTGTTCTGCTTTGCCGACCCGTTTTACGAAAAGCCTCTCCCCAGCCGCCTGCTCCATCCCCGCCGCATCTACGAAGGGGTGGTGGAGGGGGTCGAGCACGGCGGCAACAAGAGCGGCATCCCCACGGTCAACGGGTCGCTGGTCTTCGACGAGCGGTTCGCCGGCAAGCCGCTGGTCTTTTGCGGCACGGCCGGGATCATGCCGCGCGAGATCAATGGCCAGCCGAGCCATGAGAAATCCATCAAGCCGGGCGACCTGATCGTTATGACCGGGGGGCGTATCGGCAAGGACGGCATCCACGGGGCGACCTTTTCGTCCGAGGAGTTGAACGAGAATTCGCCGGTCACGGCGGTCCAGATCGGCGACCCCATCACCCAGAAACGCATGTTCGACTTCCTGATCCGGGCACGGGACAAGGCGCTCTACCGCTTCATCACCGACAACGGCGCCGGGGGGCTCTCCTCATCGGTGGGGGAAATGGCCGGCGAGTGCGGCGGCTGTCGCATGGACCTTGCCAAGGCTCCACTTAAATATCCCGGACTCAACCCCTGGGAAATCCTCATTTCCGAAGCCCAGGAGCGCATGTCCCTGGCGGTGCCGCCGGAGCGGATCGACGAATTCCTGGTCATGGCCGAACGTTTCGGCGTCGAGGCCACGGTACTGGGCGAGTTCACCGACAACGGCGTGTTCCATATCCTCTACGACGACCGCACCGTCGCCTGGCTCCCCATGGCCTTCATGCACGAGGGGCTGCCGCCGCTGCAACTCCCCGCCAAGTGGGAACCGCCCCGGCATGCCGAGCCGGCCGTCCAGATCAAGGGGGATTACTCCGCTGATCTGGCCGCCCTGCTCTCAGCGCTCAACATCTGCTCCAAGGAGTCGGTGGTGCGCCGCTACGACCACGAGGTCCAGGGGGGCTCGGTGGTGAAGCCGTTCAGCGGCGTCGCCAACGACGGTCCCTCCGACGCCGCCGTGGTGCGGCCGATCCTGGACTCCTTCGAGGGGGTGGTGACGGCCCACGGCATCTGTCCGCGCTATTCCGACATCGACACCTACCACATGACCGCCAACGCCATCGACGAGGCGCTGCGCAACTATGTGGCCGTGGGCGGCTCCCTCGACCTGGTGGCCGGCCTGGACAACTTCTGCTGGTGCGACCCGGTCCTGTCGGAGAAAACCCCGGACGGCCCCTACAAGATGGCCCAACTGGTGCGTTCCAACCAGGCGCTGTACGACGTCTGCATGGCCTACAACCTGCCGCTGATCTCGGGCAAGGATTCCATGAAGAACGATTTCTACGACGGCTCCACCAAGATTTCCATCCCGCCGACCCTGCTTTTCTCGGTGATCGGCAAGATCGAGGATGCCCGCACGGCCGTCACCATGGACGTGAAGCGGCCCGGCGACATCGTGTACCTCTTGGGCAAGACCGGCGACGAGTTGGGCGGCTCCGAATATTTCGCCCTCAAGGGCGCCGTCGGCAACAAGGTGCCCCTGGTGGATGCGGAGCGGGCCTACCGGCGTTACCAGGCGTACCACCAGGCGGCCACGCGGCGGCTGGTGGCCTCCTGTCACGACCTCTCCGACGGCGGCCTGGCCGTGGCTGCGGCCGAGTCGGCCTTTGCCGGAGGCTACGGCATGAGCCTGGAACTCTCCCGGGTGCTCTGGAAGGGGGACGCGGCGGGCAAATCCGATGCAACGCTGCTCTTCTCCGAATCGGCATCGCGGCACCTGGTGACGGTCCATCCCGAACAGCGGGAAGAATTCGAAAACATCATGAGCGGTAATTGTTTCGCATCTATTGGCACGGTGACCGCGGAACCGGTGCTCGCCATCGCCGGGCTGGGCGGGACGGCCGTCGTGCGCGCCGGGCTGGCGGAGTTGAAGGAAGCCTGGCAGAAGACATTGAGGGAGCTGTGACATGAAAAAGATCCGTGCCATCGTCATTACCGGAAACGGCACCAACTGCGAGACCGAGGCGGCCCATGCCTGCCGTCTGGGAGGCTTCGACGAGGCGGTCATCGCCCATATCGCCGAGATCCTCTCCGGCGAGATCCGGCTGGACGACTTCCATTTCCTCAACCTGACCGGCGGCTTTCTGGACGGCGACGACCTGGGGAGCGCCAAGGCCCAGGCCAACCGTCTGAAACATGCCGGCGTCGCCGGCACGGGGGAGAAGCTGGTGGAGCAGTTCACCCGTTTCATCGCCGACGGCAAGCTGATCCTGGGGGTCTGCAACGGCTTCCAGCTGATGGTCAAGATGGGGATGCTGCCCGGCTTCGACGGCGATTTCCTGACCCAGCGCACGACCCTGACCTTCAACGACTGCGGACGCTTTCAGGACCGGTGGGTGTATCTGAAGACCGATGCGGCCTCGCCCAGCGTCTTTACCCGGGGGATCGAGCGGGGCGTCTACCTGCCCATGCGCCACGGGGAGGGGAAATTCCTCTGCGATTCGGCAGCGACCCTGGAGCGCATCGAGCGGGAACACCTGGCGGTGCTCAAGTATTCCGGCCCGGACTACGGGGCGGCGACCATGGAGTTTCCCTTGAATCCCAATGGGGCGCAGAATGCCATCGCCGGGCTGTGCGACCCGACCGGCCGCCTGATGGGGCTGATGCCGCACCCCGAGGCCTTTGTGCATTACACCCAGCATCCCCGCTGGACCCGGGAAGAACTGCCGGAAGAGGGGGATGGGCTGAAGCTGTACCGCAACGCGGCGGAGTATGTGAGGAAAAATCTCATTTAAAATTCGAAAAAAAATCTGCCACAGAGACTCTGAGACACAGAGAAAACCGTGTACAACTTTTACGAAAATGCTTTTGGTTTTTTCCTGCCTTTCTCCGTGTCTCCGTGTCTCTGTGGCAGATGTACCGATTTTCTGATGTGCTGTTTCAAGCTTAAGGAGCCATAATTCATGGAATTTACCCGGCCACACGAAGAATGCGGCGTTTTTGGCGTCTATAACCACCCGGAGGCATCCAACCTCACGTATCTGGGGCTGTACGCCCTCCAGCACCGGGGGCAGGAGAGCTGCGGCATCGTCTCGTCGGACGGTACCACGCTGCACGCCCACAAGCGCATGGGGCTGGTGGCCGATGTGTTCGGCAACCAGGAGATCTTCAAGAAACTGCCCGGCAGGTCGGCCATCGGCCATGTGCGCTATTCCACCGCCGGCGCCTCGGTGGAGAAGAATGTCCAGCCGATCATGGTGGACTACTCCCGGGGCTCCATTGCCGTGGCCCACAACGGCAACCTGGTCAACGCCCAACTGCTTAAGGCCGAGCTGGAGGCCTACGGCTCCATCTTCCAGACCACCATGGACACGGAGATCATCATCCATCTCCTGGCAATCTCCCACACCAATTCCCTGGTGGACCGCATCGTGGACGCCCTGAACCGTATCAAAGGCGCCTACTGTCTGCTGTTTCTGACCGAAAGCCGCATGATCGCCGTGCGCGACCCCAACGGGTTCCGCCCCCTGTGCCTGGGAAAACTGGGGGACGCCTGGGTCGTGGCCTCGGAAAGCTGCGCCCTGGACCTGATCGAGGCCGAGTTCGTGCGGGAGATCGAGCCGGGGGAGATGATCATCTGCACCAAGGACGGCGGACTCAAGTCCCTGTTCCCGTTCAAGAAGGTCGAGCCGACCCCCTGCATCTTCGAGTTCGTCTACTTTGCCCGGCCCGACTCCTATATCTTCGGCAAGAACGTGTACCTGGCCCGCAAGGAACTGGGGCGGCAACTGGCCCGGGAGCACGGCGTCGATGCCGACATCGTCATCCCGGTGCCCGACTCCGGCGTGCCGGCGGCCATGGGCTATGCCGAAGAAGCCGGGATCAGCTTCGAGATGGGGCTGATCCGCAACCACTACGTGGGGCGGACCTTCATCGAGCCGGCCCAGGCCATCCGCCATTTCGGGGTCAAGATCAAGCTCAACCCGGTGCGGGAGATCCTCAAGGGCAAACGGGTCGTGGTGATCGACGACTCCATTGTGCGCGGCACCACCTCACGCAAGATCGTCAAGATGGTGCGCAACGCTGGGGCCAAGGAGGTGCACATGCGCATCTCGTCGCCCCCCACCAGTTATCCGTGCTACTACGGCATCGACACCCCCAACCGGAAGGAGCTGATCTCCTCCTCCCACACCATTGACGAGATTTGCCGCTATATCACCGCCGATTCCCTGGGGTACCTGTCCGAAGAGGGGCTGGTCAATTCGGTCGGCATGGAGAACACCGGTTTTTGCAAGGCCTGTTTTGCCGGGACCTACCCGGTGGCATTCCCCCGGCCGGACTTGAAGCCGCAGATGGGACTTTTCGGAGAGGAGTACAACGAACATGAGTGACCGTGACAAACTGAAACAGATCATCCTGGAGCTGTCCTACGAAAAACGGCTCGTGACCCTGGCCTCCGGCCGGCAGAGCGATTTCTATTTTGACGGCAAGCAGACCACGCTGCACGCCGAAGGCGGCTTTCTGGTGGGCAAGCTCTTTTACGAGGCCATCAGGGACGTGGCCGGGGTGGAGGCGGTGGGGGGCATCACCCTGGGCGCCGACCCGATCGCCACGGCGACCTCCATTGCCGCCCACCTGGACGGCCGGAAGATGCACGCCTTCATCATCCGCAAGGAGCCCAAGGGGCACGGCACCGGCCAGTGGCTGGAGGGGCGCAAGAACCTCCCCCCGGGAACCGGCGTGGTGATCGTGGAAGACGTGGTCACCACCGGCGGTTCCTCCATGAAGGCCGTGCGCCGGGCAGAGGAAGAGGGGCTGAAGGTGCTGGGCATCGTCACCCTGGTGGACCGGGAGGAAGGCGGCCGGGAGAATATCGAGGCCGAGGGGTACTGGCTGAAAGCCCTGTTCACCAAGTCCGACATCGTAGGGTAATGGCGGTAAAGCAGCGCCTCGATACCTTGATGGTCGAACGGGGCCTGGCCCCCACCCGGGAAAAGGCCCAGGCTCTCATCATGGCCGGCCGGGTGGTGGTGGGAGACCATGCCGCCGACAAGGCCGGACAGCAGGTGGCGGCCGCTGCTGAGATCCGCATCAAAGGGGAGGCGCTGCCCTATGTTAGCCGGGGCGGCCTCAAGCTCAAAAAGGCGCTGGAGGCATTCGGCGTGGACGTGGACGGGCTGGTTGCCCTGGATGTGGGCGCCTCCACCGGCGGCTTCACCGACTGCCTGTTGCAGGCCGGGGCCCGCAAGGTCTTCGCGGTGGACGTGGGGTATGGCCAGTTGGCCTGGAGCCTGCGCCAGGACCCGCGGGTCGTCAATCTGGAACGGACCAACATCCGCCATCTTGCCCCGGACCGGCTCGACGAATCGCCGGTACTGGCGGTCATCGACGCCTCGTTCATCCCGCTCTCCAGGGTGCTGCCAGCCGTAGTCGGGCTGGTGCGGCCGGGGGGACGCATCATCGCCCTGATCAAGCCCCAGTTCGAGGTGCCGCGAAGCGACGTGGGGGAGGGGGGCATCGTCCGCGATCCGGCCGCCCACGACCAGGCCATCGCCGGGGTCAGGCAAGCCGCAGCGGATCTGGGCATCCGGGTGTGCGGGGTCTGCGATTCACCCATCCTGGGGGCGGACGGCAACCGGGAGTTTTTGATTCTATTGGCACTACCGGAGGAATAAACCACCATGGACGCGTGCATCTTCTGCAAGATCATCAGCGGTGAAATACCGTCGAAAAAGGTGTTTGAAGACGACCGGATTCTGGTCATCGAAGACATCGCCCCCAAGGCGCCCCTGCATCTCCTCCTGCTGCCGAAGCGGCATTTCGTCAACTGTCTCGACATGACCGAGCAGGACGACGCCCTGGTCGGCTTTATCATGAGAAAGGCGGGGGAGATAGCCCGCCAGAAGGGATATGCCGATTCCGGTTTCCGCCTGGTGCAGAACAACGGCGAAGGGGTGGGGCAATCGGTATTCCATATCCATTTTCACCTCCTGGCCGGACGTGATTTTACCTGGCCTCCGGGGTAAGGAGAGAGGATTTGAGATCATGAAACGGATTGTAACGGTTGTGGCGGTGACGCTCCTGTGGTCGCTGCCGGCGATGGCGGAAACCTACTCCTGGACCGACAGGAGCGGCACCGTCAACTTCAGCGACGATTACTACAGCGTGCCGAAGCAGTACCGCAAGAAGGTGCGCAGGCTGGGGGACATCGATGCCCAGCCGGCCGCGGCCGACAGCGGGAAAGGCGCCGGCGCGGGACAGCAGGCCGCGCTGCCGGAAGCGGGCAAGGGTGGTGCGGGGGAGGACTCCGCCAACGACCAGTATGGCGGGAAAAAGGCGGAAATCTGGCAGCAGGAGTTCAAGGGGCGTTACGCCGAGGTCAAGCAGCTCGAAAAGGAGCTGTTGGAGCTGGAAGAGCTCGTCAAGAAGCCGGTCGGCATCTCCCGCGAGCGTATCCAGGGGCTTCCCCAGGAGTTCCGGGCGACGCAGAAGCGCTATAACGACGCCGTCAAGGCGTACAACGAGTTGAACGACGCCGCCAACAAGGTCGGCCTGCCCGCCGAGTACAGAAAATAGCACCTGCCCCGGGAGCGAAAACCCAAAAGGCCCGTCGGATATCCGGCGGGCCTTTTGCCGTGTACGCCGGGCGCGGGGCTAAAAGGTCACAAGCCCCTTGAGCGCGCCGGGGAGGATCATGTCCAGGGTCATGACGATGGTCATGACGATCATGATCGCCACCGTCAGCCAGGCGATGATGTTGAAGACGGGACCGTTGACGAAACTGCCCATGAGCTTGCGGTCGTTCACCAGCAGTTGCATGAAGATCAGGATGAACGGCAGCATGGCGCCGTTGACCACCTGGGAGATGAACATGATCTTGAGCAGCGGGGCGTTGGGGGCCAGGATCAGGCCGGCGCTGATGACGATGATCACGGTGAAGAGCCAGAAAAACTGGGGCGCCCGCTCGAAATCCTTGTCCACCCCCGACTCCCACCCCATGCCCTCGCAGATGTAGAAGGCCGTGGAGAGCGGCAGGATGCAGGCGGCGAACAGGGACGCATTGAAGAGGCCAAAGGCGAACAGGGTGGATGCGTGGCGGCCCACCAGCGGCTTGAGCGCCATGGCCGCGTCGGCGGCGGTCTCCACCTTGAGCCCCTGGACATTGATGGTGGCGGCGCAGGCCACCACGATGAAAAAGGCGACCACGATGGCCATGATGCAGCCGAAGATGACGTCCAGCCGCGTAAAGGCATACTGTTTCGCGGTGATCCCCTTCTCCACCACGGCCGATTGCTGGTAGAACTGCATCCAGGGGGCGATGGTGGTGCCCACCAGGCCGATCAGGGTCATGGTGAAGGCGCTGTCGGAGCGGAACGTGGGGGTGACGCTGGCCTTGATGATGACGTCCCATTTGGGGCCGGCCATGACGGCGGCGATGGGGTAGGCGACATAGACCATGCAGGCCACCAGGAACACCTTCTCCACGGTCTTGTACGACCCCTTGACGATCAACAGCCAGACCACCACGGCGCTGATGGGGACCGACAGGTACTTGCTGATGCCGAAGATCTCGAGGCTGGCGGCGATGCCGGCAAATTCGGAGATGGAGTTGCCCATGTTGGTCAAAAGCAGGGCGATCATCACGTAGAAGGTGACCTTGACGCCGAACGACTCGCGGATCAGGTCGGCGAGCCCCTTGCCGGTCACGGCGCCCATGCGGGCGCACATCTCCTGGACCACCACCAGGGCGATGGTCGTGGGGAGCATGGTCCAGAGCAGGTCGTTGCCGTAGTTGGCCCCGGCCAGGGAATAGGTCGTGATGCCGCCGGCGTCGTTGTCCACATTGGCGGTGATGATGCCGGGACCGAGGATGGCCAGGAACAGCATGATGTTCCGGGGGGTCACGCTCTTGAGCGGCTTGAGGAATTTGAACAGCGATATACCGGTGAACATGGCGTTTCTTCCTATCCTCTCTTCTTCACCAGGCGCGGCAGATAGTGGGCCAGGACGTCGTCAACGGTGACGATGCCCACCATGCGCTGTTCCTCGTCCAATACCGCTACCGCGGTCAGGTCGTACCGGGTGAGGGTTTCCAGGATCTCCTCCGGGGCGTCGCCCACATTCACGCTACGGATGTTGTCTTCCATCACATCCACGACGAGTTCATCGTCCTTGGAGGCGAGCAAATCCTGGAGGCTGAGCACCCCCTCCAGATGTTCGGCGTCATCCAGGAGATAGGCATAGCTGACGTTTTCGATCTCCCCCGCGAGCCGGCGCACCTCGGCGATGGCGGCGCCCACCGTGTGGTTCAGGGGCAGGGTGAGGAATTCGCTGGTCATGAAGCCGCCGGCCGTGTCTTCCTCGTGCTCCAGCAGTTCCTCGATCTCTTCCTTCTCCTCGTCGTCCATCATCCCCAGCAATTGCTGGGCCGTCTCTTCCGACAGGTCGGAGAGGACGTCGGCCGCATCGTCCGGGGACATCTCTTCCAGGATGTCCGAGGCGTGCTCGGCATCCATCTGGCTGATGACCACGCTGCGCATCTCCGGTTCCAGTTCGTAGAGCGTATCGCCGGTGGTTTCCGGGTCGATGCTTTCGAGCACGGTCTTGATGCTCTGGATCGGGATCTGCTCGATGATGTCCGCCAGGTCGGCCGGATGGATCTCGTTCATCTGGTTGCGGGCGATATTGAGGGCCAGCTTGGACGAATGGGGCTCCAGCGGCTGGACATACTCCCAGCTGATCTCGGCGTTGGGGATGTCCTTCTTGATCAGCCGCGCCACGTTCTCGCCGAACCGTTCGTAGCCCAGGCGGCGCAGGAGGCCGCGGAAGCCGATATCGACGGAGAATATGCACAGCTTGTCGTGGAGCTTGCCCAGCTTGATGTCGTTGACGCGCACCACCTTGGCCCCGTCCACGTCCACGATCTGCTTGTCCAAAAGGTCGCGCCGCACCAGGATCTCCGCCTCGCGGTACTCGTAGGGGCGCAGGCCGGGGGCGATGCCGGCGGAGGATATGACCACGTGGGTAAACAGCGATACCTCGCTCCAGGGGAGCAGCATCTTGCCCTTGCGTCCCTTGATCACGATGTGCGACACCTCGGGGAAGACCTCGCCCGGCACCATGATCAGGTCGCGGAGAAGCCCGAGCTCTTCGCCCCTGCTGTTGATCACCGACCGGCCGATGACGGCACTCAGGTATATTTCGCTGTATTCCGTGTTCATAATGGCCACCCCGAAATAAAAAAGGCCCTTTCAGGGAAGAAAGGGCCTTTGGCGCACGCAAAGTAACCGTTTCCCCACTGGTTGACTTTCGGCAGAGCACAACGTAGGTCAATGACCAGCTACCTTAGGTAAAGCCTTAGGCCGACAATACCTGGTCTACCCATTGGCGTCTTTCGACATTTTTGGGCAGTAGCCTGTGTTTGTGCAAACGCCTCTGCTAACGAGGAACTTTAACCATATAATCCAAAAGGAAATTGTTTGTCAATACGCAAAACCCCCCTGCCGGTGAAAAAAGCGTTACGGAATTATTGCCGTTTCGTGACGCAGGATATGATTTCCCTTTCAGCGCCGATTTTGCTATGATGATCGACATGGGTGAGAAACTGATCTGCAACAACAAGAAGGCCTACCATGAATATTTTATCGAGGAAAAGCTGGAAGCCGGGATGGTGCTTCAGGGGACCGAGGTAAAATCGCTGCGGGCCGGCACCGTCAACCTGACCGACGCCTTCATGCTGATCCGCGAGGGCGAGGCCTTTCTGCACAACCTGCACATCGCGCCCTATGATTTCGGCAACCGCCAGAACCACCAGCCGGACCGCCAGCGCAAGCTCCTCCTGCATCGCAAGGAGATCGGGCGGCTGTACGGCAGGATCAGGGAACAGGGGTATTCGGTCGTTCCCCTGCGGCTTTATTTCAAGGACGGGCTGGTCAAGGTGGAGATAGGGCTTGCCAAAGGTAAGAAACTGTACGATAAACGTGAGGATCTGAAAAAGAAGGATACGCAGCGGGAGATGTCGCAGGCCATGAAGGCCCGCAACCGGGGCTAGGGCGGTTGTCCGACAATCCGCTTCGTGGTTTTGGCTACAAATTTTTCAAAGGGGGGTGTAAAGGTTTCGACGGGGAAGTGAAAATCTGGGTTGCACCGGGTCGGGGCAGGTGGCCGACCTTAATAAACCTGCAACGGCATTAATTGCCGACAATTATAACACTCCTGTAGCTCTCGCAGCTTAACAGGCGTCCCCGACCGAGATGCCGGTGGTAAGAAGGGGACGTCATTCACTACCGGATTGGGATGCGCAACGCCCGTAGCGCAACCTGAAAACTTACGGGACCGCCGGCACGGTGCTTTGTCCTTTGCGTACCGGGCCGGTTAAATCGAGCAACGGACTAACGGTGTAGTAATTCAGATGGTAGGTTCTTCGGACCCGGGTTCGACTCCCGGCACCTCCACCAAAACATAGTCCGGTATTGTCCGGCTAAGACCAAAAGCCCTTGAGAAATCAGGGGCTTTTCTTTTTGTGTTGTCCGGCAAAGTTCGCTTTGATATGCTTGTGGCCAACATTTTTGGAGGTATTTTTGGGGTTATATGGAGCATCCTCAAAGTGAAATACCTCCATACGAAAACCGGATACCTCCAAAAAGGAGAAAAGGCCATGCCGAAACGGATCGCACCGCTCTCTGATCTCCAGGTGAAAAACGCCAAACCTCAGGAACGTGACTACCGGCTTATGGATGGTTCAGGCCTCTTCTTACAGATCACGCCTACAGGCGGAAAGCTGTGGCGTCTCGATTATCGCTTTGCTGGCAAGCGTAAAATGCTGGCTCTTGGTGCGTACCCCGCCGTGTCCCTTGCCGATGCCCGCCAGCGTCGAGATGAAGCTAGGAAGCTTTTGGTCAATGGTGTTGATCCAGGAGAACAGAAAAAAGCGCAAAAAGCATCTACGCTCGCTGAGGTTGAAAACAGCTTCGAGATAATTGCCCGCGAATGGCATAGCAAATTCTCCGGTCAATGGTCACCCGGCCATGCCGCCACGATCATGGACAGATTGACCCGCGACGTGTTCCCCTGGCTCGGCGGTAAGCCTGTTGCCGAAATCAAGCCTGTGGACATTCTGGCGATACTGAGAAGGGTAGAGAGTAGGGGAGCCCTGGAAACGGCTCACAGGGTTAGAACGATCTGCGGGCAGGTCCTACGTTATGCCGTGGCTACCGGACGCGCTGAGCGCGATTCTGCTGCCGATTTAAGGGGGGCATTGCCACCGGTCCGGGAAAAACATCATGCCGCCCTTACCGACCCGAAAGAAGTTGCCGACCTTCTCCGGGCCATAGACGGCTTTAAAGGCACCTTTCACGTCAAGTGCGCCCTCAAGCTGGCACCCATGCTCTTTGTTCGTCCTGGAGAACTCCGGCAAATGGAAATGGGCCGAAATCGACTTTGAAAACGAGCAATGGAACATACCGGCCGAAAAGATGAAAATGAAGCAGCCCCACATTGTCCCTCTATCGCGCCAAGCAATCGCCACCCTGAAAGATCTTCACCCACTGACCGGCTACGGCAGATATGTTTTCCCATGCCACCGCTCACCGCTCCGCCCCATGACCAACAACGCCATAAACGCCGCTCTCCGGCGCATGGGGTATACCTCCGACGAAATGACCGGTCACGGATTCAGAGCAACGGCCAGGACGATCCTTGATGAAGTCCTGCAGGTTCGACCGGATTTCATCGAGCATCAACTTGCACATGCCGTGAAAGATCCCAACGGCAGAGCTTACAACCGCACGGCTCACCTTGTCGAACGCAAAAAAATGATGCAGCAATGGGCGGATTATCTTGAAGAGTTGAAGAGCGTGGCGAAGGTAATACCGTTGAAACGATCTGTCTGATTGGCTCCCCGGTTCGAACAAAAGTGGGCACTGGAAAGAGCTAACTTCGTTATAACGGGGTGCCCGGTTCACCCGCTTCGCCCGGTCGGTTTTCCGGGCGTGGCGGCGTGCAACCGGCTGGTTGGGACATTTTTTGTCAATGCGCAGACGCGACACCTATTCCCTGCCGTATTCCCCCTGATCTTAGCAATTAAACAGACAGTTCATCTCTTAATCCTAAATGGATAATTATTTCTTTATCAAAATCTAGTTCAGATCTTGGATCTCTATGAGCCCAACTGTAGAAGTTTTTCTTATGATCATCCTTAAACCATTTGTTGCCAACGATATTGAACTTAAAAAATATTGATAATATATTGTCAAGCTCAACAGCTTTGTATTTATCTTTATTCTTATCCCAATATAGCTTAATGTCAGTGTATTTAAAATTATGTCTATTGAACTGTTTTAACAACTGAAGCCCTGTGTCAATTTGGTCATCTGAGATGTGTCCACACATTTCATTTCTGATTTCATTTAAAAGATACTCTGAATATGATTTCCTTAAATCTAAAAAGCCTTTAAAACCAAAATAGCTTGTTGTAGGATATTTTTTAATTATAAGATTAAGGTAGGTAACTATATCTCTTGGGCGGAATAAAGTTCTTTCAAGTATAAACCGCTCTGGTTCAACGCGCTTTATGTCTTGAGGGAACAATATCTTGAATTTGTCATCATAACTACGTGACTCTAGCGAACTTACTGATCTGGATGCTTTAGTTAGTATCAGTTCAAATAATGGTGATGATTTATCAACTTTGTTTCCCCAGTCTATTGTTAATCCATTGACCTTTACTATTTTATTAAGATCTGGGTCGTTAAGAATTGAAAATATATCACTTCTTAAAAGTGCATATATTTTACATTTACAGCCATTGTCAATGCACAACATATTTATTTTGTCAGCGGCTTTTAGCAGGCTAATAATAGAATTTTTGTAGTATTCCTCATTTCTAAATCTGTCATCAAGTTCATCATAAAATAATGCGTACTCGCTGCGTGAAGTAGAAAGTAGGGTAATTACTACTTCGCGCAGGTCTTCAAGATATTGAAGATATGAACCTTCTGTTTGTTTGCTTGCTCCACCATATTCAGCTTCTTGCTTCAATAATGAGCCTTTAATTTTGTGCTGCTTGGTTATTTCGATAACTTTCTTTACATCAATTGTTAAAGAGGCATAGTTTTCCTTAAAAAAAGTATCAAGTCTTCTTTTTTCATTAGACTGTGGTATTCCTTCATCTTGTATTATGATTTTTGCTAAATCAAGCAACATTACCCACTCCCAAATTGCAAAATACTCGTTCGGAGAAATGTCACCTGATTTTAAATGAACTAGTTCATGAAACCTGAAATCTTTATATGATCGAATATCTATAAAAAATGTTGGTCCACTACAGGTCTTTTTAATGTACTCAGCTAATATAGTTTTGCCTGAACCTTTTCTTCCCAGTATTAAAAAAACTGCAGGATCAAGAACATGCTCATGGAGGTTGTTATAATCAAAAAAATACTTTTCAAAATCAGCCTTATATCGGGCTTCTTTTTTCCCATCATTTACTCCGAGATAAATATCACTCAGCTTAAGTCCTTCCATATCGAAACCTCCATTTATAATACATTCTTAAATGACCAACTCGTTATAGATCGGTCAGGTTGTTCCATCTACATGTATATGGGAACCTGATATTTTTTTTATTAAACCCATATACAACTATATAGCTGTTATAATGCAGGCATCTTTCCCCGTTCCAGTAACACGGGGCCTTATTACTCCTAAAACCATCTGGCCTCGGCATACGGCTCAACAGTTCGGCATTCAGGATACTTGATACACACTAAAAACTTTTTCCCAGTCTCTTCTCCAGACTTCTTTTCTCTTATCTTCATTTCGCTTCCACATTTGGAGCATTTCTCATTACTTGTCGGAAGCACCGGCTTTATTATCATCGGCTCAGGCTCTGCCCTCTCCACATCGACAGCCTTGTTTTTATCCGGCTCCTGTGCCGAAACAACAAAATCTCCAAGCTTGGCTTGAAGCTCTCGTAAAGTGTATGCCCGCTTAACCGGAAATCTTGCTATCGGAACATGTGCCGCTTCCAGGGCAGCTTCAAGAAATTCATCCCTGGCTATCCGTTTCGCTTGCTGGTGGGTGCTGTCGTCAAGCTCAATAACCATCTCCATGGCAAAGTACCCAAAAAGGGTCGCGTCTACATTCTACACAAAAAGAAAAATATAAACGCGCCCCCTTTAAAAGTTGTTGGTGCCCCTCGGGCTTTACCTCAATAGGCGGCATCAGATTTTAAAACGAAATCTTCCAGTTTTGCCCCACCAGTTCAAGACCGATCTCGTGGCGTCCACTAACCTTGCTGTCTTTTGTGGGATCGCCGATCATGTAGAGGGCATGGTTATCGTCACGGGCGATCTCCACTGCCGGAGAAAACTCCTCAACCAGCAACCTGACAAACTCCTTGGGCACCTGGGATAGGATCGTCT
The DNA here is from genome assembly GCF_008330225.1 of Geobacter sp. FeAm09. Lineage (NCBI taxonomy): Bacteria > Pseudomonadati > Thermodesulfobacteriota > Desulfuromonadia > Geobacterales > Geobacteraceae > Geobacter > Geobacter sp. FeAm09. Next base: position 2,235,652 of record NZ_CP042466.1, on the reverse strand, counting down.
GGACTTCTCCGGCATCGGCATACCGCAGACATTTGGCGGCAGTTGGGTAATCCCCGCTTGCAAGTGATCTTCTGAAACGCCGGATTGTTTTGAGCGGCGTACTCAGTGCCGGGTCGGCCGGTTCGCTGATTGGCGAGATGGAGCTTGGTTGTGATGGTTGCTGCTGTGTGGGCTCCTGGGGGAACTAGGGGGACGGTTGCCGGAAGATCTTTTGGCCTTTGTCATCTTCTTGGCTTTCTTTGCCGGTTTGTTCGCATCGGGATATGTCGTCACGCTTGCTGCCGGGACCTCTGGGGGAGGCTCCGGGCTCATGTCAACATCGACCCGCTTGGCGCGTTTGAGCGCCTTGGCAGATAAAGACGATGGATTATCCGTGTAATGCACATTCCCTTGGTCATCGGTATAGGCGTAATATTCGGCATGCGCCATGGCGAACAATATTACAACCCATGATATTGCAAATGGAATTGATCGCATGGCACCTTACTTTCCGTCAAATCCGGCTGTCATGAGGGGAATCTGCTTGTGTCGCCCCGACAAGCGCAAGCCTGCACTATATCTACTCCACGATCAGAGCAATTTCAATTGCAATTTCAATATGTTAATTTTTTTACCGCTCTGTGGAATGTGTTAAAAAAATTAACATAAAACCGGCCTTGCCATATCTCACGATTATCACACCAAAAAAGCCACCTCAACCATCATCGGGCGCCTCTCGTTGTGTCATTTTGATGCACCACCCACTGACAATTTTTGTCAGCACGAATAGGCGGCATCTCCCTTAATATGCAAAATGTGCATGGATGAGGTCCCCTCCAGCGGTCCATGCGGCCGTAATATCATTAGCGTATTATCATGCAACTGTGCTAATTCAAACGACAAATCAAGTCTTGTGCCGTCGCCGGTACACTTTGTGCTGAACCCCGTCCAAATGTGGAAATTATGGGGGTATTATGCGAAACATGATACTGGCGGTCATCGGTCTACTGTTGTTGGGGTGCAGCGGGGGCAGTCGTCAAGCTCCACCATGACGGTTTCCGGTGTTACCGCAACGGGCGCCGCCGTGTCCGGAACCATCTTTCTCAAGGATTCGACAGGACATGAGCTGTCGATGGCAACCACGGACGGGACGTTTTCATTCGACGTATCGGCACTCAAACCCCCGTTCATGCTCAAGGCAAGCTGGGGAGGGAAGGCGATGTATTCGTTCGCCGCTGCCGCCGGCACGGCGAACATCACCCCCTTGACCCAGATGATCGTGGCGGCGGCAGCGAGCAGCACGGATCTGGATGCCGCGTACCAGGCGCCGAGCCCGACCACCTTCAGCACCATCGCAGCGAACCTCCCGGCCGCAACGGCGAACCTCCGGAATAGCCTGAAGCCCCTTCTTGCGAGCTACGGCGCCGACATGGACCCCATTTCCGGGAAATTCTCGGCGAACGGCTCCGGCATGGACGGCCTGCTCGACCATGTGGCGGTTGCCTCTGTCTCGGGCACCGTGTCGATAACCGACAGGAGTTCGGGAGCGACCCTGTTCAGCGCCACGGCATCGCCGGCACTGGCCAACAGCGTTTCCGCCATGAATTGGGCAAATGACGCAGCGGCCGTGGCCCAGGACCCGGACCTCAAGGTCTCCGAGGCCGGAGACGGGCTTGCCGTATGGTGGAGCTATACGGGGACCGGCTACGGCGCAAGCGTGATCCAGGCCCGGTGGCTGAATTCCGAACAATCCGCAACGCAGATCAGCACGGCCACCGGTTTCGCCATGATGCCGAAAGTGGCGATAGACGGGAGCGGGAATGCCGTTGTGGTGTGGATGCAGTCCGACAATCAGCTCAACAGCGTCTGGGTGAACCGCTATGTTGCCGGTTCCGGATGGGGCAGCCCCAAAAAGCTGACAAGTGCCGTATCGAGCGCCACCGGCCCGTCCGGGGTGCCGTCGGTTGCCATTGACGCGGCCGGGAATGCCGTGATCATGTGGAACCAGTCGGATGCCGCCGTCAGCAGCCACTTTGATGTCTATGCCAGCCGGTATTCCGTGACCGGCGACAGTTGGTCGGCACCGGCGATGCTCTCCTCCGGCACGAACTGCGCCTACGGCTACAAGGTGGTTGCCAACAACGCCGGCGCGGTTGCGGTGATATACAACCAGTTTCAGAGAACCGACGGCATCGGCGGCAATGGCGACGCAAGCGACATCTGGGTGGCGACGGGAACGACGACGGGTGGTTTTACGACCCGCACGAAAGTGAGCAGCAGCCCGAACCCGATCTATGGCCAGGGCTCGCTGGCGATTGACCCCGTAGGAGATCTCCTCGCGGCATGGATCCAGAACAACAACTCCGGGTATTTCGATGTCTGGGCCAGCCGGCAACCGGCCGGGGGAAGCTGGGAAGCCCCGAAGACCGTTGCAAACAGCGTGACAGGGGAGTGCTATTCCCCGGAAGTCGCGTTCGACGCCCATGGGAACGCCTTGGCAACGTGGGAGCAACAGTTGGACACCGAGGGAAGGCAGTATGTGGCCGCAAGCCATTACAGCGCGGCGAGCGGAATGTGGGACGCCCCTGCGGAGATCAGCGAGAACATCGGCAACACCTATGACCAGCACATTGCCGTGGACCCATCGGGGAACGCAACCCTGGTCTGGTATCAGATAGAGTCCGCAGCCGTTACCGTGAGGTCGGCCCAGTACCTCCTGTCGTCCGGTTGGGGGGCATCACAACTGATTGCAACCATGGGGGCGGCCTATGACGGATACATGGTCTTTCCGGTGCCGCGGGTAGCCGTGAATTCTTCGGGGAAAAGCATCATAATCTGGGGAACGAGTTCGATGTAGGGGTGACGGGGATAACAGACTGACTCAGGGTGGGCGTCTTATCTGACCCATGTTAGTGCCAAACGTATTGAAATAACAACATGGTGATGGTCTTGTTGCGGTGCCCGTCCGGATCAATGTTGCAAGTCCACTAACAAAAAAGACGCCCGGACCATTGCCGGGCGCCATTGGATGTGCCGTTTCGACACAATTGAAAACCCTGCCAGCGACGGTGGTAACAGGGCTATTCACATCCATACAACGTTCCACCATGCCGCCGGAGCGGCGCTGCCTAGGCTTTGCGGTTCCTTCTCCGCAGCAGGGCCACGCCGGCCATGCCCGCGCCCAGAAGGATGACGGTGGACGGCTCGGGCACCGGCGCGGTGGCGGTGGTATAGGTAAACGCCATACTGGAATCGTACCAGTGGCAGTCGGGATCAAAGGCGAAGCCGAAGTAGCCGTCCTTGAGGTCCGCCGTCAGTGCCGCCAGCGCACTGGCGTCAAAGGTGACGGTCAGGGTGCCGCTGTGGCCGGGGTAGTAGGTGCCGCCGCTGGCCGTGGCAAGGAGATAGGCTTTCGAGTTGCCGGCAAAGTAATTGGTCGTGTCGCTGGGGTCAGAACTGGTCGTAAAGGTGTTGCTCCCCGACGACGTGTTGTAGAGGCTGATATAGAGTTTGTCGAGAGCGTTTTTCTCCCAATCCTGCAAACCGTAGAGGGTGAGGGTCGCGCTGGTGATCACTTGGTCGGCGGCCAGGGGGGTGCTCTTCAGATTCCAGATGACGTTCGTGGTGTCGGCCATGCTGGTTACCGCCGAATTGGAGGTGCTGAAAGAATAGGTGGTCGCCTGGGCTGACACGGCGCTCATCAGCAGCGCAGCAAACAGTGTCGTCAGTACTTTTTTCATCGATTGCTCCCGATTCTGTTATAAAAATGAAAATGCTTGCAAGGTTTTAGCACAATATGTGCCATATGTGAATTGTTGTAATAATCAAGCTGTTGTGCCGGTTCCCGCCGCTGTTGGGCCCGATTTGTCGGTTTTCTGAACAGTTGAGTGTCAAATTTTTCGACGGCATCGGCGGCCCGAGGAGGGGGCCACCGCTCGGGCGGACGGCAAGCCCCTCGATCAGGCGGCTACCGGCCGGCTTCCGCGCGAAATTCTCCCCACGGCAGAAAACGTGTAACCCAACGCCCCCTCCCTGCGTCTACCCCCATATAACAATCCCTGCACGTCAAGGAGAACCCATGAATACATACATGAACCGCATGCCGCTCCTCGTAGCGGGGGCGCTTGTCGCCGCTACCGCTTCCATCGCCCAGGCCGGGCTCAACGTCAATGTGGACATCGGGGTACCCGCCCCGGCGCCGCCAGCGCCCGTTTACCGGCCGGCGCCGCCATCGCCGCCCCCGGTGATGCTCCCGGACACGCCGCCCCAGTTCGTTTTCGTGCCGGATCTGGGCTATTACGTCGCCGTCGGGACGCCCTACGATATGGCGTACATCGGCCGCGACTATTATGTCTTCAGCAATGGCTTCTGGTACCGGACCTCGTACTACGGCGGGCCATTGGTGCGGGTGGAGCGGAGAGTGATGCCGCCGCTCCTGGCCCGGCACAGCCTGAAAGAGTTCCGGCGGTTCCGCGAGGTGGAGTTCAGGCGCTATGACCGCGACCGGGACCATTACCGTGGGCAGGTGCACCGGCCGGAGGTGCGGAAAGAGGTACGGAAGGAAGAGCGGCGCGAAGACAGGCGCGAGGGGGAGAGGCGTTAAGGCCCGCTAGGGCGTGATTGCGTGTCACGCCGGGGAAAGGAGCAACCGTGAGAACGATAGTCATCGTGATGGCGATTACGTTCATCGCCGCCATTACGCTTGCGAACGCAGATGGGCTGTTCATGCCGCTTTGAATGATGCTGCACGTTTCGCCCGGCTGGTTGAATAGGTGCATGGCCGGGGTGTATGCGATACGCCCCGGCGGCCGGCTTTCATATATTGACCACTGAAGCTTTCACTAACACCGGGAGAGGTCCTGCGATGAGTTATAAGATTTTCCTGCTGGCGGTTGCCTGTCTGGCGGCAACGTTCGGAATGCTCAATAAGCGCTGGGCGGTGGCGTGCTCGATATGCGTGATGCTCTGCGCCATCGGCAGCTTCACCGCGGATGGTGTGTCCCGCTGGGTGGCGGAACACCGGCAGGACGTTTGCCCTTCGGAATCCTATGCCTCGGGCAGGGTGGTCGGGCTGCATGATTCGGGGGCGCGTATTTGATGGGGGAGGGCGGGTTTAGCGGTTAAGTCGATAAACTTAACTACGTTCCCTTAGGTTGTATATAGTATACAGACTGCTGGCGCGCTTGGTTGAACGTTATTATCTCTTGAATTTAGATACATACCTAAGAAGAACCCATCCAATAACAATATCCTCGTTCTCATCCAAATATGAAATCTTCGCCCAACCTTGTTTCTTGTGTTCAACACTCACAATTTTACCTAAAGTTGCCGTAGCTATAATTGCAGAGTCAATTTTCGGTTTTTCTCTTACGTAAAGTCTTGTTGCTGAAACAAAGCGATACTGTTTGTCAATAATTATACTTTCATTATTGCTGTTTTTAATTGTTTTAATTATTTCTTTTGTCTCGTGCTTTTGAGTATGAATGAGGTTTTCAACGAAGGGCGTCAAGAGGTTTGCGATAATGCTGAGAAGAATAGCAAATACTGCCGTTATTGCATGCTTACTAAGAGGGTTTAAGCTTTCATACCATTCAAGGAATGATTTGTTCTGATCGAAAGGCGTAATATCTGCGGAATTAACCCGATTTGTATCGTAAATTTTTGAATCCATATTGGAATTATCCAAGCAAAGCTTCTTCGCTGTTACGTCAAAGTCATTTTCATTTATCAAATGTGAGAATGCTTTTTCAATCTCTGGTGACGTCAGCATGTCCCTTACGATTGTTTGGAAAATTGGAGTTTTAATGCCTACCAATGTTTTGTGAAGTAGACCCGTTGCAGCAACCTCTGATGCCATTCCGGCCAGTCCAAACTTGTCCTTATAATCCATTCCAAGCCTTGCAGTTTTGAGCGCATGGTTTTCTGTCAGCCCCATTGCTGCAATTTTTGATGCAAGCCCGACAAGGCCCAAATTCTTCTGAATATCCATTCCAAGCATTGATGCTTTAAGGGCAAAGTTTTCAGTTAGTCCCATAGCAGCTACTTTTGATGCTAACCCTAACATTCCCTGATTCTTTTGAATATCCATTCCAAGCATTGATGCCTTGAGTGTATGACCACTCGTAAGCCCCATAGCAGCAACCTTTGATGCCATTCCGGTCAGTCCAAGCCTGTCCTGATAATCCATCCCAAGCCTTGCAGCTTTGAGGGCATGGTTCTCTGTCAGACCCATTGCTGCGTTCTTTGATGACATTCCAGTCAGCCCTAGTTTGTCCTGCATATCCATCCCAAGCCTTGCAGCTTTGAGGGTATGGTTCTCTGTCAGACCCATTGCTGCGATCTTTGATGACATTCCAGTTAGTCCTAGCCTGTCCTGATAATCCATCCCAAGCCTTGCAGCTTTGAGGGCATGGTTCTCTGTCAGACCCATTGCTTCGATCTTTGATGACATCCCAGCTAGTCCTAGCTTGTCCCGATAATCCGTTCCAAACCTTGCTTCTCCGAGTGAGTTGATTTTAGCAATTCTGCTAGTTGCAGTTTTATTTATCATTTTATGAGCGTCATCATTGTTATTTGATGAGTTAATGTCTGAGTCATTTACTGATTCAAGACGTTGTTGTTTTGATTCAGTTTCATAATCGTCTTCGCTTGACATTATTACTCCAATATAATGTATTTTTAATTGGGTGCGTAAGCTTTAGTGTCGGAAGGAATTACAGGGACACCATACCCATTCTTCTGGCCTAATGCTGCCACAACCAAACCCCCGACCTTCCCCCTTCTACTCCAAGCAAAACCATAATTCAACGTAAATTCAATATGTTAAAAAAATTAACATAAAAACGCCAACGGCCATATCCCCCCGTTTTCACATTAAAAAACGGCACTTGAACCATGTTCAAGTGCCGTCGTATGTATCATTTCGATACAAAAAAAGTTTATCCAGTCCTTCTGTTCCTCACCCATCCCGCAGCAACGCTGCGACCACCCTGCACCCTCGCTCCCTCAGTTCTCCTCCTCCGACGTATCCAGAAAGGTCATGATCGTGTCAAACAGGGAAGAGGGCGCGTCCTGCCGGCTCTTCCGGGAATCGAAGACCGTCTCCCAGCCATACCCCTGCAACTCCACCGCCACCACCATGCCGGCCCGGCGGGTGTCGATGCGCGGGGTTATGCGTTTCACCACCCGCCGTCCCGGTTTCCGGTTGAAGAAGTTGTGCTCTTCCTCTATGTGCCTGATCAGTTCCACCAGTTCATTGATTGTCATTTCATTGTACCTGTTGTTCCGATCTGATGGACAGGGACGCCGTGGGCCGGATTCATCATGGGTAATTATACACCCGATTGGTCATCCGTCCCCGTCAGGGGAAGCCGAAAGCCCAAAATCTGGGCGTTGATTGACGATATATAATTATTATACGCCAATAATGAAGGTGACGTTTCTATCATGGATCGCAGTCGCCGTCCATAGTTATGTTGTATACCAGGTCGCCCTTGGCCGGCGGCGACCTGGGTAAATTTCGTTTCCGGGCCGGGGGCGCTGGGGCGCTCCCCGGTCCTGCCTCCTCATGGCATTCGCACCTGGGCGGCAAAATATGGTATAGATAACATCTCCCCCATCGGCAGGGGGCATGGAATCCAAATAGTGCAGGTTTTCGCCATGCTGCTCGTCATCGAGTCCCCCAACAAAATAAAGAAGATCAAATCCTACCTCAACGCCCAGATCCTGGCCACCGTCGGCCATTTCAAGGACCTGCCGGCCGATGCCATGGGTGTGGACCTGGACACCTACGCGCCGACGTTCATCCCGGACAAGGGCAAGGCGGAGCGGATCAGGCAAATCAGGGCGGCCGCCAAGGGACAGGACGTGTATATCGCCACCGACCCGGACCGCGAGGGGTATGCCATCGGCACCCATGTCTTCGACGAGGTGCGCACGGTCGCCCAGTCGATCCACCGCCTGGAGATCCACGAGATCACCAAGAAGGGGATCGACGAGGCCATGAAAAAGTCGATCCCGTGGGAGAACACCAACTCCGGCCTGTACGATGCCTTTCTGGGGCGTCGGGTAGGGGACCGGATCGTGGGGTATATCCTTTCCCCCATTGCCAGCAACGCCCTCAAGGGGCGGTTTTCGGTGGGCCGGGTGCAGGCCCCGGCGGTCCGCCTCTGCGTGGAGCGGGAACGGGAGATCCGTAACTTCAACCCTGAGCCCTTCTACGTGGTCTCCATCCTGCTGCGCAAGGACGAGGTCGCCTTCGCCGCCAGGCACCGGGGGGGCAACCTGGCGGACAAGGCCAAGGCCTGTGCCATACTGCAGGCGGTCAGCGCCGCCCGGAGCGCCGAGATCCTCAAGGTGGAAACCAAGGAGACCCGGCAGAACCCCAAGGCCCCTTTACCACCGTGGACATGCAGGCGGCGGCATCCTCGCAGCTCAAGATCTCCCCCGAGGTGGCCATGCGCTTGGCCCAGCAGCTCTTCGAGGCGGGCCTGATCAGCTACCACCGTACCGATTCCGTCCGCATCGCCGACGAATTCATCGCCGATATCCGCGCCCATGTGGGGCGCTCCCTGGGGCCGGCGTACCTGCCCAAGACCCCCAACACCTATAAATCAAAGAACAGCCAGGCCGAGGCCCACGAGGCCATCCGGCCGACCCACATGCACCCCACCGGCGACATCCACGGTATCGTCTCCAAGGAGGGGCTGGGGGCGGACCACGAGAAGCTCTATACCCTTATCTACCGGCGCACCGTGGCCTCCCAGATGGCGGCGGCGGTCTATGACTCCACGACCGTGGAGATCGGTTGTGCCGGGGAGCCGTTCAGGGCCACCGGCCGGGTGATGAAGTTCGACGGTTTTCTGAGGGTCTACAGCGAGGTCAGGGAAGGGGACAAGGACGACGAGGACGACAACCAGAAACTGCCCCCCCTGGTGAACGGCGAGACGGTGGAGAAGACCGGCCAGAAGCTGGACGAGAAACAGACCAAACCGCCGGGGCGGTATTCCGAGGCGACCCTGGTCAAGGCGCTGGAGAAGCACGGCATCGGCAGGCCGTCCACCTATGCCTCGATCATGGGGACGATCAAGGCCAGGAACTACATCGTGATCAAGAAGGGGAAGATCCACGCCACGGACGTGGCCGAACGGCTCTTCGATTTCCTGGCAAAGGACCATGCCTGGATAATCGACCTGGAACTCACCAAAAAGATGGAGTCGTACCTGGACAGGGTGGAGGGGGGCGACGCCTCCTGGATCACCTTTGCCAGGGGGGTGCACGCCAAGATGAAGTTTGCCCGGCCGGCCCAGCGGGCGGCTGCCGGTCCCGGCGGCGTCTATCCTCCGTCCCCGGCGCAATTGAAATTCGGCACGGACCTGGCCAAAAAACAGGACCGGGAGGTCCCCAGGGAGGCGCTGGAATCGTCGCGGGCCATGTCGGCGTTCATCGACGGGCTGCTGGGGAAGCCGGACAAGGACCATGCCGGCAAGGACAAGGCCCCAGCCGGGAAAAAGGCCCGGGGGAGTAGCGGAAAGTGACGAAGCTGATCGCCATACCGCTGCGGGATTTTGCCCTGCCCGCCCCGCGCTCCGGCAGCATCGAAACCCACTCGGGCTACGGCCGCCAGGCGGCCGAGGGGCAGGAGATCCACACCAGGGTGCAGAGGCAGCGGGCACAGGCCGACCCGGCCTATCAGGCCGAGGTCGCAATCAGCGGCCTCTTCGAGAGGGGAGGGTACGCATTCCGGGTCGATGGCCGGATGGACGGGATCTTCCGCCACGATGCGCCCAGGATCGAAGAGATCAAGAGCACCTTCAACATCCGGGAACTGGCGCAGCACCTGGCGGCCGGCCCCATGGATCATCCCTACTGCCTGCAACTGCTGACCTACGGCTACTGCTACTGGCGCGAACACCGCGTCATGCCGGCGCTCTCCTTCCATCTGGTCTCCACCCGCAGCGGCGATTCGATTGACCAGGATCTTGTCCTCGATACCATCCGGTACGAACAGTGGCTGGAGCGCCGCCTGGACGAACTGGCGGCAGAGGCGCAACAGGCCGAGAAGCGCGCCCTCCGGCGGCGCAAGGTCGCCTCCGCGTTCACTTTCCCCTTTGCCAGCCCCCGGCCCGGCCAGGTCGAACTCATGGCGACCATCGAGCGGTTCATGGCGGAGAAACGCCCCATGCTCATCCAGGCCCCCACGGGCCTGGGGAAGACCGTCGGCGTTCTCTATCCCGTGATGAAGGAAGCCCTGGGGCGGGGGCAGCGGGTCGTGTACGTCACGCCGAAGAACAGCCAGCACTCCGTGGCCGAGGACGCCGTCACCCGTTTTCAGGAGGCCGGGGCCAAACTGAAATCCCTCTCCATCACCGCCAAGGGAAAGATCTGCTTCATGAACGAGCCGGTGTGCAATCCCGCCTCCTGCGAGTATGCCCGGGACTATTACGGCAAGGTCCATGGGCAGGGGCTGCTCCAGCTCCTGGCGCGGAAGAGGAGGCTTACGGCGCGCACGTTCCGCAACCTGGGGGAGCGCTACCGGGTCTGCCCCTTTGAGCTGCAGCTGGACAGCGCCCGCGAGGCGGACATCATCATCTGCGATTACAACTACGTGTTTGCCCCGCGCTCGGCGTTGGGCCGCGTGGCGGACATGGGCGTGGACCAGACCGGCAGGCCCAACCTGGTGATCGACGAAGCCCACAACCTGCCGGCGCGGGCCATGGAGTACTATTCGCCGGCACTTTCGTCCGCCGTGCTGGAACAGATGCGCGGCGAGATACGGGCGCTGCCCCCGCCCTTTCGCCACGAGGCGGAGGCGCTCCTGGACGGTTGCCTCCAGGCCGTTGCGGCCTGCCGTCCGCCCCAGGGCACCCGTCCGCAGCGGATCGAGCCCCCCACGGAGCTGTTCTACCCCCGGCACGCCCGGCTCGGCGCCTTCCTCTCCCGCTACCTGGATTCGGGCGTGGAGATCCCCAACCAGGACGTGATCCTGCGGCTCTGCCACTACTGGGGCGAGTTCACGGAGGCCCTGGAGTTCGTCAGCCGGCCCGAGCGGCAGGAGTTCTTCACCACCTTCCATCCCCAGGCAAGCGGCGGCCTGGTGAAGATAACCTGTTGCGACGCCTCGGCGATGCTGGAGGATTGCTACGGCGACTACGAGCAGGTGGTGGGGTTTTCTGCGACCCTGAAACCCTTTGACTATTATGTGCGCCTTTCCGGCCTGAACCGGGAGCGGGTGCGGACGGCGGAATTTGCCAGCCCGTTTCCGAAGGAACGGCGCAAACTCCTGATCATCCCCCAGATATCCACCCGTTACAGCCGCCGCGAGCGCAATTACGCCAGGATCGCCGAGGCGGTCCGGCGGATAACGGCGCTACGCCGGGGCAACTATTTCGTCTTTCTGCCGAGCTTCGAGTTTCTGGAGCGGGTCGCCTCCCTCTTCGAGCCTCCGGCGGGCTTCGCTGTCGTGCGCCAGGAGCGGGGGATGAGGGCGAGCGGCATAGCGGCGGTCGTGGAGAATCTCCGCAGCCAAAGTACGCCGACGATCGTCTTTGCCGTGCAGGGGGGCTCCTTTTCCGAGGGGATGGACTATGCGGGGGAGATGGTCATCGGGGCCTTTGTGGTTGGACCGCCGCTGCCCACCTACGATCTGGAGCGGGAGCAGATGCGGGCCTATTACCAGCAAAAGTACGCGGCCGGCTTCGACTATGCCTACACCATACCGGCCATGGCCAAGGCGGTCCAGGCCGCCGGCAGGGTCATCCGCTCCGAAACGGACCGGGGGCTTGTCGTCCTGATGGACGGGCGATTCCTGGAGCCGGCTTTCAGTCAGGCGATGCCGGCCGACTGGTTTACTGCGGATACCGGAGAGGCCGTGTCGGGCAGCATTTTGCGTGAGGTCGCCGATTTCTGGGGGAGCGGGGCCGGGGAACCGACGGCGGTACCGCCCGCTTCGCCCCACGGCCCGGACTCGGATGAGCCGGTGGGGGAGGGGTGATTGCACGGCTTGTGACGTGGGAAAATGGTGCCGCGCCATCAGGGCACGTGTGGAAACGGTGTCTTTTCTATTTACACAAATGATTTATGCTCGTATATTTCCGATAGCAAACAATCAGGCGGACGCCCCGGCAACGCCGTTTGTCGGGGAACCACTGTTTTAAAACCCGAATATACTGTTTACGCCACGCGCCGTCCGACCTGGAAGAGGGAAGGCGCCTGGCGGCCGGGACGGTACAGCGCAGTACAAAGCCCGCGGCAAACGAGCGGGCTTTTTTGTTGTTTCCAGGCCATTTGATGCGAAACGGTGCGATAGCCGTTTGAAGATACCCAATTTAGCGCACATGGAGGAAAACGTATGCCCGGTTCCTATACCACGTCTGCCGTACTGGCCGATTCCGCACTGGACACGCTGAAGCGTGCCTATGAGGCCCGACAATCCCCGGATGTGGGCTCCCTGATCCTGAAAGCCTACGACGCGATCAAGAGCCTCAAGGATGAAATGGGCCCCTCTGCCCTTGAGGCCGCGGCTTACGACCCCTATGAGATGAACGAGTCGAACTCGGCCATCTAGCGCCCCGCTGTGCGGCGGCAACCGCCTTGTGTAATCGTAATCGACCCCTGCTGGTTTCTCCGGCAGTGGGTTTTTGTTTTTCCGGCGGAGGGGACTGCCCGGGCGGATGCGTTCGCGGCCATCAAGGCGGCCGGATTGTCTCCGGGGCGGCTCCGTGTATACGTTGCTTGACTAATGACGCTTTTCTATTATTTTTTTACAATGATCAGGAGGCTTGCCGTGAATACCCTCGCGTGGGAGGGACAAATGCAGAACATCATCATCTGGGCTAACGACAACACTCTGGAGCGCATCGTCAACGTGGACGGCACGGTCGTGTGCACCCAGAGGTTGCGGATTTCCGACAGGGAACGCTGCGAGGCGGTGATGACCAAGCTCTGGCGGCAGTTGCTGAAAGAGCAGAAACAGGGCAAGCCGGGACAGAAACGCCGCTCGTGAGGGGGATGCCCTGCGGAGGGCGTGACCGCGAACCGGGACCCACCCGGTTTTTTCTTGTTTTCATTCGACCGGCGGCACTGCGGCGGCCCTGCCGGCATGCCCGCCGAACCCGTAAAAACTACATGCACAATGCAACCGAAATACCGGCACGGCTTGGCGGACTGCGGGTCGTGGCGCTCTTCGAGGGGGCCAAGGGGGTCATCGTCCTCCTGACCGGCCTGGGGATACTGGCGTTTATCCACGAAGACGTCCATCATGCCGCTGAACAGCTCGTCCGGCACCTGCATATCAACCCCGCCCGCCACTACCCGAAGATCTTCATCGATGCGGCTACCCATGTGACGGACCTGCAGCTCTGGGGGCTGGCCGTTTCTGCCTTGTGTTACGCCATTGTGCGTTTTGTGGAGGCGTTCGGCCTGTGGAAGCGCATGCCGTGGGCGGAGTGGTTCGGGCTGCTGACCGGCGGGATGTACATACCCGTCGAACTGTTTGAGGTCATGCGCGGGGCGACGTGGCCCAAGGTTACCGTGTTGACGGTGAACCTGGGGGTCGTGGGATACCTGGCCTACGTCCTGTTGCGGTCACGGCGGAAATGACCGCTCGTCGCTGGCCACGGCGTTTCGGCCGCTCCCGGGTTTGGCTGGAAATGTGATTGCAGTCTACAGGATGATTGCGGGTACAGGATGCCACTGACGGTCCACAGCGAAAAACATTTTACCGCGTCCGACACGGTGCGCGACATTGTCATCGGCATGTCGGACGGCTTGACGGTTCCGTTCGCCCTTGCGGCGGGGTTGTCGGGGGCCGTCGATTCCACGGGTCTCATCATAATCGCGGGACTCGCCGAGATCGCGGCGGGCGCGATTGCCATGGGGCTGGGAGGATACCTGGCGGCCCGGACCGATGCGGAGCATTTTGCGGCCGAATTGGCCCGGGAAGAGCGCGAGACGCACGAGGTCCCCGAGAGCGAGGCGGAGGAGGTCGCCCAGGTTTTCCGCGCGTACGGACTCCCGGAGGATACGGTGGCGACCGTTGTGGGGGCGATCCGTTCCGACCGCGCCCGCTGGGTCGACTTTATGATGAAATTCGAATTGGGGCTTGAAGAGCCGGACCCCCGCAGGGCCCGAAGCAGCGCCCTGACCATTGCCCTCTCGTATGTCGCCGGGGGGCTGGTGCCGCTGGCCCCCTATTTCTTCTTGAACTCCGTGCAGGCGGCCCTGGCCGGGTCCGTTGTCTTCACGCTGCTGGCCCTGTTCGTGTTTGGTTTCGTCAAGGGACACTTCACCACGAGCCGCCCGCTGCGGAGCGCCTGGCAGACGGTCCTTGTGGGAGGAATCGCCGCAGCGGCGGCGTTTGGCATCGCCAAACTCATTGGATGAAACGGCCGGGGCCGGCGCACAAGCCGTGCCGATCCCGGCGCCATGCTCGTGGAGCATCGAGGGGAATCAGCGTTTGAAGAGGCCGTGAGACTGCTCGTTGAACCGGCGGAGGTGTTTCTTCAACAACCGCTCGGGCACCCCTTTGCGGTCGAGTTCCTCGAGGCGGTGACTGACGTAATCGACCAGGGAGGCGCAGGCCGAGTTCCGGCTGAAGCCGAAATGGATATTCTGCTTGGAAATGGCGGGCGCCAGGGCGATGATCTCATGCCCGTTTTCCTGGCTCGCCAGGTAGGCCTGCCCAAGGTAGTAGCTGGTTATGAAATAGTCGATACGGCCGGCAGCCAGCTTTCGAAAGTTTTCCACCATGGTGGGGGCTTCCTCGATCTGCAACTCTTTGCGCCAGTACTCGTCGAACCCCCGCCGAACGTGTCTCCGAAACTGATGCCGCCCCGGTACGCCTTGAGGTCTGCCCGGGAGGCATAGTGAAAGGGACGGTCTTTGCGGACGAAGACCACAATCGGGTTGGGAAAGGCGCGATGGGTCGTAAACTTGAGATAGGCGGAGCGTTCCGGCGTGATCCGCAGGCTGACCATAAGATCGATTTTGCCCTGTTCCGCAAGGAACAGGGCGCGCTTCCACGGGTAAACGGCAGGCTTCAGGGGGATGCCCGGAGGAACGACCATCGGTAGCAATTCCATGCTGGCACCGTCAAAGCGGTCATCCCCCACGGCCCAGTGGTAGGGGGGTACTGGGGGTTGGTCGAGTAGACGATTGTTTCGCAACGAGGCTGTTCGGCCGCCCCCGCATCGACCGCCGTCAGGGGTGGAATCGTGCCCGCCATAAGCAGATATGCGATCAGCCATTCACCTCTTTTCACGCCCCACCGCCCGCTCTCCGTTTTGTTTCCCCTCAGGTTCTAAAAATCTTTCGCTCATAATATCACACAATCTCTACGGTATTGTATTCTTTATGGGAAAAATCGCCGCATCCTCCCTTGCAATCCGGCCACCGCAAGGTATAAAGCGTAAACACCGTAGCTGTTGAGTCTACTCCCTGAGGACGCCTTCATGCAGGCGACAGTGAACCGGATGAATAACCGTGCACTCATGCTCGTGCTCGTGGCCCTGGCGTTCGGCATGGCCATTATCGCTCGCGCCGCGGATCCGCCGTCTTCCCCTGGGGGGGCGGATACGATCGTTGCCGCAATCCCCCCCGATTTCCCGCCGACCTATTCCCAGGACCGCCAGACCGGAAAACCGGTCGGTTTTGCCGTTGACGTCATGAACGAGGTCGCCCGCCGGGCCGGCCTGAAGGTGGTCTATGTCTTCGGGCAACAGTGGGACGAGGTCCAGCATCTCGTTCTGAGCGGCAAGGCGGACCTGATTCCGAACCTTCTCATTGACGATGCGCGGAGCAAATTGTTCACCTTCACGGAGCCGGTGGAATCGGTGCCGGTGTATCTGACGGTCCGCAGCCACGAATCGCGCTTTTACGGCATTATTCCCGGCCTCAAGATCGGCGTGATCAAGGAGAGCGTCGGGGAGCACTACCTCAGGGGGTTCCCGCCATAACCATCATGACCTATCCCAACCTGCATTCGCTGATCTTCGAGCTTCTTTCGGGCCAGATCGACGCAGTCCTGACGGCGACGCCGAACATTATGAAGCTTGCCAATGAGGCGGGCGTGGGGGACAAGATCAAAAGCGTCGGCGAGCCGGTGATCGACGGGAAGCGGGCCATGGCGCTGCGCAGGGGGGATGTGGTCCTGGCGGCCCGCCTCAACAAGGCTATAACGGGATTTGTCGGCTCGCCCGAATACCGGGAGCTGTATCGAAAGTGGTGGGGGACGCCGGAGCCATACTGGAATGCCAGGCGGACTGCCGGAGTCATCGGTGCGGCACTTGCCGTGGTGGTCCTGCTGATGGGCGGGTGGCGGTACTATTCGATCAAGCGTCTCAATGTGCGGCTTACGGAAAGCATGGCCAAGCTGGAGCGGGCTCAGAAGACCCTTCGGGAACAGGCCGCCCTGCTGGAAGAGGAGATTGCCGAGCGGCATCTGGCGGAGGTGAACCTGGCGGTCAAGCAGCAGCAGCTTGAGGAGATCAATCGTTCTCTCGAGGATCACATCGCCACGACACTGAAGGAGATCCGCGAGAAGGACCAGATGCTCATCCAGCAGGGGCGCTTTGCCGCAATGGGGGAAATGATCAGCAATATCTCGCACCAGTGGCGGCAGCCGCTGAACAATGTGGGCCTGATCATTCAGAATCTTCAGGAAATGTCGGAAAATGGCGAACTTAACCCGGAGATCCTGAACCATGAGGTCAAGGTGGCCATGGATGTGATCCTGTTCATGTCCAGCACGATCGACGATTTTCGCCACTTTTTCCGGCCGGATAAGGAGAAGAGCGAATTTATCGTCAACAAGGTCATCGAAAGGACGGTCAAATTCATGTCGCCGGCCCTTCGGAACTACGGCATCACGGTCGCATTCAATGCGGAGCCGAATGTCTGCATCGTGGGATACCCCAATGAATACTCCCAGATGCTGATCAATGTCATCAACAACGCAAAAGACGTGCTGCTGGAGCGAAAGATCCCCAAGCCGCGCATTACCATACGTGTTTTCTGCGATAACGGCCTTGCGGTTGCAACCATTGCGGATAACGCCGGCGGCATAGCTGCCGATGTGCTCCCCAAGGTGTTCGACCCGTACTTTACGACCAAGGAACCGGGCAAGGGTACGGGAATCGGCCTTTACATGTCCAAGGTCATTGCGGAAAAGAACATGGGGGGCCGGTTGCTGGCCCGAAATCTTGCCGATGGCGCCGAATTCAGGATCGAGATGCCCGCGTGCCGCACCTCGCGGGCATCCGCACCTGCTGTGACGGCACAACCCGCCTCCTGAGGGCCTCTTCTCCTGGCTGCGTCTTCGGTGTCGATGGTCTCCTGTCGCAATGCGGGCAAGGAACGTAATAGCCCGCATCTGGCCGTGAACGATGCCTGAACAATTTTCCCACCTTGACGATCATGTTTTCCAGAAAAGTGCCGCCACTGTTTTCCCATTGCCGCTTCTGCGACTTTACCTGCCGGGGGTGTGCTGTTTACGGTTTTTAACGCTTTTTCAGATAGTTGCCTAATATGTTGTTCTCATTAGTTTATGCGGAATATTCAGGTCTATTTTCATGAATTGTGTAAAAATAATGGAAAAAAGAGTTTGACGTTTGCAAACGTGCGTGTAAAATATCTCATGTTGTTGCTAAACAAATAGCTGAAATTTTTATTATTTTAAGTGGTTTGACTGATTTGTTGCGATTTATGGCAACATAAGGTGCTGCTGTCAACAACTGGAAGATAAGACAAATAAATTCATATACTTATGTAGTGATGCCCTCGTGTTGGCATCGTATGTCCTTAGAATGACTGTTGATTACACGTTGGGCAGAGAGATTACATCTTCTTATCGAGGAACCTCCCCTGTGTATGACTATTTGCAGATGAACTTGTTTATCTATTGGCCGCTCTTGGTCCTGCCTTCCCTGACGACTCTCTTTTGCTTTTTGTCTCTCCTGACTCACCAGCGCATTTCGCTGATTCCTGATCTGAACGAAACGCCCGGGACACTGTTTTCGAGGGTGCTCTTCCCGTCATGATCCTGAGTTGAAATCGGGACGAGCCCGATTATGCAATGCGTAAAATTAGTTACGGCAAAAGGTAACGTATATTCGAGGGGGGCGTATGTTGACTGGTGGCGGTGCCATATACAATATTACCGGGACTCGTGACGACATGCAGTTTATAGACGTTGCCCCGGGCATTGCAAGTTTTTGCCGGGAATCGGATGGGTTCAATGTTGCGGCTCTTAATATAAAGCCGCATGAAACCGAAGAGATGTACCCCGATTGGTACGTCCCGATTCACCTGGACCCGGCATCGGAAATCCAGTATTGGAAAAGGGATTCGTTTCACTGTCAGGTAATGAGGCAGGGGATGTTTAACCTGTGCCCGCAAGGGGTGACGGAAAAAGTACGAGCACGTGTCGAACAAAAAATCATCCTGGTCACGTTCGACCAGAGATTCATCGAGAAGACGACGCAATACAACGTCAACAGCAACCGGTTGCAACACAATGCCCATTACGGACTTGTCGATAATTCGATACTTTATCTTGCCATGGCCCTTCGAGCGGATTTTGAAGCGGGATCGCCATACGGCCGGTTATACGGCCAGTCACTGGCATTGGCTTTTATGGGCCGCATATTTGATATAGCCACCGCCTCTGACGGCATGAAAGCCGAGCAAGGCAGCCTCAGTACCAGTCGTTTGAATCGCGTCACGGAATACATCAAGGCGCATTTGAATAAAAACCTGTCATTGAACGAAATTGCCGATGTGGCCTGCCTTACGCCATTCCACTTCTCCCGCCAATTCAAAAATGCAACGCATTTGTCCCCCCATCAGTTCGTTTTGAAGCTGAAGATCGAGCATGCCGAGAAACTTCTGACTACCACGGACCTGCCCATTGCCGATATTGCCCTTGAACTCGGCTTTCAAAGCCAAAGCCACTTTACAACGGTATTTCACAAAATGGTCGGGGTAACTCCGAAAAAATTCAAGCGTTAAACCGCAAATTCTCGACAAAATACAGCAACAACTCAAAAGAAATCCCCATCCGCTTCGATTAAACTCCCACAATTCGGATTTTCCGTTTCTGTCATTCCCTTCGGTCGGTACGCCGGTTCGTCAACGGGAAAGCATTCGACGCATCCATCTCTGCCATCGGCGGTGAGGCTTCGGTACATGCGTTTCCCCCTCTCGTATCCCGAGCGGTCAGCCGGGGAAGCTGGTCATGAACACGCGGTACTTCCGTCATGCTGCATTCTGGTGGGTCAAACATCGGGAAAGGAGGGAGGGGCTGTCGCACGTCCGCATTCAAGTTATTCATGAGTCGCGGAGCACGTACCATCATCGAAAGGAGAAAGAGATGAGGAGTAATCGCATGCAGAAGTTGATGAAGTATCTGGCTCTTTGTTCCACGTTATTGCTCGTAGCCGTACTGTCCGGCTGCTCGGGCGACAACGGATCGAACGCGAACGCATTCGGCACCGTCAGCGGCAAGGTCGTCGATACCTACGGCAACAACGTTGCCGGGGCCACCGTAGCGACCACGGTGGGCACCGATTCCGTTACCGCCACCACCGACGCCGCCGGCGCCTATACCATGACGCTCGCTTCCGGCACCCGCACCTTTTCATTCGCGGCCACCGGTTACAACAGCTATTCCCAGAGCATCGAAGCGGTTCCGGCCAAGACCACCACCGTGAACGTAACCCTCAATCCGACCGGCCCGGCCACGGTAACCGCCGCCAGGACCGATACGACGAGCCCGGTTCTGCCCGGCAGCCAGATCGCCCTGGCCGCCAAGGTCTTCAAGTTCGATCCGGCCCTTGCCACGGCCGCCCCGACCTACACCTGGAGCGTGGTCTCCGGCCCGGCCGTCACCTTTTCCGACGCCAACTCCGCCACCCCGACCGTGACCCTGGCATCTGCGGCCGCTTTCAAGAAAAACCTGGTGGAGAGCGCCACCCCGCTGTACAAGGTCAATCCGGACGAGCCTGCCGTGAACATCGACCGGTACCAGGTGGTCCCCTTCTCCTATGAACAGGCCATGTCCCAGGGCAACACCACGAAACTCAAAGTGACCGCAACCGTCGGCGGCAAGTCCTATACCGCCACCGTCTCCGTAGCCGCCAAGATTCCGGCCGCCCCCTCCACGGGTCTGCGGAACGTGCCGATCAATCAGCCGGTCGTTCTTCAGGGGCAGTTCCCGTTCAAAAACAACGGGGCCTATGTCTTCCCGCAGAAATCCGCATGGAACTGGTCCGTTACCGGACCCAGCGGCGCGGTGACCGTCAATGACGCCACCACCGCCTATCCCGACTTCACCCCTACGACCGCCGGTACGTACACGGTCTATGAAACCGCCAACGGCGGGAGCACCCCCGTGCTGACGGTCTATGCCGGCACCTATGTGGGCATGATGTCCGGCGTCGCCACACCCGATGCGGGCTGTAACGGTTGTCACAACACCAAGATTACCCCCTGGCTGCAAACCGGCCACAAAGAGGTCCTCTATTCCGGCATCATGGAGCCGCTGCCCGACGGCCACTACGCCATGACCTGCACCCCCTGTCACACCGTGGGCAACGGTGCCGCCGGCTCCAACGGTTTCGTGGATGCCGCCGCCGCGGAGAAACTCACCAGTTTCGCCAGCCTCCAGGGCGATCTGAACGCCGAAGCCGACTTCTGGAAGAGCAACCCGAAATCCGCGGCCCTGGCCGGCATCCAGTGCGAGAACTGTCACGGGCCGCAGGCCAACAGCGGCCAGCACCAGGTGACGACCGATACCGCCAATATTTCCGTCAACTCGCGCGTCAGTTTCTCGGCCAATGTCTGCGCCACCTGCCATGCCCGGGCGCCCAAGCACGGCCGCTTCTCCCAGTGGAAGACCAGCGGCCACGCCAGCCTGGCCACGGTCACCTTCAACTCGAATGCCGACGGGACCCTGTCCGCCGGCTGCGCCTGCTGCCACACCGCCCAGGGATTCAAGGCGTACCGGGCGATCCTGCCCACCGCCAACGGCAACAGGAACCTGACCGTGCTCCCGGCCAGCCTGAACATCTACAATGCGGAGCCGATCAGTTGTGCCGCCTGCCACAACACGCACAGCGAAGGCAAATCCCTGGCAGCCGAACTCGGCAACACCTACCAGGACGTCAACTCGGCCAACCTGGCCACGGTCGGGCCCGACTCCAGCAGCACCTATATGCTTCCCAGCGGCTTTGCCGCCAACGGCGTCGGCAAGGGTGCGCTCTGCATCGCCTGCCACAACAGCCGCCAGGGCATCTCCAGCGGCGCTCCGTATCTGCATGAGGATGGCGATGCGAAATTCGGTACCCTTGCCAGCTACGGCGCGCCCCACGAGGCCTGCCAGGGCGACGTGCTGATGGGCCGTAACGGCTACTGGCTGGGCAGCACCACCTACAACAGCCCGTCCACCCGCTCCAAGCACTCCTACATCGCGGATACCTGCGTCACCTGCCACATGGAGCTGACCACCCTGGATCTGACCCTGTCCGAAGCAGGCCAGACGCGCCATGATTTCAAAGCCACCACCGACGTCTGCAACAAGTGCCACACCGCCTATAGCGCCGAGTCCGTCCAGACGACCTTTGACGCCAAGTTGCTGGCCATCAAGACCGCCATTGGCTACGCCATTCTGCAGATCAAGCAGAACACCGCCGCTCCGACGGGCAGCGCCGTGCTGGTCGCCAACAGGTCCGGCCAGGTCGATGTCACCAGCGGCGGCGTAACCCGCAGGTGGTTTATCGGCACCGGCAGCCGGGATGCCTTCCTGGCCGATCCGAATAACAACAATGCCCTGGTGCAGGGGTGCGTCGATTCCGGTGACGGCGTCAACTTCAACTGTACCGGCTACCTGGCCGGCGCCGACGGTTCCGGCGTCAACGCCAACGCCACCGTCACGGCGGCAGGCGTCAACGGCATCATCGCCAAGGCGCTCTGGAACACCGTGCTGGTACAGGACGATGCCAGCCGTGGCGTCCACAACCCAAGCTTTGCCTTCCAGTTGCTCGACCAGACCTACGCCCACGTAGGCACCTGGACGCCGTAACCGGGATTGTCCCACCCGGCGGGCCCTGACCGGCCCGCCGGTTTTCAAGATCTCAACGGATGTACCGCCCGTTATCACTTCAGGAAGGATCAGTTCATGCGTATTTACCGTTGTGGCGTGGTTGCAGCCGCTTGTGTGCTTTTGTGCACGGCCGGTTGCAAGGAACAAGCGAAACAGTCTCCTCAGGCGGGTCAGGAACAGCAACCGAAGGTGCTCGCCAAGGTCAACGGCGTTCCCATCACCGAGATGGATCTCGCCTTCAAAATGAGCAAGACCCATGGCATGACCAACGGCCAGCAGCCGGACCGGACTCTGGACGATGTCATCAAGGAGGAACTGCTCTACCAGCAGGGGATCAAGCTGGGACTCGACAAGGACCCGGGCTATCGGGCGCAGATAGACAAGCTGGAACGCCAGGTGGCCAACATGAAGCGGATCGAGATGACCCGCCGGGTCTTCAATACCCAGATCGCGTCCAAGGTAAACATCACCAGCGAGGATGTGAAAACCTATTACACCAAGAACGAAAGCAGGATTACCACCGACCTCCATCTCGGCATGCTGACCTTCGGCACCAGGGAAGCGGCGGATGAAGCGCTGAAGAAGATCCGCGCCGGCGCAACGTTCGAGTCGGTGGCGGCCGCAATGGCCGGCCCGGGGAACCCGCGTGTGCCGGGGCATGAAAAACCGTGGGACATGGGCTATGCCACCTGGGATCAGATACCCATCGATTTTGTCGAAGGCGTCTACAAGCTGAAACCGGGAGAGGTGAGCGACATCGTCTCCATGAGGGGCACCGGTTTCTACCTCTTCAAGCTGTTTGAGGCGCGCAGGAACCCCAAGGCCGATTACACCAGCATGGCCGGCACCATTATGAACCGACTCAGGGACCAGAGGGTCATGGATGAATATACGAAATTTGAAGAGCAATTGAAGCGGGATGCAAAAATCGAGAGATTTTAGAAAGGAGGGCATCTTGAAAAGCCATGACTCGAGGAGGCCGCCATGGGCGATCTCCCGCCAAACCCTGAGAATGGCTGGAGGCATTGCCGCTGCATGCACCCTGTTCGTCTCGGCACCTGTTTGTGCGGACTCGACGGTTGTTTCAGCCGAATCCACTACCTTTCTCCGCATGGGAAAAACGGATTTCCGGGACAGCAGGAATGTCTACCCGGCCTACGAATACCTGCGCCTTTCGGTTGCCGATACGGATAAGGATGGCGGCAGGACCTCGCTCCATGTCGGCGGCTGGCTGCGGGGGGACCTGGGCGACAAATCGGCGCGGGACCGCTATGCCGACGCAGACGTGCAATACGGCTACCTGAGTTACCAAGGCGCCAGAAACAACTTCCAGATCAACGCCGGCCGCCAGTTCGTGGCCGAAGGCGTGGCCACGGAGCGGCTCGACGGTCTGTACCTGCGCAATGACTTTGCGGCCGGGTTCAGCGCTGCGGCTTTTATCGGTTCGCCGGTTGTCACCGAGCCGAGCTTCAAGGCCGACGATCTGCTCTTCGGGGGGCGGATCGTCCACAGCATGCCTGCGTACTACAGCGTGGGCGTCAGCGCTCTCAAATCGTTTGCCGACAGCAGCCGCTATCGCGAGGAAGAGGGGATCGACCTCTGGTTGCACCCGGTCAAACAGCTCGACATCACGGGACGTTCCTCCTACAATTCGTTGACCAACGGGTGGATGGAGCATGCCTATGCCATCTCCTGCGTCCCCCTGGACAACCTGCGCCTGTACGGCAACCTCGGCAACATCAACTACAAAGACTACTTCTACCGGGTCACCACCAGCGCCCTGAGTTTTACCAACCGGCTCATCGACCCCAACGAGCAGGTCATGACCCTGGGGGGCGGCCTGGCCTACACCCCGGTCAAGAATTTCACCATTGCGGCCGACTACAAGCACCACAACTACGAAATCGCCCAGGGCGCCGACTATTATGGCGGAAAGTTGTCCTACTCCCGGCCCCGCTCCCTGGCGGCCGGTTTCTCCGTCTACCGCATGGATGGCAAGGTGGATAAACTGAAATACTGGGAATACCGGGTATTCGCCTCGAAAACGCTGGGCAAGACGGACCTGGCGCTGGATGTCATCGACCTGAACTACGACAGCACCCTGAGCATGAACAACGTGCGAAACGCCCTGACGGTGGCCGTCGCGGCATCGCATGAGATCAACGAAAGTCTGAAAGTGGGCGCCGATATCGACTACTCGCGCAATCCCGACTTCGACAACGAAGTGAAAGGGCTTGTCAAGCTAACCTATGTCTTCGACTCCAAGCGTGTCGCCGAAGGGAGGGCCAAGAGTGAAAAATAGCAACCTGATACTGATCCCGGCGCTTGGTCTCACGATGAGCATCCTCTATGCCTGCGCCAATACCGCCAGCGTCGCCCGGGTGCACCCCGAAGCGGTGACCGGCATGCCCGACTGCACCGAATGCCATGCGGACAGTTGGGGAGCCCTCAATCACAAGGCCCCGGACTTCATGGCCAAGCACAAAATCTACGCAGGCTCCAAATTCGCTTGCGCTTCCTGCCACCAGGAGTCCTTCTGCGCCGACTGTCATGCCCACAAGGAAGAGATCAAGCCGAGCGACAAGTTCAAGGATTCGCCCGAGCGTTCACTGCCGCACCGTGGCGACTACCTGAGCCAGCACAAGATCGACGGCAAGGTTGACCCGGCTTCCTGCGTCAAATGCCACGGCAGACAAAACAACGAGGGGTGCA
Source organism: Geobacter sp. FeAm09 (assembly GCF_008330225.1). Lineage (NCBI taxonomy): Bacteria > Pseudomonadati > Thermodesulfobacteriota > Desulfuromonadia > Geobacterales > Geobacteraceae > Geobacter > Geobacter sp. FeAm09. Next base: position 2,210,865 of record NZ_CP042466.1, on the reverse strand, counting down.
AAACATGTCACAGATAAGAACAACGTCTTTGGCGCTTGTACTGCTGTCGCTGCTTGTCTTCCCGCTCTCCGGCTGCGGCGACAGAAACTCACAGGCCGATCTCAATCCGAGCACCGGCAAGCATTCCGACCCCGCATGGCTCCCCACGGGCCACACCATCGCGGTGCAGGATCACGGCTATGCCTGCACCGAGTGCCATGGAGACGATTTGAGCGGCGGCATCTCCCGGGTGGCCTGCACCACGTGCCATCTGGGGAACCAGCAGCAGGTTCACCCCCTCAAATGGGGCCAATACGCCTATGCCCTGCACAGCCAGTTCGTGAAAGAGAACGGCTCCACAAGCTGTGCCGTAGCATCCTGCCACGGCACCGACCTGAACGGGGTTGCCGGAAGCGGTCCCTCGTGTTCGAGTTGCCATCTGGGGGGACCGACCTCGGCGCACCCCCAGGAGTGGAACAAGGACATCATTTCACTTCATGCGGGTTACATCGGGACGTATCCCGCAAGCTCCTGCGCAACAGCCGTATGCCACGGGACCGACCTGAAAGGGGCCTTCCTGAGCGGTCCCGGCTGCACGACCTGCCATCCCGATTTCAAGTAATCCTCTTGATGCCGTCCCCGCAGCAGCCCCGGAACCATTCGGAGTGGCTTGCGGGGGCGGCCGCAAAGCCCCGGCAATGTCCCGGCAGCCGCTCCAAGCGCTGCCGGGCTTTTTTATGGATGCCGCGGTGCCCGGCGGAGCGCTCTGGTGCGGCCGTTTCGGAAATGCATTGTATACAGTATGTGCAATTTGTTTACATCGGATTATAGTATACGGAGCGAGATGAAGCGTATCGGGCGGGGAGGTACTAAGTCATGCGCGAACTTCAGGAATACAATACCGTCAGTGTCGTACTCAAGTTCGCGCACATCATTTCATCCTGCATCTGGTTCGGGGCGGTCGTCTGCATCGGGGTCCTGCTCTATCTCAACCATGAATCCGGCAGCACCGCGGAGTTGAACGCCTTCAACCTGGGCATCCACTACCTGGACAATTACCTGATCGGGCCATCGGTGATCGTCAGCGTTTTGAGCGGGGTATTCCTCTGCTTCAGCAAAAAACTGCAGTTATTTGCCTGCCGGTGGGTGATCAAGAAATGGCTGGGGAGCCTGATCGCCGTGGCATTCGGCCTGATATGGCTTGCCCCGTGGCTGCGGCAGTTGGAGATCATCTGCAAGATCAACCAGTTCATGGTCTTTACCATACCCGGCTACTACCGCACCTACTACCTGAACCATATCAGCCTCGTGGTCCAGGAAATCATGTTGCTCTACCTGATTCTCATCTCCCTGCTCAAACCCTGCTCCGATTATAAGAACTGCATCCACTGCCGGGAGCGTTTCGGCTACAAAAAGGAGTGAGAAGCCGCCCCCTGCCTCCCCCCGATCAGGGGGCCGTCACGACCAAACGGAACCCCACGTCGTAGGTATGCAGCTCCGGCGGCAGGGAGCTGCGCACCGAGGCCCGGACATTCTTGGGGAGCATGAACCACCCGCCACCCCGGATAACGCGGTTTGCGCCGCTCGACGGCCCCTGGGGATTGTCCTTGATGCTGGAAAACTTGTCGTCATACCAATCGCTGACCCATTCCCACACATTGCCGCTCATGTCGTAGATTCCCAGCCCGTTGGGGCGCTTCCTGGCCACGCGTTGGGGACGGTCGGCCGCGGTGCCGAAGTACCACGCCACGGCCTCCACATCGTTGCCGCCGCAGAATTTTTCGCTCTTGCCGCCGCTGCGGCAGGCATACTCCCATTCGGCCTCGGTGGGGAGGCGGTACTCCTTGCCGCTTTGTTTGTTGAGCTTGGCGATGAACTCCTGCACATCGTTCCAACTCACGTTCTCCACCGGGCAATCATCGCCGCAGGTCTTGAAAAACGACGGAGCGGTCCCCATCACCTTTTTCCACTGGTCCTGGGTCGTTTCCTGCTTTGCGATGCTGAAATCGGCGACGCAGACATCGTGGGGCGGCTTCTCGTTGCCGGCGCCGTCGCCAAAGGTGTCGCCCATCTTGAAGCAGCCGCCGGCGACGCGGACAAACCTGATGCCGGTGGTGGGATCGGTATAATCCTTGACGGCCTCTCCAAAGGACTGCGTCGCTGCAAACAGGGGCATGAGCCCGATGCAGGCCGCTACTGACAGCAATCTCTTCATGACAAAGCCTCCCTCTTTTCCGTACGATTGAAGGTCCCCGCGGGTGCGAATGCCGCAGCCGGCGCGCACGGTGTACAATATGCCTTATTTTTATCCTTTTTACATCATCAAAACTAGGGTTGAAAGCGCTATGGAAAATTGATATAGTTTCTAGACAAATTATTACTATGACATTGTCATGGCATCTTTTCGGGAGGCGCTTCATGGATATTTCAGTACTACCGCTGTCCGCTGATAAAATGAAGGCAAAGTTCAATGACGAGTCCCATCTCGGCTTTGGCAAGATATTTACCGACCGGATGTTTCTGGCCGAATGGAGCGCAGGCAAGGGGTGGCATGACGCCCGTATCAAGCCGTACGAGCCGTTCATGCTCGATCCGGCCTGTCTGGTGCTCCACTATGCTCAGGAGATTTTCGAAGGGCTCAAGGCCTATAAGTGGGAGGACGGCAGGATCGCCCTGTTCCGTCCCGAGATGAACGCCCGGCGTTTTCAAACCTCCGCGGAGCGCCTCTGCATGCCCGAGGTTCCCGAGGAACTCTTTTTGAACGGCATCGAGAAGCTGGTGTCCCTGGAGCGCGACTGGATTCCCACCGCATCCGGGACCTCCCTCTATATTCGTCCCGCCATGATCGCGGTCGAACCGGTGCTGGGGGTGAAAACCTCCGACCATTACTATTTCTATGTCATCCTGTCGCCGGTGGGTGCCTATTATGCGGCCGGATTCAACCCGGTCAGCATCCTGGTGGAAGACAAGTATGTGCGCGCCACACCCGGCGGCACCGGCGAGGCCAAGACCGGCGGCAATTATGCCAGTTCGTTGAAGGCCGGGCTCGATGCCAAGAAGAAGGGCTTCGACCAGGTGCTCTGGCTGGACGGCCGCGAACGGCGCTATATCGAGGAGGTGGGGGCCATGAATATGTTCTTCGCCTACGGCAACCACATCGTCACCGCCCCCCTCTCCGGTTCGATCCTTGCCGGCGTCACCCGCGACTCGGTGCTCAAACTGGCCACGACCCTGGGATGCACGGTGGAGGAACGCCCCATCGACGTGAACGAACTGATGGCCGATTTCAGGAACGGCAAGATCACCGAGGCTTTCGGCAGTGGCACGGCAGCGGTTATCACGCCGGTGGGCAAACTCTGCTACAAGGATGAGTGCGTCTCGGTTGGGCAGGGCGTGGGGCGTCTGACCCAGAAGCTGTATGACACCCTGACCGGCATCCAGACCGGCAAGATTGCCGACGAGTTCGACTGGGTACGTTTCGTAGCCTGAAAATGACTGAACCGGGGGAGCGGCGCGTCACGCCGCCCCCCGGCCCATGAGGGTAACCATGTCCCCCCGGAACAAGGAAATGAAACCGGCATCTCCCAATCGCCTGTGCGGCTCGTGCCGCCGCACGTGCAAGCAGGCGGCAAATGCCGTTGTCGCCAAGTGTCCCCGCTACTACCCCTTCAGCCGCACCACCCGAAAACCCGAATTTACATGGAAACAGCTCGATCTGGGGCTGTTCTAAACCCCGCCCCGCCAGTACCCCGCGTGGCAGCCGATCGCTGCTCCGGCTGCGGCCGGTGCGTGTCGGCCTGCCTGCTGCGCCTGGTAACCCTCGAGCCGCAGGGCTACCGCAAGGCGGCCCGCATCGTGTCGGCGGAACGCTGCACCGGTTGTGGCGCCTGTGTCGCGAGTTGCCCCATCGGCGCACTCGTGGCGGGCAGTGTGCCAACAGGCTGCTGAACGATTGGTGCCGGGTTCGGGCGCCTGGTGCCCGGTTTTCCTCCAGCCGCTGTTAAAACTTCACCAGGGGCCACAGGCTGGCGTAATCGTCGGTCCAGAGCCGGGCCGCCGCCGGCGGCAAGGGCGCGAGCCTGTTCCGCAGTGTAGTGTCGTTGATGAAGATCGTGTTCCGGGTGAGCAGGATCCAGTCGGCTTTGAAGATGCCGTTCGGGCTGTCGGCCGGCGAGCTGACGGGTGCCACCCGGAAGCCTTCCAGCTCTCCCTCGGTCCTGATGAGGGGGGCGAGGTCGAGGAACCGGTTGGTGGCATTGATGGCGATGATGCCGTCGGGGCGCAGGTGGCGGCCATACACGGCGAAGCATTCCCGGGTCAGAAGATGGATCGGGATGGCGTCGCTGCTGAAGGCGTCCACCACCATGATGTCGAACCGCTGTTGCCGGCCCGATGCCAGCTCAGTTTCCAGCGTCAGCCGCGCGTCGCCGGTCGCCGTCTCGATGCGGGCGGCGGAATCGGCAAGGTAGGAAAACCGTTCACGGGCAATGGCGATGACCGCCGGGTTGATCTCATAAAAGCGGAACAGGTCGCCCTGAAGTCCATATACCGCAATGGAACCGGTCCCGAGACCGATCACGCCGACCCGTAGCGGCAGGTGGCTGATGCGGCGCGGATGGTGGAGCAGGGCAAGCCCGATGCCGCTCTCGGGGCCGTAGTAGGAGGTGGCGCGACGGCGTCTTCCCGGTTCCACGAACTGGATGCCGTGGGTGATGGCGCCATGCATCAAGGTACGCATTTCGCCGGAGCTCTCCTGGTGTCGTATCACCCGCAGGACCCCGTAAAAATTGCGGGCAACCATGTCGGTATAGGGCATATAGCTCAGCAGCGGCCGTGCCGTGGTAATGACAAGCAGGGCGATGCCGCAGCCGGCGAGCGGCAGCAGCCAGTTCGGGGCGCGGCGGAAGAGGCCGCTGCGATGCCAGACGGCAACGACGGTGAGGCAGGTGGCCCACCACGCGACCGGATACTCCCAGAAGTTGGTGAACAGGGCCGGAGCGGCCAGTGCGACGAACATGCCGCCCAGGGCCCCGCCTGCCGACAGTGCCAGGTAAAAGGCCGTCAGGCGGGTAGGGTGGGGGCGGGAGCGCACCAACTCGCCGTGGCAGACCATGCAGCCGGCGAACAGCGCGGCCAGATAGACGATGATCTGCAGCGGCAACGATACCCTGGCCCCCAAAACGAAGACCGAACAGGCGGGAACCAGAAAGCCGGGCAGGAGGATACCCCACAGGACCCGGTCGTAGCTCTGGTCGTTGCGGAAGCAGATGACGAAACTGAGCAGGTAGAGGGCGAGGGGGGCAATCCAGAGAAAGGGGATCACCGCTACCTCCTGGCAGAGCTGGTTCGTTGTGGCCAGGAGCAGGGCCGAGCCGCAGGCCGAGAGCAGCAGCCAGAAGAGCAGGTCGCCGCCGGAGATCGCCGGCCCGGCCGCATCCCCCCTCCGCTCCTGCGGCGGGTCTTCCTGAGCCGTGGCGGTGCGAGGCGTGCCGAACAGTACCGGCCGCAGGACGCAGGCGGCGCAGGCCAGGCAGTAGAGGCCGAATCCCCAGCTCCAGACAAGGGCCTGATGCCGGAGGGAGAGCAGGGGCTCGACGACGAACGGGTAACTGGCCAGGGCCAGCAGGGACGCGATGTTGGAGAACGAGTAGAGACGGTAGGGCGAACGCTGCGGGAAATCCTGCAGGAACCAGTGCTGGACGAGGGGCGCGGAGGCGCAGAGGGCGAGATACGGCACGCCGACCGTGGTCGCCAGGAGCGAAAGGATCGTCGGCGCCGGGGGGCTTCCCGGGACAGGTTTCCAGACCTCTGCGGCAGGGGAGAGCGGCAGCAGGATGAGTGAGGCGATCAGGAGTCCGCCATGGACGCAGGCCTGCCGCGTCCGGTTCAGGGTCGAGACGCCGTGGGCATAGGAGTAACCGGCCAGAAGCCCGGCCTGGAAGAAGACCATGCAGGTCGCCCAGACGGCCGGCCCGCCGCCGAACCAGGGAAGGATGGAACGGCCGACCAGCGGCTGGAGCTGGAACAGGAGGAACGAACCGAGGAAGATCGTGATGGTATGGAGAAGCATCGGTTCCTCCCGTGGCGCCACCCCGTTCAACGGCATTCTGCCGGGCGTCCCATGACTGGCCGCACGGGAAGCTAGCGCATGCCGAGTTTCGTCAGCAGGATGCCGAGGAATTTGTTGATGGGGTTGTCGCGCCGCAAGAACGACATGACCGGCGGTTTGCGCATGCCGACCGCTTCCAGCAGCGCCGCCAGCTCCGGATCATGGGCGTGCTGCATCCCCTCCCTGAGAACCGTGAGGGCGGCCTCCTTGTCCGGCCCCAGGAGGTGAATGCGGGCCAGGTTCAGATAATGGGCCGGGTTGTCCGGTTCCTGTGCCAATGACTCGCGGCACAGGGCCACCCCTCTGGTGACATGGCCCCGTTCCTTGGCCATGCAATAGGCGTAATATGAGGCGCAGAGGGGAGTCGGCTGCGCCGCCATGGATTTTTCGAAATGCCCCAGCGCCCTCAGGATATTGCCGGCCTTGAACAGGGCTAGGCCGTTGTCGAATTCCTTGCGCGCATCACTATCGGCCATGCGGAACTCCCGGTGGATTATTGATGGGGATGTGGTCCTCTTACCCCTTGAAGGCCCTCATCATCAATTCGAAATCCTCCATGAGCGCCTGCAGGTCTTCCTCGTGTTCGATCTCCTGCTGGAGGATCTGCAACACCATGTTGTGGGTGATGGGGTCCTTGTCCTTGGTCATCTCCAGCAGCCGGCTATAGACGCCGATGGCGCACTGTTCGCCCTTGATGTTCTGGTCGAGGATGGTCTTGACGAAGGGATCGTCCGGGGCGTCGTAGCCGCAGTTGGACAGTTTGTACCAGTCTTCCGGCTTGGTGACCGGGGTTCCGCCGAGCTGGATGATTCGCAGGGCCACCATGTCGGCGTGCAGCAGCTCCTCGGTGGCGTGCTGGAGCAGTTCGGCCCCGACCGCGTCCTTCATGGGGCCTTTCACCAGCTTGGCGCCCAGCCAGTACTGATGATAGGCAAACCACTCATCGCAAAAGGCCCGCCGTAACAGATCGATGAGTTCATCCACATCCATGCCGATGATTTCACGTGCTCTTGACCCCATGATATCCTCCTTGGTTGATGCGTGATCGGACAGCTCGGTTCGGTTTCATTGTACCGTAATGACGGGGAGTTACAACCGGAAACCTCTCGCTGCCGGTGTCTGGCCGGGCATGCGGTGCTTCCTGGCGTGCCGGTGCTGCTCAGCGGATATATAACGATGCGGTCGGGCGGGCGAGCCGGACCAGCAGCAGGGACAGGGCCACCAGTACCAGGTTCTGCCCCACCGTCATCCAGGAAAGGGGGCGGGCAAGGTAGGAGCCGAAACAGCCGCAGTTGAGAATCGGCACGTTGCGCAGGAGCATGAATGCGGCGAAACAGGCATAGACGCCGTGCAACGCCGACGACGTCCAGGCCGCCTGCCGCAGGCGGCGGCCCCACCAGAGCCACGAACCGACCGCCAGTTCGGAGCCGCTGACCACGATTGCCGCCGGCCAGTGCAGTCCCGGGGGGAAGATGCGATACGAGTGCAGCACCGCCACGAAGCCCGACATGTTGCTCAGTTTTGCCAGTGAGGCCGTCAGAAGAATCAGTCCGAGCAGTATGCGCAACGCAGTTTTCATGGCGGCTCCTTTTGGGGCTCGTAACATATCGTAAAATGGACATGTAGCACGAATTTGCGCCAATGTAAATCCGCCATGCGGCGCTCTGCCGGCATGGGAGCTGCGGGGCTGTTTGACAATGTCGCCGGCCACCCCTATACTGGCCCCACAAAAACACGCAGGAGCAATCATGAACAAACAGATATACGTCATCGGGCACAAGAACCCCGATACCGATTCCATAGCTGCGGCCATCGGCTACACCGAGTTGAAGAAGCGCCTCGGCCACGACAATGTCAAGGCCGCCATGGCCGGCTCGCCCAATCCCCAGACCGTCTATATCCTTGGCCGGCTCGGCATCGAGTTGCCGCTCTATCTGGCCGATATCCACCCCAAGGTGCGCGACGTCATCAAACGCCAGCCGGTCACCGCCGGTGCGGAGATGCCGCTCAAGGATGCCCTGGCGCTGTTCCATCGCCACAGCATCCGGGTACTGCCGGTGGTGGATGGGGCGAATGCCCCCATCGGCATCGTCTCGCTGCTCAAGCTTTCGGAAAAGTATCTGGTGGCCGGTTCCGACCGCAAACGGGGCGTGGACAGCTCGCTTGCCGCCCTGGCCGGCAGTCTGGATGCGACCTTCCTGTGCGGGGCCCCGTCGGGCGAGCTGGAACATCTCCATCTCTTCATCGGCGCCATGGAAGAGGAATCCTTCCTCTCCAGGATTGCCGGCTATGACCCGGCGACCATGCTGGTCATGACCGGCGACCGCCCCTCGATCCAGCAGTCGGCCATCGACAGGGGGGTGCGGATTCTGGTGGTGACCGGCGGACTGGCGGTGGGGGACGATCTGGTCGCCCGGGGACGGGAGGCCGGCGTCGCGATCCTTTCGACGCCCCACGACACCGCCACGGCGGCGTGGCTGGCCCGCCTCTCCACTCCCCTGGCCCGCTTTGTCGAACCGGGATTCGAGCGGATCGGCGTCGGCGAGCCGCTGGAGCATCTGCGCCTCAAGCTGCTCCACTCGGGCGAGCCTGCGGTGGTGGCCGTGGAAGAGGACGGCTCCATCGCCGGGGTTGCCACCAAGTCGTCGCTCCTGGCCTCCTTCCCCTATGCCCTGATCCTGGTGGATCACAACGAGCTGGGACAGGCGGTACCGGGGGCCGAAACGGTGGAGATCCTGGAGGTGATCGACCACCACAAGCTGGGCAATCCCCCCAGCAACCAGCCGATTACGTTCATGACGGCCCCGGTGGGGAGCACCTGCACGGTGGTCGCGACCCTCTACCGGGAACGGGGGGTGGAACCGGAAGCGCCCATCGCCGCCCTGCTCCTGGCCGGCATCATGTCCGATACGGTCATCCTCAAATCTCCCACTACCACCGACCGGGACCGGGAAATGGTGGCCTGGCTGGAAGAGCGGGCCGGCCTGGACCACGTGGCCTTCGGCAGGGACATCTTCTCCTCGTGCAGCGGCTTCAGTGCCTATGGATCTCTGGAAAAGGCCGTCCGCTCCGACTTCAAGCACTTCACGGCCCATGATACCCTCTTCGGCGTCGGCCAAGTGGAGGTGGTCGGCTTCGATGAGTTCTACGAGATCAAGGACAATCTGCGCCAGGTGCTCAAGCAGGTCAAGGAAGAGGAGGGGCTGCACATGGCGGGCCTCATGGTGACCGACATCTACACCGAAAGCACGCTGTTCCTGGTGGAGGGGAAAAACGAACTGGCCCATATCATGGGCTATCCCCAGCTGGAGCCCCGCCTGTATGAATTGAAGGGGGTCATGTCCCGCAAGAAGCAGATGGTGCCCCACCTGTTGAAGGTGCTGGGGGCGCTTGGCTGAAACGGGCAATAACATCATCAATGGAGTTACCGTAATGACGCAAAAGGCAATGCTCTGCCCCCGCTGCCGCCAACTGATCGGCAGCGAAGAATCCGTCTGTTCCTGGTGCGGGGCGCAACGTTCCAGCGCCTGGTGGCGGCCCACGGCCTGGGTTCGGGGCGGTTTTGACGGGGCCTGGCTGGTGAAGGCCGTCATCACCGTCACCATCGTTATCTATGCCTTCTCCCTCATCCTCGGCATGGGGAGCGGGAACGCCGCCGGGCTGCTGGGCTTCCTCAGCCCGGACCAGACGAGCCTGCTGCTGCTGGGAGCGAGCGGCACGGTGCCCATCGACAGGTATCACTGGTACTGGACGGTGCTCACCGCCAACTACCTGCACGGCGGCATCCTGCACCTGGTCTTCAACCTGATGGCGTTGCGCCAGATCGCCCCCTGGGTCACCCAGGAGTACGGGCCGAGCCGCATGTTCGTCATCTATACCCTGGGTGGGGTCTGCGGCTACCTGGTTTCCTACGTGGCCGGGGTCCCTTTCACCATCGGCGCCTCGGGGGCCATCTGCAGTCTCATTGGGTCGCTGCTCTACTATGGCCGCAGCCGTGGCGGCACCTATGGGGCCATGGTCTTTCGGGAGGTAAGCGGCTGGGTGTTCGGGTTGGTGCTCTTCGGTTTCCTCATGCCCGGCATCAATAACTGGGCCCATGGCGGCGGCATAATCGGCGGGATCGTCCTGGGTCTGCTTCTGGGGTATGAGGAGCGTACGGAGGAGAATGCCGTGCATCGGCTTCTGGCCCTGCTGTGCGCCGGCGCCACGGTGGCCATGCTCGGCTGGAGGATTTTTTTGCTGGTCGCCCTCGGGATAGGCCATTGAGCCGTGACGCGGGGCATATAACGGAGTAAGAAAGAAGGAACAGGAACCATGAAGCAATTGCTGGCGGTTATGTTGCTGGTGGCAGCATCCAGCGCCCAGGCCGATGTCTATACCTGGACCGACAGGCGGGGGATAGCCCACTATACCAACAAGGAGTATGAGATTCCCGCGCGTTACAAGGCCAGGGCCAAGCCCCTGCATATAGAGGCGGTGCAGGCTGGAGCAGCGGCGCCGGCCACCACGCCGCCACCGGTTCAGCAGGCCGCGCCGGCGCAGCCGCCGGCCCAACCCCAGGACAAGCCGGCGTCCCCCCAGGCCGCCCCGCCGAACCCAGCTTCCCAACCGACCGTCGCTCCGGCCGGAGCGGCGCCGGCGCAGAACGTTCAGATCCAGCCGCGGGTAAAGCGCAAGATTCGCTCGGATGATGAATAGCCGGGGAGGCGTTACTGGATACGTGTCCCGACACGACAAAGGGCTAGCTTGACGGCTAGCCCTTTGTCGTGTCGGGTATGCAAAAGGATGGGACTACTTGAGGCTGCCCAGGTAGTCGGCAATAGCCTTGATGTCGTCGGCCGGCAGATCGGCGAATGACGGCATGGCGGTAGAGGGGTTCTGCTTTTTGGGGTCCTTGATGAAATCCTGGAGGCTGGCGGCATCCTTCCGGGAGGCGATGGCCGTCAGGTCGGGGCCGACCACGCCGCCCTGATCCTTGATCTTGTGGCATTGGGCGCATTTGCTTTTGAAGAGTTGTTCCCCGGTCAGTTTCTGTGCAGGAGCTGCCGTCTGCTCGGAGGATTTTTCCACCGGCCTGTTGGCGTCGTTCTTGGTGCAGGCCGTGGTTGCGGTCAGGGCAAACAGTGCAGCAAGTAAAATCAGGGCATGGGTGCGTCGCATGGTGCATCTCCTTTTCGGCAGATAATACTGATTTTTCACACTCTATTCCAAACCTGCGCCTGCGGCAAATGTGTATACCGCTGCCCCGGCGCCTTCGCAGGGATGTTTTCCGCCGTTCTGACGGTCGTTGGCAAGGCAATTTGACAATTCCGAGTTCACGGGTAGCATCTCTTGATATGAGTCCATCTCGTTCAAGGAGGAATACCATGAAGACGACCTTGGCAATTCCCGCCCTGTTGGCGCTATCGGCAAGTTGCGTGATGGCTGCCGTTTCGCCTTCCCCCGAGCGGGGCAAGGAGCTGTTCAACAGCGTTGCCCTGGGGACCAACGGCAAAAGTTGCGCCAGTTGCCATCCCGGAGGCAAAGGGTTGGAAAAGTCCGCTGCTTCCGACCCCGAAAAGCTTGCAAAGGTTGTAAACCGGTGCATCGTGAAAGCGCTCAAGGGGAAGGCCCTCCCGTCCAAATCTCCCGACCTGGCTTCTCTCGTCTCCTATCTGAAAACCATCGTCCCCACCACGGCAAACTAGAGCGGATCCGCCACCTGGAAGCACCGCCCCCGGGAAATCCCCGGCAAGGGCGACAAAGCCGCAATCCGGGCATCCTGAAACCATAACCACGCACCAGTCACCGACAAGGGCGGGCCGCTTTCCCGGAAAGCGGCCCGTTTTGCGTCTTCGGCCCATGACCCTGCACACAATTTGGTCGCCGTGCCCGGTAATGGGGCAGCATGGATGCGCCCTGAACGGGCAATCCAACGCGATTCCGGGAGGTTTCCCGTTTGGTCCTGATGTTGCAAATTCATGGGCACCCATTCTTCCCCAACGAAGGAGAAGCTGCAATGACGCACCGTTTGAAACTCCGCATCATCTTCCCGGTTGTTTCCCTGAATATCCTATTTATCGCCGGTCTCACCACCCACTGCGCCCTGCGGTTGTCCGGCAGCGTCCCCTCCCAGGCGATGGGATCTCTGCTGATGACGGCCCTTGCCTGGATCGTCGCCTGGCTGGCCGGACTCACGGCGGTGATGGTGCTCCTTGCCGGCCGCCTGGAGCGAACGCTCGAGGGGCATGGTGCACAGGTGGCGGCCATCACCCAGGGGCATATCCGTGCCGCCGCTCCTGGAACGGTTGCAGGTGAGGCCGGAAGCCTGGCGCATTCCCTGAATGAAATGTCCGGGTTCCTGGACCAGACGCTGATAAAGATCATTGCCGCCTCGGGACGGCTTTTTTCATCGACCGTCAACCTGCAGGGGGCTGCCGAACAATGCACCGCCAGCGCCGGCCAGCAGCAGTGCGAGGCGCACGCCATCGCCACCGCGGCCGAGGAAATGTCCCAGACTATCGCGGGCATCGCCCGGAACGCCTCCCTGGCGGCCGACACTTCCATGAGTGCCAGGGAAATCGTGAACCGCGGCAAGGAAACGGCCGGGCGCGCCGTGGAAGCGGCGGCCAGGGTTGGCACGGCAACGGAAGAGTTGGCGGGAGGGGTAGGGGCGCTGAACAGGAGCGTCGTGGAGATCGGGAATATCGTTTCGGTGATCAACGACATTGCCGATCAAACCAATCTGCTGGCGCTCAATGCGTCCATTGAGGCGGCGCGGTCCGGGGAGCATGGCAGGGGATTCGCCGTGGTGGCGGACGAGGTGCGCAACCTGGCGGCGCGCACCATTGACGCCACGGCCCGGATCGCGGAAAAAATCTCGGCCGTGCAGCGCGAGTCCCACAAGACCGGGGCAGCCATGAAGGACGCCTCCCAGGAGGTGATGAATGCCCGCGCCAGGATCGGGGAGGTGGAGGAGTCGCTGCACACCATTACCGACTCCTTTGAACAGGTCAAGGACCAGGTGACCCGGATCGCGACGGCCGTGGAGCAGCAGAGCGTCACCACGGCCCAGGTCTCGGCCTCCATTGAGACAACCTCGCACATGGCGGGGGCGCTCTCATCCGTATCCACCAAGGTCATGGACGAGGTCGCCGCCATCGGCTCCATCACCGACAACCTGCTGCTCCTGCTGGGGGCCTTCCGCCTCACGGCCCACTACAGCGCCGCCGAGGCGGTGGAGAGGATCGCGGCGGGCGAGGCGCTTCGTTCCATGGAGCGCAGCCGGCAGGAGCGCGAACTGCGCGAGGCCATCCGCCGCAACCCCTTTGTGGAGCTTTTCTATATCACCGATGCGGCGGGACGTCAGGTTACCGCGAACGTTGCCGCCGACAGCCTGGCGGCCGGCGATCCCGCTTACGGCGCGGAGGCTTGTGGCAAGACATGGGAGAACCGTCCCTGGTTCAGGGGGGTGAAAGAGAGCGGGAATACCTTTATTTCGGAGTTGTACCGGTCGGCGGCGACCGGGGCGTTCTGCTGCACCATCGCGGTGCCGCTCCGGGACAACGGGGGGCGGCTGCTGGGGGTCCTGGGCGCCGACATCAACGTGGTAAGGATCAGCACCTTGGGATGAAGAAGCGGTGTTACCCCGCCCCGGGCCCCCTCTCAGCCCTCATTCCCAGGCAAAGGCGCCCATGGAGATGACCCCGTAGGTGAAGGCCCTGTGCAGGACCCGTCCCTGGCCTCCGGCCCCCATGGCGACGAACAGCGGCAGGAAGTGTTCCGGCGTCGGGTGGTTGGCCAGGGCGTTCGGCCCCCTGTCCCGGTACTCCAGCAGCGAGTCCCGGTCGTCGGCCTCCACGGCCCGGCAGAGCCAGTCATCGAACTCCTTGACGTACTGTGGCGGCGGCGCGTCGAGTGCCCGTCCGAAAAAATCCCTGAGATTGTGGGTCGCCGAGCCGCTGGCCAGGATCAGCACCCCCTCCTCCCGCAAGGGGCGGAGGGCCGCGCCGATGGCCGCATGGTGGGCCGGGCCCAGGTGCGGTTGCACCGACAGTTGGACCACCGGGATATCCGCGTGGGGATACATCAGCTTGAGCGGCACCCAGGCCCCATGGTCGAGTCCCCGGGCCATGTCCCGGCCCGTCTCGATGCCGCGATTCTCCAGGAGTTGGGTGACGCGTTCGGCAAGTGACGGGTTGCCCGGCGCCGGGTAGGTCATGCGGTAGAGTTCATCGGGAAAACCGCCGAAGTCGTAGATCAGGTCCGGCTGCGCCGTATGGGTCGTCAGGGGGGCACGGGTGGTCCAGTGGGCCGAGATGCAGACGATCCCCTGCGGCCGTGGCATGTCGGCGCCCAGCGTGGCCAGGAAGTCGCGGGTCGGTACCGGGTCTATGAGCAGGGTCGGCGCCCCGTGGGAGATGAACAGTGTCGGTAGTGCAGGTTTCATGGTCGTTTTCCTCATGCATCCCCCCGGGGGACCGGAGCGCCGGGAAGCCGAACCGGTCCTCCGGCCCCCAGGGGATGGCGATGCCGTGTCGAGCCGTACAGCAGGCCCGACGCTATTTTTTCTGCAGCAATTCCACTTCCAGGGAGATGGTTACCTCATCGCCGACCATCACGCCGCCCGCTTCTATGGTTTTGTTCCAGGTCAGGCCGAAGTCCTTGCGGTTGATCCTGGTGGTTGCGGTTGCGCCGCGTTTGGTGTTGCCCCAGGGATCTTTGTAGGCCTTGGTGGGGCCTTCCACGTCAAGAACCACTTCCCGGGTTATGCCGTGCAGGGTAAGGTCGCCGTAGACTTTCAGCTTGTTGTTGCCGGCCTTTTTGACCTTTTTGGAAGCGAAGGTCATGGTCGGGTATTTGGTCACGTCGAAGAAGTCGGGGCTTTTCAGGTGGTCGTCACGTTTGGTGACCCCGGTGGTGATGGAGGGGGTTTCGATGTTGACGGAAACCTTTGACTTGGTCACGTCCTTGTCGTCGATCTCCAGGGTCCCGTTGAAGGTGCGAAACTCGCCTTTGACGTTGCTTACCATCAGGTGCTTGACCTTGAAACCGACATTGGAGTGGTCCTGGTCGATGGTCCAGCTGGAGGCGGATGCAAGGCCGGGCAGGGCCAGGGCGACGATCGTGCTGAGTGTGGTGATGATGCGTTTCATGGTGATGCTCCTTTCGCTGCAATTGATTTGAAATGATGTGATTGAATATCGAACTATCAGGGTAATTTTTTTTGCGGTACCGCCTTTAGCCCCTCCTTTCCCGTAAGCCGAGTTTCTTGCACAGGATGCCCAGGGCCTCCTGCTCATCGTTGGTAAGGGCCTTCATTTCCGCCACAATGGCCGCCTCGACCCTGGCAAAGACCTCGCGGATCAACCCCAGCCCTTGGTCGGTGAGCTGGATGGTCAGGTAGCGCCGATCTTCGCTGGTGCGCTCGCGCCGTACCAATGCCCTTTTTTCCAGGTTGTCGATGACCAGGGTGATATTGCCGGTGCTCTTGAGGATCTTGGCCGCGATGTCCCGCTGGCAGAGGGGGCCTTTATGCAGCAGCGCCTCCAGCACCCCGAACTGGCTGATGGTCAGATCGGCGGCCGCCATGGTGCGCCCCACGCGGCCGGTCACCGATTCTGCGGCGCGCATCAGCTTGGTGTAGGTGTTCAGGGCGCGGTAGGTTGTGGTGTCGGTCGGTTTCATGGGATCTTTCCGGTTAATTGGTTAATGTCATATTGTTTAATATTAAACTATATGATTCCGGTCATCCTGTCAACGCTTTTTTTGCCCCGGCCGGTCGGCGCCTTGCGGATCAATGTGGGGATTTGCGGCGGGCGGTGAAAAACAGACAGGGCAAGGAAACGTGCCTGCCGTCGTTCCTTGCCCTGCGTGCTACGGAGTATCGGTGGGAAGGGAGAGGGGGCTATTTCCCCTTCTTTTGGGTCTTGGCCCGCAGCAGGTCTCCCAGGGTCCCCATCCCCTTGGGCGCCGCGTCCGCCTGGCGGCGGAAGTCGGCCAGGGTGGCCTCCTCCTCTTCGGCGGCCCGGGCCGCACCGGCCAGGCTCAGGGAGATGCGCCGTTCGGTGCGGTCCACACTCTCCACCTTGACCTCGACGGTTTCGCCCTCCTTGAGCGCTTCGCGCGGGTGGTTGATGCGCTTGCCGCCTCCCAGCTTCGAGATGTGAATCAGTCCGTCGATGCCGTCGGCCAGGGTGATGAAGGCGCCGAACGGGGCCAGGCGGGAAACGACGCCGGTATGGAAGGAACCCTCGGGATAGGTCTGCACCGCCAGGTCCCACGGGTCGGCCAGGGTGTCCTTGAGGCTCAGGGAGATGCGCTCCTTCTCCCGGTCGATACTCTTGACCACCACCTTGATCTGCTGGCCGACGCTCAGCACCTCGCCCACTTCCTTGATCCTGCTCCAGCCGATCTCGGAGATGGGGAGCAGCCCCTCCAGGCCGCCGATATCCACAAAGGCGCCATACTCCTTCAGGGAGGTGACCGTGCCGCCGACCGTCATACCCTCGCTGATGCCGGCCTGGACCTCTTCCCTGAGCCGGCGCTGCTCCTCTTCCAGCAGGACGCGGCGGGAGACCACGATGTTGCGTCCCTTTTCACCGTAGGCGGTGATACGGAACGGCAGGCGGGTGCCGATAAGGGCGGCCGGGTCGTCGATGCGGCGCAGGGCGATCTGGGAGAAGGGACAGAAGGCGCGGGCCGAGCCGGCCAGCTTGATCTCGTACCCCCCCTTGATCTCCTTCTCCACCACCCCTTCCACCGGAACGCCGCTCTGGAAAGCCTCTTCCAGGTGGGCGTTGCCCGATGCCCCGCCGCCGATCCTGGTGGTGAAGCGCATCTCGCCGTGGCTCGACGAGAGGAAGTAGGCGGCGATACTGTCGCCTGGCGCAACGGTGACATGGCCGTCCAGGTCCTGCAGCTCCTTCGCATCCACGACGCCTTCGCCCTTTTGGCCGGTATCGATGAAAATCCATTCCGTGCCGACCTTCAAGACCCGCGCCGTTATTTTCTGCCCCGGCTCCAGCCAGGCGCTCTGCTGCCGTGCGCTCCGCTCGAACAGTTCGGCAAAGCTCTCGCCTTCGGTCTCTTCTTCCTCTGGTTGTTCCAGGTCGTCGTTGTCTCGCATGGTGTCCCCGTTCGTGTGGATAGTCTTCTCGCCCTACCGATCATCGCGCCGTCCGCATGGCGCTTATGACGTGATCGTCCAGTGTATATTGCCATGATCCGTTTGGGATGCAAATGTATTTTTGTGCAGGCATGGAAACGCCCCGTCGGCGGATGCCGGCGGGGCGTTTCACGGGTTGGGAGGGGGACGGATAACGTGATCCTTACAGGGTCAGCTCCGCATGGCCGTGGTACAGCTCGTCCCGTTCCCGGTTCACGTCGTCGCTCTCCAGGTACTCGTCGAACGCCATGACCCGGTCGATCACGCCGCCGGGGGTGATCTCGACGATCCGGTTGGCGATGGTGGAGACGAACTCGTGGTCGTGGGAGGCGAACAGCACCACCTCCGGGTAGGCGATCAGCCCGTCGTTCAGGGCGGTGATCGACTCCAGGTCCAGGTGGTTGGTCGGCTCGTCCAGGATCAGCACGTTGGCGCCGGAGAGCATCATGCGGGAGAGCATGCAGCGCACCCGCTCGCCGCCGGAGAGCACCGAGGTCTTCTTCATCGCCTCGTCGCCGGAGAAGAGCATTCTCCCCAGGAAGCCGCGGGCAAAGGTCTCACCCTCGGTGGGGGGGAATACTGCCCCAGCCAGTCGATCAGGCTCAGGTCCTTGTCGAAATAGCCGGCGTTCTCCTTGGGGAAATAGGCGTTGGTGATGGTCACCCCCCAGCGGAACGAGCCGCTGTCCGGCTCCAGTTCTCCGGCCAGGATCTGGAACAGGGTGGTGCGGGCCAGGCCGTTGCCCCCCACAAAAGCGATCTTGTCGTTCTTGCGCACGATCAGGTCCAGGTTGTCCAGAACCTTGACCCCGTCGATCTCCTTGGTGAGACCGGTTATTTCCAGGATGATGTCGCCGCAGGGGCGCTCCGGCTTGAACATGACGTGGGGGTACTTGCGCGACGACACCGGCATCTCCTCCAGGGTCAGCTTGTCCAGGAGCTTCTTGCGCGAGGTGGCCTGCTTGGCCTTGGAGGCGTTGGACGAGAAACGCTGGATAAAGGCCTTCAACTCCTCGGCCTTCTCCGACACCTTGCGGTTCTCGTTCTGGCGCTGCTTCAGGTTCAACTGGCTGGCGTGGTACCAGAAGTCGTAGTTGCCCACGTAGACCTGGATGCGGCTGAAGTCGATGTC